>NZ_SMJX01000254.1 GCF_004348535.1 Actinomadura sp. KC216
GGTTCGGGCTTCACGGGCTTCACGACGGCCTCCGGCGCGGCCTCCGCCTTGGCCGCTGCGTCCGGCGCGGTCTCGCCGGACGTCTCCAGCTCGGCCGCCAGCGCCTTGGCGAACCGGTTGATGATCTTGGAGCCGACCTCGGACAGGATGTTGCGGCCGAACTGCGCGGGCCGCCCCGTCACGTTCAGCTTCGTGTGGACGGTCACGCGCGTCGTGCCGTCCTCCTCGTGCAGCTTCGCCTGGACGGTCGCCGACGCCGTCCCCGAACCGCGGGCCTCCTTGGCGGACGCCTCCAGCGTCACCGTGCGGGACGACTCGTCCGCGGACACGATCCGCGCGGTGCCGCGGTAGGTGATGGTCATCGCGCCGACCTTCACCTTCATCCGCCCCTTGTACTCGTCGCCCTCGACGGAGTCGAGCGTCGCGCCGGGCATGCAGGTCGCGACGCGTTCCACGTCGAGCAGCACCGACCATGCCTGATCCACCGGTACGGGGACGGTGAAATCGTGGTCGAGTTCCATGATCTTGTCCTTATCGTCCGGAGAACTACCCGTGACCCTACGGCGGTCGCCTGTTCGGTCGCCAGTCGGGTGCCGGGTACCCGGAACCGGGTACCCGGCGATCCGGCGGGCAATCAAACGGCCGCGGCGGCCAGGGCCCGCGAGGTCAGCACGGTCGCCAGATGCGACCGGTACTCCGGCGACCCGTGCAGGTCGCCCGGCGGCTCGGTGCCCTCTGTCGCGTGCCCGGCGGCGGACCTGAACGTGTCCTCCGAGACCGGGCGCCCCCTCACCGCGCTCTCCACCGAGCCGGCCCGCACTGGCGCCGGACCCATGTTGGTCAGCGCGACGCGCGCCTCCTCTACGGCGTCGCCATTGCGGCGCACCGCGCACGCGACACCGACGATGGCCCACGCCTGGGCCGTCCGATGGAACTTCTCGTAGTGCACGCCCCAGCCCGGACCCAGCTTGGGCACCCGCACACCGACGAGCAGCTCGTCCGGCTCCATCGACGACGTCATCCAGTCGACGAAGAACTCCGACGCCGGGATCTCCCGCTCGCCGCGCACGGACCGGACGAGGAACACCGCGTCCAGCGCCAGCGCGACGGCCGGGAGGTCGCCCGCCGGGTCGGCGTGCGCGAGCGACCCGCCGAACGTGCCGCGGTGCCGGACGGCCGGGTCGGCGACCGTCTCCGCCGCGGCCGCGATCAGCGGGGCGTGCTCGCGCACCAGCGGGTCGCGGATGATCTGGTGGTGCGTGGCCATCGCGCCGATGACCAGCGCGTCGCCGGCGTCGCGGATCTCGCGGAGCGCGCCGATCCGGCCGACGTCGATCAGCGCGTCGGGGATGGCGAGCCGGAGCCGCAGCAGCGGCATCAGGCTCTGCCCGCCGGCGAGGATCTTCGCGTCCTCGCCGCCGTCGGACAGCACCTGGACGGCCTCGTCCACCGAGCCGGGCCGTGCGTAGTCGAACGCAGCGGGAATCACTGGGCACCTCCTGCCGGGTTCGGGCCCGACGCCGAGCCGAGCCCGCCGCCCGCGCCGGGCTCCGCGGTCTCCGGTTTCGCCTCCGCGCGCAGCGCCCGCCACACCCGTTCCGGCGTGCACGGCATCGGGACGTCGTTCACGCCGTACGGGCGCAGCGCGTCGACGATCGCGTTGACGACCGCCGGGGTGGAGGCGATCGTGCCCGCCTCGCCGACGCCCTTCACGCCCATCGGGTTGGACGTCGCGGGCGTCTCCGTCCGGTCGGTCGTGAACGCCGGCAGGTCGGGCGCCGACGGGACGAGGTAGTCGGCCATGGTCGTCGTGGTCAGGTTGCCGTCCGCGTCGTACACGGCCTCCTCGTACAGGGCCTGCGCGATGCCCTGCGCCAGCCCGCCGTGCACCTGGCCCTCCACGATGAGCGGGTTGATGACCTTCCCTACGTCGTCCACGGCGACGTACTTGCGGAGCTTCACCATCCCTGTCTCGGTGTCGACCTCCGCCGCGCACAGGTGCGTGCCGTGCGGGAAGGAGAAGTTCTCCGGGTCGAACGTGGCGTCGGAGTCGAGCGACGGCTCGACGCCCTCCGGGAAGTCGTGCGCGGCGAACGTGGCCGCCGCGATCTCCTGAATGGTCTTGCCCTCCTCCTGGACGCCGCGGACGCTGAACCGCCCGCTGGCGAACTCCAGGTCCTGCTCGGCGGCCTCCAGCAGATGCGCGGCGACCTTGCGGGCCTTCTCGACCACCTTGTCGCAGGCCGAGAACAGCGCGACGCCGCCGATGGCCAGCGAACGCGACCCGTAGGTGTCCATGCCCTTGGGCGAGATGGCCGTGTCGCCATGCAGGACCCGCACGTCCTCGAACGGCACACCGAGCCTGTCGGCGGCGATCTGCGCCCACGCCGTCGCGTGGCCCTGCCCATGCGGCGACGAACCGGTGACCACCTCGACCTTGCCCGACGCCAGTACGCGCACCGACGCGTGCTCCCAGCCGCCTGCGCCGTACGACAACGACCCCAGGGCCCGGGACGGCGCGAGGCCGCACATCTCCGTGAACGTCGACACGCCGATGCCGAGCTGCACCGGATCACGCCGTTCACGCCGGTCGGCCTGCTCCGCGCGCAGCTTGTCGTACTCGAAAAGCTCCAGCGCCTTGTCGGTCGCCGCCTCGTAGTTGCCGGAGTCGTAGGTGAGCCCCGCGATCGTCTCGTACGGGAACTCCTCGTGCGCGATCCAATTGCGGCGCCGTATCTCGATGGGGTCGACGCCCAGTTCGGCGGCGAGCTCGTCCATCATCCGCTCGATGGCGTAGGTGGCCTCCGGACGGCCCGCGCCCCGGTACGCGTCCGTCGGGGTCTTCGTCGTGAAAACGCCCCTGCAGGTGAACGAGTAGGCGTCCATTTTGTAGATGCCGTTGTACATGAACGCGCCCAGGATCGGGATGCCCGGCGTGACGAGCATCAGGTACGCGCCCATGTCGGCAAGGATGTCCACCTTGAAACCGCGGATCCGCCCGTCGCGCTCTGCGGCGAGCGTGAGCCGCTGTATCTGGTCGCGCCCGTGGTGGACGGTCATGTTGCCCTCGCTGCGCGACTCCGTCCATTTCACCGGGCGGCCGAGCCTGCGGGCCAGCAGCAGCGCGAGGACCTCCTCGCCGCACACCTGCAGCTTGGAGCCGAACCCCCCGCCGACGTCCGGCGCGACGACCCGGATGCGGTGCTCGCCGATCCCGGTGACGGTCGCCAGCATCAGCCGCAGGATGTGCGGAATCTGCGTCGCCGAGTACAGCGTGAACTCGTCCCCGTCCGGGACGCACAGCACCGCCCGCGGCTCCATCGCCGTCGGGATGAGCCGCTGCTGGACGTACTCGCGCTCGATGACGACGGGCGCGTCCCTCATCGCGGCGTCGAGATCCCCGTTCTCGAACACCCACGTGTAGGACTTGTTCGTCCCCAGGTCGTCATGGACGAGATCGGCCCCCTCCGCGAGGGCCGCGTCCATGTTCAGGACCGCGGGCAGCGGCTCGTAGTCGACGTCGATGTCGTCCAGGGCGTCGAAGGCCGCGAACTTGTCCCGGGCGACGACGCACGCCACCGGCTCGCCGACGTACCGCACCTCCGTCACCGCCATCGGCGGATGGTCCGGATGCTTCATGTCGTCGGTCACGGGCCACGCGCACGGCAGCGACCCCTGCTCGTCGGCGAAATCCGCGCCGCTCAGCACGGCGACCACACCGGGACGTGCCTTCGCCTGCGAGGTGTCGACGCGGACGATCCGCGCGTGCGCGTGGGGGCTGCGCAGGAACGCCACGTGCAGCGTCCCCTGTGGGGTCATGTTGTCGGTCCACTGCGTTTGGCCCCTGATGAGCCGGGCGTCCTCCGACCGCTTCCGCGGCGAGCCGATCTCCGCTCTGGTGGCGCCTTCCTGGATCGTCACGGCGTCACCTCCTGGCCCGCGGGCTCCCGCATCTCCTTGGCGGCGCGGCGCACGGCCTTGACGATATTCTGGTAACCGGTGCAGCGGCACAGGTTGCCCTCAAGGCCCTCCCGGACCTCGCTCTCCGACGGGTCGGCGTTCTCGCGCAGCAGGTCGAGCGACGCCATGATCATGCCGGGGGTGCAGTAGCCGCACTGGAGCGCGTGCTCCTCGTGGAAGGCCTGCTGCATCGGATGTGTCGCTCCGTCTATGCCGAGGCCCTCGACGGTCGTCACGTCGGTGCCGTCCGCCTGGACGGCGAGCACGGAGCAGCTCTTCACGCTCATGCCGTCCATCAGGACGGTGCAGGCTCCGCAGTTGCTGGTGTCGCATCCGACGGGGGTCCCGACCTTCCCCAGCCGTTCGCGCAGATAGTGGACGAGCAGGAGGCGCGGTTCAACGTCGTCTTCGTACGTCGCACCATCGACCTCGACACGGATACGTGGCATACGTTCCTCCCAGGGACGTCTCGGGGTGGACCTCGAAGCGAGACGTCCCTGGGGCGGTGCACGTGGTTCCGACGAGGTCATCGGGCACCTCCACGGAAGGCGACCCTTACGAACCTATGCCGGTGTCGAATCCGGTACTAGCCCTTGGACAAGCCTATTTACCGATCTGAGGCCCACGCATGGCCCCGACCGGCTAGTGCACGCGGAGCAGAACCGGCCAGGTCTTCGGGCCGACGATCCCGTCGTCGTCAACGCCGCCCCACCGCTGAACCGCCTTCACGGCCGCCTCGGTCGCGTCGTCGAACCTGCCCGACATGGTGACCTCCGGGTGGCTGCGCGCCATCAGCAACCCCTGCAGGCTCTGCACGTGCTCACCCGAGTCGCCCTTGTTCAGTTCAGGAAGCTTCTTCACCATGTCCTCCGTCCAGTTGCCCCCGCCGTACGCGGGACGTCCGTAACCGGCGATCACGCTGGAATTCCTGACGCGGCGCTTCACCGCGTCACTGGTGTTGGCCTCAATGGTCTGCAGGCGCCCGCCGCCGAGGACCTTCTCGACCACGCCGACGTGGTCGATCGCGCCGATGGTGTTGGTGGCGCCCCAGTCGAAGAAGACGATGTCGCCGGGCTTGGCCTTGTTGACGCTCGCGGTCGTCCCGCTGTGCCAGCGCCCGGCCTTCTGGAAGTCCTGCGCGTGCCAGACCGTGTAGGCGCGGTCGCCGCCGGGCAGGACGGCCGAGGCGTTCCCGCTGTGCCGCGCCCAGTAGGTGATGGCCATGTCGCACCAGGCCGCTCGCAGGAACCCGTCCCCGTGCCTGGACGCGTACTCGCGTGTGATCTTGTTCGGCCGGCCCGAGGTGCCGATCCACTTGCGGGCCTCGGCGATCATCCCCGCCGCGCTCATCCGGATTCCTCCCCGCGGAAGTACCCGTCGTCGGGCTCGCCGTACAGCTCGCCGAGGACCTCCTCCTCATCGGCTTCGGTGGCCTGGTGGACGCCCGGACTGATGTCCACCTCGTCCATAAGCGCTGCTTCTGCGCTGTCTGTTCTGTTCTGGGGGGTCACGTGCTCCTCCTGGAGCCTTTGTCTCCGCCGTCCCGTTCCGTAGGGGACTCCCTACCGACCGTAATGGGGTGACCCCTTACTTCTCTGGCTTTCGCCCCAAATCGCACCCGAGGGCGGTATCTACCTTTCCAACAGGTAAGACTTTCGGAAATCCGGTTGCCTGACGCGCCCTTGGAGCGTGCGAAACCCGGCAGTTCAGGGGAAGAGGCGTTCTATGTTCTTTTTCTCGTCCCGGCTGGGATGTCTCGGTTCGCTGGCCGTGACCCTCGTCCTCACCTGGGTCGCGTACCTGGTCCTCAGCCGCTGAGGGCCGGTTCCTCAGCCGCCGAAGGCTCTGTTTTCAGCCGCCGAAGGCGGCGGGCTCCTGCCGGCAGGTGCTGCGGATCTCCTCGGTCGCCCTGGCGAACCGGAAGGTCTCCTCGTCGGACATCCTGTCCTTGCCGCCGGAGGCGATGACGGTGTCGACCTGCTCGGCGAGATCGTCGTTCTTCAGCTCAGGACGGACCTTGCGGAGCGCGTCGAGGACCTGCTCGGCGGTCGGGTCCCGGGTCGTCGCCAGCGCGGACGAGATCTTCGCGCAGTCGGCCTTGCGCTCGGCGGCGCCGTCCGAGCAGCCCGCCAGGACGGGGCCGCCGCCGAGGGCGAGGCAGAGAATCGTCGAGGCGTAGGCGCGTTTCACGCCGACGATGGTCCCACGAACGGGTCTCAGCGGCGGGGTGTGAGGGTCTGGCTGTAGACGGCCTTGCCGTCCAGGTCCCGCAGATGGACGGTCAGGGTCTCGGTGTGCGCGTCGATTTCCACGTTCCCGAAGAATTGGTAGCCGTCGGCGGGCGAGGTGTTGGCCCGCGGCGGCGCCTGCGCGAACCTGAGCTGCGGGCCGAACGTCCCTTCGAGCTTGTTGGGGCCGAAGGCGCCGGCGTTGAGCGGGCCGGAGACGAACTCCCAGAACGGATCGAAGTCGCTGAAGCCGGCCTTGGACGGGTCATAGAAATGGGCCGCCGTGTAATGCACGTCCGCCGTCAGCCAGACCATGTTCCGGACGCGGTGCCGCCGCGCATAGGACAGCAGGTCGGCGATCTCCCGCTCGCGGCCGAGCGGCGCGCCGTCGTCGCCCTGCGCGACGCCTTCCTGGGCGGCGGAGCCGTCGGGGACGATCAAGCCGATCGGCAGGTCGGCCGCCATGACCTTCCAGGTCGCGGTCGAGCGGCGGAGCTCGCGCCTCAGCCAGGCCGACTGCTCGGCGCCGAGGAGGGCGTTCTCCTGCGTCGGTGACGTGTTGGCGTCGTTCGGCGACTTGTAGGTGCGCATGTCGAGGACGAACACGTCCAGCAGCGGCCCGTAGGAGATGCGGCGGTGGATGCGGCCGGTGCGCGACGACCTCATCGGCGTGTACTCGAAGGCGGCGCGGCGGGCGCGGGCGGCCAGGACGTCCACGCGCTTCTCGGTGTACTGCGGAAGATCGAGGATCTCGCCCGGATACCAGTTGTTCACGGTCTCGTGGTCGTCCCACTGGTAGATCATCGGGACGCGCGCGTTGAACGCCCGGAGATTGGCGTCCAGCAGGTTGTAGCGGAACTGGCCGCGGTATTCGGGAAGGGTCTGCGCGACGGCCGACTTCTCCGGCGTCACGATGTTGCGCCACGTCCGGCCGTCCGGCAGCGGCACCGTCTCGGCGAGCGGGCCGTCGGCGTAGACGAGATCGCCGCTGCACAGGAAGAAGTCCGGATCGACCGCGCCCATCGCCCTGAAGATCCGGAAGCCGCCGAGGTCGGGGTTGATGCCCCAGCCCTGGCCCGCGAGGTCGCCCGACCAGACGAAGCGGACGTCCCGGCGGCGGTGGTGCGGCGCGGTGCGGAAACGGCCCGTCACCGGCTCCGACGTCAGGCCGGCGCGGTCGAGGTCGGCGAGCCGGACGCGGTAATGCAGTTCCTCGCCGTCCGGGAGCCCGCGCAGGAGCGCCTTGCCGGTGAGGTCGGTCTCGGGCGTCAGGACGGGGCCGCGCACCGTCCGGGCCTGGCGGAAGTCGGGGCGGCGGCTCACCTCCACCAGCATCCGGGCGGGACGGTCGGAGCGCGCCCACACCACGCCCTCCCGGGCCGTCACATCGCCGCTCTGCACGCCGTGCGTGAGCCGCGGGCGGCCACCGCGCAGCAGCGCGGGCGCCGCGCGCGTCCCCGCCCGCGGGGCCGCCCCCGCGCTCACCGATCCGCCGCTGAGCAGGGCGATCGCCGCCCCGCCGGTCGTGGCGAGGCCACCGCGCAGCACGCTTCGACGGTCCATGAACGCTCCATCTCCTCGTCCCGGGCAGGTCAGCACGCTGATCGCGGGCGAGCTGGCGGAGGTGACGATCGCGGCGTGCGGCGTCACCGAGCGGCCGCTGCGGGCCAACCGGGTCAGGGTGCACGGCGGGCCGCACGCCACCCTGACGAACCCCGGGCCCGCGTTCGCCGTCAGCATCCACGCCGGGACCACGCCCCCGCCAGGACGTCCACCAGGCTGATCAGGCCCCGGCCGGGGGCTCGCCGACCAGAGGGTCAGCGCAGGTCGCGGCGGCGCGACCGGGTCAGGACGCGGACCGTGCCGACCAGGCCGAGGCCGATCAGCACCGCCGACACCAGCGTCGCCACGGGCAGGACGTTCTCGTCCTCCAGGCCGTTCACGAGGAACACCCCCGCGACGACGAGGAAGAACAACCCCGTGACGGGCCCCGCCGGGTCGAACCGGTGCCGCCGCCGTTCGGGCGAAGTGCGCATGTCCGTCCTCCCCGTGTCAGCCACGGTGCACGCTCACGTCGCCGACCTTGCCGCGTATCCGCAGCACGATCACCGGAGGGTCGCCGTCCGCGCCGCCGTCCGGTTCCAGCGTCCGGACGACCCTGGCCCGCGGCCCGCTGGTCGTCCGGTTGTCGACGCGCACGTCACCGAGCGCGATCCGCGCGTCCACCTGGACGCGGGCCGTCCGTGGCACGCGGACGTCCAGCCCGCCGAGCATGACCTCCGCCTCGATCGCGACGCGCTGCCCGGCGACCAGCCGGAGCGAGGTGAGGTCGAGGTCGCCCCGGCCGACAGCGATCTTGTAGAGCTGGTTCGTCCGCGTGACGTCCGTCGGGCGCCACTCGACCTCGCCGTACTCGGCGTTGCGCGGCGCCTCGCCCGCGACCGTGGTGGTCAGCATGGCCAGGGTCAGCACGGTGCCGGCCGCCGCGAGGCCGCGCGTGCGGAACCAGCCGCCGACGACCAGGCCGATCCCGATGACCGCGAGCGCGGGCGCCATGACGATCAGGGTGGAGTCCGGGTAGGGGTGGTTCTGGGCGACCGGGATCATCGCGGCCCCGGCGGCCATGGCGCCCAGCAGCGAGATCGTGGCGGCGGGGGAGCGGCCGCCGCTCTCGGGGCGCTTGCCCGGCCGGTCGCCCTTCCGATCGCCTCTCCGGTCGTCCGGCGGGGTGTCGGTCTGCGCCGCCGAGTACGCGGCCAGATCGATCATGCCCTCGGGCAGGCCGCCGGCGGTGCCGCCGCTCGTCGTGGCCCCTGCGTCCTTGGAAGATGACGCGTCCTTGAACAGGGACACGCCACCGACGACGACGGTCTCGGGCTTCGCCTGTTCCGCGGACGGCGCCGGCGGATGCCCGGCCAGCCGCTCCGGGACGGACCGCGCCACGGCCACCAGGTCCACGCCCCGCGAATGCGCGACCAGCAGCGCCAGCCCGAACACGACCAGCAGCGCGATCGTGTCGGTGACCTTGGCGCCGAACAGGCTGAACACGACGCCCGCGGTCAGCAGCGCGCCGAGGGCCGTCAGCACGGCCGGTGCGTCGAACCACCGCTTGAACAGCTGCTCCGCGATCGAC
The DNA here is from genome assembly GCF_004348535.1 of Actinomadura sp. KC216. Classification (GTDB taxonomy): domain Bacteria; phylum Actinomycetota; class Actinomycetes; order Streptosporangiales; family Streptosporangiaceae; genus Spirillospora. The sequence goes on from NZ_SMJX01000254.1 coordinate 9,322, forward strand.
GACCGGCCCGCGCTCGGCGGCATCAGCAGCACGGCCACGATATAGAGGAAGACCCCCTGGCCGTGCGCCAGGACCAGGACCGCGAACCCCACGCGGAAGACGACCGGGTCGATGCCGGTGTAGCGGCCGAGCCCGCTGCACACGCCGGCCAGCGTGCGCGATCCGCCGTCGCGTGCCAGCCGCTGGTAGCCCTGGACGTTCTGGGCGTCCCGGTGCCCGCCGTCGTGCCGTCCGCCCTCGTGGCGGCCGCTTTCCTGCTCGCTGCCCATGACGACCATCCTGACGTGCGCGTCCCCGCGGGCGGTATCGGGGACGTCCCTGAGCCGACCCTGAGGAAAGCCCGGGGTGCGCCCCTGATGCGGTCCGCGGACGGGCATGTGACGATCATTGACGTGGGAGAACCTTGGGAAGGGCTGCGGTGAACGAGGACACGGCAGCGGAACAGCCCGGCGCGACGGCCATGGCCGCCGCGCCGCTGACCCCGGACGCCTCCGGCCGGCTGCGGCGCACCGCCGACGGCAGGCTCATCGCCGGGGTGTGCCGCGGGCTGGCCGTGCACCTCGGTGTCGAGGCGCCGATCGTCCGCGCCGCGTTCGTGCTGCTGACGGTGGCGAGCGGGCTCGGCGTCGCCGCCTACATCGCGTTCTGGATCCTCGTCCCCGCGCCCGGAGAGCCCGACACGTCCGATACGTCAGGGGCGGCGGTACCAGTCGACACCCGGCGGCGCGGTCGCGACTGGGGCCAGCTGGCGGCGTACGCGGCGGTCACGCTGGGCCTCTCGGTGCTCCCTTGGGGTGCGGCCGGTGCCGTGCAGTGGGCGCTGTGGCCGTTCGTCGTCGGCGGTGTCGGCGCGGCGATCCTCTGGCAGCAGGCCGACCGCGACCAGCGGCAGCGGTGGACGCTTCCACTGCGGCAGCGCTGGCTCCGCAGCGTCCTCGGCCTCCTGCTGGTCGTCGGCGGCATCGGCGGGTTCGTCGCGCAGAAGGTCGAGGCCACCCAAGCCCGCTCCGTCGTCATCGCCATGCTGATCATCCTCACCGGGGTCGCGGTGATCGCCACACCGTGGATGGTGCGGCTCTGGCAGGACCTGGACGCCGAGCGGCACGAGCGCATCCGCTCCCAGGAGCGCGCCGAGCTGGCCGCGCACATCCACGACTCGGTCCTGCACACGCTGACGCTCATCCAGCGGAACGCGCACGACACCCGGGAGGTGCAGCGCCTCGCCCGGTCCCAGGAGCGGACGCTGCGGACCTGGCTCTACCAGCCGCGCGCCGACCCCGACCAGACGTTCGCCGCCGCGATCCGCGCGGTCGCGGGTGAGGTGGAGGACGACCACGGCGTGCCGATCGAGATCGTCTGCGTCGGCGACACGGCGCTGGACGAGCGGCTCGGCGCCGCGCTGCAGGCCGCGCGGGAGGCGATGGTGAACGCCGCGAAGTACGCCGAGGCGCCGTCGGTGTCGGTGTACGCGGAGGTGGAGGGCGACGAGGTCGCGATCTTCGTCCGGGACCGCGGCAAGGGATTCGACCTCGACCAGGTCCCCGGTGACCGCATGGGCGTCCGAGGGTCCATCATCGGACGTATGGAGCGCAACGGCGGCAAGGCCACCGTCCGGACCGCGCCCGGCGAAGGCACGGAAGTGCGGTTGGAGATCAAGAAATCATGAGCGAGGCGTTGAAGAAGGTCGTGCTGGTCGACGACCACCAGATGTTCCGGACCGGCGTCAAGGCGGAGCTCGGCGGCGGCGTCGAGATCGTCGGGGAGGCCGGCGACGTGGACGAGGCCGTCTCGGTGATCCGCGCCGCGCAGCCGGACGTGGTCCTGCTGGACGTGCACCTGCCGGGCGGCGGCGGGATCGAGGTGCTGCGCCGGCTCCAGGGCGCCGTCTCGGCCAAGTTCCTCGCGCTGTCGGTGTCGGACGCGGCCGAGGACGTGATCGGCGTCGTCCGGGGCGGCGCGCGCGGCTACGTCACCAAGACGATCTCCGGGCCGGAGCTCACCGACGCGATCGGGCGGGTCGCGGACGGCGACGCCGTGTTCTCACCGCGCCTGGCCGGATTCGTCCTGGACGCGTTCGCCGCCACCGATGTGCCCGCCGTCGACCCCGAGCTCGACCAGATCACCCAGCGGGAGCGGGACGTCCTGCGGCTGATCGCCCGCGGCTACGCCTACAAGGAGATCGCCAAGGAGCTGTTCATCTCGGTCAAGACGGTCGAAACGCATGTCAGCAGCGTCCTGCGGAAGCTGCAATTGTCCAACCGGCACGAGCTGTCGCGCTGGGCCGCCGCCCGCCGCCTCGTCTGACCGGCGCCCCCCGCGCTCTGCTGATCCCGGGTAAACCACAACTGATCTCAGGGAAACCACGGCTCATCTCAGGGAAACCACGGCTGGCCTCGGGTAAACCACGGCTGATCTCGGGCGAACCACAATGGATGCCCGTTCCGTGACAAGGCGTAAACAATTTCGGGCGAAGTGTAAGCAAATCGTCATATTCGTTTTGAGCGCATCATGATCGTCTCCGGTGCCGGGTGTGGGACAGTCCCTTTTCATGAGCTATCCCCCCGGACCCGGACAACCTGGTCCTGCTCCACATGATCCGTACCAACCTCCGACCGCGCCGGGCGGACCCGGGGCCTACCCGCCCATGCCCGGACCGCCCATGCC
>NZ_SMJX01000255.1 GCF_004348535.1 Actinomadura sp. KC216
GTGTTTGTGCAGGGGGGTGGTCTCCGTGCGGGTTTACATGTTACCAAGGTATGTAAAGCCGTGGGCGGAGCGCACCAGCGTCGCGCTCGGGCGGCGCACCCCCGGAGGAGGATTCCCCGTGAGTTCCTACGACCTCTACGTCACGCCTGTCCCCACGGACACGTGGAACGTCCCCATGGCGGGCGACGCCCGGTTCACGTGGGAGTACGACGAGGGCCGCGACCGGCTGCTGAACCTGTACCAGAAGGGCAAGGACAAGCAGTGGGACGCGCAGAAGCGCATCGACTGGGACATCGAGGTCGATCCGGTCAATGTCGCGGGCCTGCCGGAGCACTTCAACCCGCTCTTCGGGTCCGACATCTGGGAGAAGATGTCGCAGAAGGAGCGTGACGAGTTCGGGCTGCATCAGGGGTCCTGGCTGTTCAGCCAGTTCCTGCACGGCGAGCAGGGCGCGCTGAACGTTTCGGCGCGCATCGTCCAGTCCGTGCCCGACCTGGACTCCAAGTTCTATGCCGCGACCCAGACGATGGACGAGGCGCGCCATGTCGAGCTGTACACGAAGTTCGTGCACGAGAAGATCGGCATGTACTACCCCATCAACCAGGACCTCGCGACGCTGCTCGCCGAGTCGCTGGAGGACGGCCGCTGGGATCTGCCGTACCTCGGCATGCAGGTCCTGATCGAGGGCCTCGCGCTCGCCGCGTTCGGCCTGTACCGCGACATGTCGACGAACCCGCTGGTCAAGCAGCTCCTCGCGTACGTGATGCAGGACGAGGCGCGGCACGTGGCGTTCGGGCGGCTCGCGCTCAAGGACTACTACGCCGAGCTCACCGACAGGGAGCGCGCCGAGCGCGAGGAGTTCGTCGTCGAGGGCTGCTACCTGATGCGCGACCGGTTCAAGGGGCGCGAGATCTTCGAGCAGCTCGACATGCCTGTCGAGAAATGCGTGGAGTTCGTCGACAACTCCGACATGTACACGCTCTATCAGTCGCTGCTGTTCAGCCGGATCGTCCCGTGCGTCCGGGATGTTGGGCTGTGGGGTGACAAGGTGCAGGCCGCCTATGCGGACATGGGCGTCCTCGACAACGCCAAGGCCGACCTCGAAGCGCTGATGAAGCAGGACGAGGAGATCGCCGAAAAGGTCGACGAGGAGCGGTACGCGGCGGAGCTCGCCGAGCGGAAGGAGGAGGTCGACCAGGCCATCTCCCTCGGTGCGGCCGAATAGCCGGATCATCTGGTCAGGCGGGGGCGTCCCTTGGGGGGCGTCCCCGCTTCGCATTTCGGAGCTTGTCGCCATTTGGTGCGCGTGGGATGTCCGCGGACCGGTTCAGTAGATCTATGTGGCGTTTACTAATTGCTTCTCCAAATGGCAGTGCGCGTCCCGGGCGTGTACTAACGTCCCCGGTCAACGGTGCGCCGGATTTGCAGACCGCGCGGGCGCACACCCACACGTGCAGGGCCAATCCGAAATCCCCGGGGGAAACATGAAACGATCCGCCAGAAGCCTGCTGGCCGTCTCGGTCGGCGCGGCGTTCGCCGTCACGACCGCGCCCGCGAACGCGGCGTCCGGCGCGTCCACCACGCTTGTCTACGAGGCGGCGGCCGTGGCCGGACCCGTCACCGGCGCGCTCCCCGAGCCGGTCGCGCAGCCGGCGGGCCAGGCCGCCGGGTCGGCGACGGGCGCGGTCGACGGTCTGCTCGACGTCGCGCCCACGACGCCCGGCGCGCGCGCGGCGCAGTGCAAGCTGAACCCCAGCAAGACGGTCAACTCCCACGCCGGGACGAGTCTGCCGAGCGCCCCGCTGTCCCTCGGCAAGGCCCCGGTGGGCGGGCTGCCCAAGGGCGACTGCCTTTCCGCTCACCGGCACGCGGGGGCGGGCGAGCTGCCGCCCCCGGCCGACGCCGTGGTCAGGGTGCCGAAGACGCTCGCCAAGGACACCGAGAAGGTCGGAGCGGCGGTGCGCAACAGCAAGCTCGGCGAGCTGCCCGCCGTGGGCACCGCTCTCCCGGGCGGCCGCCGCGCGGCGGTGCCGAGTGGTCAGCGGAGCACGGTGGTGCCGGGGGTTCCGTCCGTGGTCGGGCCCGGGTCCGTTTCCGGGGTGCCGGACGTTCCGTCGGCGCTCGGCACCGTGCGGCCGGCCGGGCTGCCGGTCGGCACGACGCTCTTCCCGCGTTCCGCGCGGTATGCGCAGCCCGGTCCGTCCGACGACCTGGTCGGCCAGACGAACGAGGCGGTCAATCAGGTCGGCGGCGATCTCGACCAGACCGGGAGCGGTGTCGGCAGCGTGGTGGAGGTCCTGAAGGCGCGGGGCGCGGTGGCCGCGCAGCGGTCGGCGGACGGCCCGCTGTCCCTGCCGGACACGTCCGGCATCGGGCTCTCGGACGCCTCCGGGGTCGGGCTGCCGGAGGTGCCCGGGCTCGGCTGACGATCATCGGGACGGGGCGTTCCGCGGATGCGACCACATCCGCGGAACGCCCCGTTCCGTTAGCAGGCAAGTGATTGTTATATGCCCGAGATCACAGCTTCCATGGGTAGTAAAGCTGATCTACGAACCCGGCTACTCAACGGAGTTGATCAGCTCCGAAGGGCAAAATATAGGGTGACAAACCCCACAAACCAGGGCCCTGCGGCTTGATTAATGCGAGATACGCCGTACGGTCAAGGACTTGTGCGGCGTCTTAGAGATCAAAAGTGAAGATGCCATTCCCTCGCCGCACCTGCCGGACGCCGGAGCCGCGATGATGCGGCAGCGCCTTGAGGATCGGCGCGGACGCGGGCGAGCGAGCCCGCCGGCGGCGGGGGATTCGGGGACGAGCGACGTCGCCTGAACACGCCGCGAGTACGACACCGGCCGTCCGGGGTCCTGTCCCCTAACAAAGGACTCCTCTGTGGGTAGCCCTTTCAGGCGTGTTCTACGAGCGCGCCTACGCACGACCATCCTGATCGTCTCCGGTGCCAGTGCCGCCGTCCTCGCAGTGGGCGCAGTCGCCCTCGCCGACGGCGACGAACCAGCGAAATCGGCATCCGCTGCAGAGACCACCACATCACCGCTGCAAGACCGTCCACGGGCTGAGCCCACGCGGGCCAGCCGTGGCCAGACCCGGTCGCCGGAGCCTTCACCAGAGAAGACGAAGGCGGGCAAGAGCCGGTCCGATAGCAGCACAGGGCACGTGACCAAGCCCGTGAAGAAGAAGCGGTACAAGGTCATCAAGTCGGGCTCGTGCGAAGCCTCCTACTACTGGGAGGGGCAGATGACCGCGAGCGGCGAGCCCTTCGACCCGAGCGAGTTGACGGCCGCGCACAAGACGCTGCCGATGGGCAGCAAGGTCCGCGTGACGAACAAGAACAACGACCGTTCGGTCATCGTCCGCATCAACGACCGCGGCCCGTATGCGGGCGGCCGGTGCCTGGACCTGTCCAAGGCCGCGATGAAGAAGGTCGGCGGCACCGGAGCGGGCGTGATCCCCGTCCGGTACGAGATCCTTTCCCGGGGCTGATCCCCGTAGCAATCGCATCCGCCCGGCGGGCGTCGAAACGTACGCCTGCCGGGCCGTTCACCCGCTCAGCGTGTACGGCCTAGGCCGCATCCGGCTGCGGCGGATTGCGTCTCTGCGTCGCTCGACCATGCGCCGTTGCCGCCTGCCTGTGGCTGCGGGCTCGTCGTACGCGTCTTGTCCGGTGCAGTGTCCGGTTCTTGGGCGTTGGCCGGTTGGGTGTCGCCCGGGGACGTGTCCGGCTGCCTCGCGGCAGGGCGGATGTTGATCGGCTGGGTCTTGACCCTTGCGGCGTCCAAGAGCTCGTTGCCGGACGGGTGAGGGGTGGCTGAGTGAGCGTCCGCGGCGGGGGCCGGGTCGTCGACCCGTTTGGTTTCGGCCGGCGGGTCGTTGTCCGGTGGCGTCGTCGGGCTGGCGAGGCGGTCGCGGAACCAGTCGGTGAGGACGCCGTCCACGCGCACGGCCTCGGTGATCGGCGGGCGCGCCTCGGTGCCGGGTTCGGCGGCCAGCGCGTGGCCCATGCGGAACGTCGCGGACTCGACCGGGCCGGCGCCGTGGCGGCGCAGCAGGTCGCGCAGGGACGTGATCTCCCTGGCCGGGACGACGCGGTCCTTGGCGCCGCCGATGAGCAGCGTCGCGACGTCCCGTCCGGCCAGGTCGCCGGCGAGGGAGCCGAGGTCGAGGCGGTCGGCGAGCGCGGTGGCGCCGTCCGTCCAGGACCGGTCGCGGCCCGAGCGCTTCTCCACCGCCCGGGCGACCCGCGACGGCGCGACGACGGGGGCGACGAGCGCGACGGCGCTCACCGGCACGGTGCCGCGCGCCGCGGCCAGCATCGCGGCGGCGCCGCCCGCGCTGAACCCCACGAGTCCGACGGAGCCCTCAGCGCCGTCTGGGGCCCCTGAGGCGTCCTGGAGGCCGAGATCCCGGCGGATGTCCGCCAGGGCTTCGGGGAGGCGCTCGACGGCGCTCTCGACCGCCGCGCAGTACGTCTCGATCGTCTCGGTGTCCAGGATCGCGCCCGAGCCGAGCCCGCCGGGAGAGCGGCCGGGCAGGTCGAGGTAGACGCGCCACACCGGCACGCCGGTCATCGGGATCGCCGTGGCGAGCGCGCTCGCGGTCCGGGGCGGATCGAAGCCGGGCCAGGCCACGATCAGCCGCGTCGGCCCCGTGGCGGTCGCGTCGACGGCGGTCGGGGGCAGCGCGACGTACGCGTCGCCTGCCGCGGTGCCATGGACGGGATGGTCGTTCGTATGGTGGTCGTCGCCGCTCATGTCGATACGTCAGCTCCTGCGATGCTCGACGGGCGGTAGCGGTCGCGCCCGGGGGAGCGCTCCCCCGGGAAGCGGCCCCCCGCGCGCCCCATGCTGGCAGCGGACGGCGGGCAACACACCGTGAATCGCCGCACGTCACCCATGAGAGTGATGAAGAACTCACCTCAGGTAACCCCAATCGAATGTTCGAGTGCACGTCCGACCCTAGGGTTTCGCGATCGTTCCGGTGCCGTTGCGGGTGGTGCGCGTGTGTCATGGCCCTCATGGCCGGTTCGAGGGAACAAATCCGGCACAGGCCGCGTCGTAGTAGGTCGTGGGCGCCGCGGGGGCGCGCCCTCCGAACGTCCCTCTGAGGAGTGCTCGTGGACAGGAAGCGCAGCGCGGCCGCCGCAGGTCAGGCCTGGCAGATTTACGCCGAAACGCTGAAGCCCGACGCACCGGGCCTCTGGGAGCGCATCCGCTCCGTCCCTCGGATGCTGAAGTCGGCCATGCGAGGGCAGTACAAGGGCCTGTCCTACGGGACGCTCGGGCTGCTCGCGCTCGGCGTCGTCTACATCATCTCCCCGATCGACGCCATCCCCGACGTGATCCCCGTTGCGGGGATCGTGGACGACACAGGGCTCGCGCTCTGGATGCTCGCCGTCCTCGTCAAGTCCGCGGGGGACTTCGTCACATGGGAGCGCAGCGGGCGTCCGACCGTCCTGGTGGGCGAACCCGTCGACTGACCGCTCAGTGCGGTGCAGCGGGTTAAGGGTCAGGACGCCGGTGGAGCGAGTTCCTTGGCGAAGCGCTCGGCGGCGTCCTGCATGATGGGCACGACGTTCGGGATGGCCTCGCGCGTCATGCGTCCAGAGGGCCCGGACACGGAAAGCGCCGTCAAGGCCGGGGCGCCTTGCAGAGGCACGGCCACGCAGCGCACACCGAGTTCCTGTTCCTCTTCGTCCAGCGCGTAGCCCTGCACCCGGATGCGCTTGAGTTCGGACAGAAGAGCGTCCACGTCGGTGAGCGTGTTCGGGGTGTGCGCGTCCATGCCGGTCCGGGCGAGGATCTCGCGAACCCTCTCATCGGACAGTTGCGACAGCAGCGCCTTCCCCACGCCCGTGCAATGCGGCTGGACGCGCCGTCCCACTTCGGTGAACATCCTCATGGAGTGCTTGGACGGTACCTGCGCCACGTACACGGCCTCGTCGCCTTCCAGCACCGCCATGTTGGCCGTCTCGCCGACCGCGTCGACGAGGCGGGACAATACAGGCTGCGCCCAGGTGCCCAGTAGCCGACCGGCGCCCTCGCCTAGCCGGACGAGCCGCGGCCCCAGGGCGTAGCGCTTGGACGGCTCCTGGCGGACGTAGCCCTTGTTGACCAGCGTCCGCATCAGGCGGTAGATCGTCGGCATCGGTAGCCCGGAGACCTCTGTGAGTTCGGACAGCGCCATCTCACCCCCCGCGTCCGCCAGATGTTCGAGCAGATCGAACGCCCGCTCCAGCGAACGGACCGCTTCCGCCACCCGCGTCTCCTCTCGGTCGCGACCCATCCGATTCTACGGAGGAGCTGCGATCTCGCTGCGCGAAAGATTGCCGGGCAGGTGGAGCCGCATACGTTACTTGTGGCTCTGACCAGGCAATAATTGTCGGTGCCCGGCGCCCGCGTCGCCGCCCCCCTGGCAGCCAATACGGACAGAACCGGGGAGAGGGATCGGGTGCGAACGGGGCGCCGAACGACACGCTGGGGTGCGATCGCGGCAGGCGGGGCACTGACCGTACCGGCACTGACGCTGGCCGCGCCGAGTGCTGCGGCCGTGCCGGACGGACGCCCGTCGCCCGTCCGGTTGAACATGGACATGACGGCGCGCGGCAGCTCGGGCGCCGGGGGGAACTATGCGCTGACCTACACGATCCAGATGACCGCCCAGGGCGGCACCGCCCGGAATGTGGTCCTGCAGCTCGCGGCCGACCGTCCGCTGGCGTGGACGAGGTACTCGGCCACGTGCGCTCGGCGGGCGGGCTCCGGTGACCAGCGACTGCGATGCGACGTCGGGGACGTCGGCAAGAAGGTCGTGGAGCGAACGGCGACCGTCCGGGTACCGCGGTCGGTGGTTTCTGGGACGTACGGCAAGTCGTTGAGCGTTCGCGCAGTGGCGGACGCCGCGAACACTCCCAAACGTTCGATCCGCGCGGTTCTCGGCTTCTCCAACGGCGCCAGCTCGACTGTGAGACCGGACGACGACAAGACGTCGTGCAAGGGCTCGACGGCCAAACCCGGCGGCGACGACGCCGTTGCCAGCGGAAAGCCGTCCTGCAACACCGGAAAGCCGCGCGGAACCGTCAAGCCGCGCCAACCCAAGCCCAGTGGGGCTCGGCCTAGCGGGGCTAAGCCCGGTGGGGTCGGCAAGCCGTCTCCGACTGGTGGTCCGTCCGGTAAGCCGACTCCGGGGGGGACCGGCGGGGTTAAGCCGCCGCCCGGCGCTGCTGGTCCGCCGCCTGCTGGTCCGCCCGCTGTGGACAGCCCGCCGTGGGGGGACGACGGACCGCCGTGCGAGCGTGACAAGGCCGGTGAGTGCGCGGCCGGGCCAGGGCCCGGGCCGGGAGCCGGACCGGGGACGGTGGGGCCCTCAGGGCCGTTCGGGCCGTCTGGAGGGGACGTCGGGACGGGAGCCGGAGCGCCCGGGTCGGGCGAGGGCCAGGCCGCCCCGGGGGCGCCCGCGCCGGGCCTGCCGGCGGCGCCGGGCCAGGGCCCGGTCGTCCTGCCGCCGCTGACCGCGCCGGGAGGACCGCCGACGCGCGCCGCGTCTGGGGAGAGCCTGGTGTCCGCCGCCGCCCTGGACGAAGCGGAAGGGACGAACTGGGCCGTCGTCGTCGGGATCGCGCTCGTGGCCGAGATCGGGCTGCTGTGGGGTGCCGCGTGCGTCATGGTGTGGCGGCGGCGGATCGCGCTCCAGCGCGCCGCCGAGTCCAGAGGCGCCGAGGACCTCTTGTCACAGGGGTGACAAACCCTGCCTGGACGAATGTGAGCGCGGGCTAATATCGCGCGCTGGCTACCGTCCGGTAGCTTCACGCCCATCGCTGGTTTCCTGGGCGTCGGGCGGGGTCGTCGGGCCGGCGCGCTTCACGCCTGCCGACGGCGCCCCCGCTCGCTGAGGGCCGCCCGGCCCGTCCCTCGGGAGAATGATCGATGGCTTTGGGCTCGCTGCTTCCCGAACTCCTGCCGGGCGGTTCCGGCCGCACCCCGCTGATCGAGCGGGTCGCGCGGTGGGCGCAGGAGAAGCCGGAGGCCCCGGCCTACACGTTCGTCGACTACACGGCCGATCCGGCTGGCGCGCATGTCATGGCGACCTGGGCCGAGACGGATCGGCGAGCGCGGGCGATGGCAGTCGCGTTGCGTGAGGTGGTCGCGCCGGGTGAACGGGCCGCGCTGCTCATGCCGCAGACGCTCGAATACATGATGACGATGCTCGGCGCCATGCACGCGCACGTCATCGCGGTGCCGCTGTTCTCGCCCGACCTACCGGGGCACGCCGAACGGCTCATCGGCGCCTACACCGACGCAGAACCGGCGGTCATCGTCACGACGCGGAGTGCGCTCCCGCATGTGGAGAAGTTCCTGGCCGACCATGACATCCCGCAGCCGAAGGAACTCGTGTTCGCCGATGACGTGGACCTCACCCTGGCCGGACGGTGGCAGGACGAACCTGTCGCATTCGACGACCTCGCCTATCTGCAGTACACGTCCGGCTCTACGCGCCGCCCGGCCGGAGTGGAGATCACCCACGGGAACGTGACGGCGAACGCGGCGCAGCTATGGGCGGGATGGGCGCCCGAGAAGCCCGACCCAGAGCTGGTGAGCTGGCTGCCGCTGTTCCATGACATGGGACTGATCTCCACCATGGCGTTGCCGCTGGTGCACGGCGACCACGCCATCTACACCGACCCCGTCTCGTTCATCATGAACCCGATGCGGTGGCTCCAGCTCATCGCCGAGCGTCCGGGCGGGAACGTCTACACGGCCGGGCCCAATTTCGCGTACGAGTACGTCGCGTCCCAGGTGACGGCGGACAGAATCGCTGAACTCGACCTTTCCGGGTTGACAACGTGCCTGAACGGTGCGGAGCCGATCCGCCCGTCCACGCTGACGATGTTCGCGGACGCGTTCGCGCCGGCCGGGCTGCGGCCGGGCGCGCAGGCACCGGGATACGGGCTGGCCGAGGCGACCGTGTTCGTCACGGCGGCGGCGGAGAACGTCCCGCCGACGGTCGTCCCGGCGGACAGGGACGCGCTCACGCGCGGTGAGCTGCGGCTCTGCGACGGGGATTCCGAGCGGTCCAGCGCGCTGGTGTCGTGCGGGCGTCCCAGCGGGCAGATCGTGGCGATCGTCGACCCCGAGACCTGTGCGGAACTGCCGGACGGCCGGGTCGGTGAGATATGGGTGCATGGGCCGAACGTCGCGGCCGGATACTGGCGCAATCCCGATCGCAGCCAGGCCACGTTCTGCGGTGTGTTGTCTGAGGGTGGCCGTCTGCCGTCCGGGCCTTGGATGAGGACCGGGGACTATGGGGTCGTCCATGAGGGCGAGCTGTACGTGACAGGCCGCATCAAGGACCTCATCATCGTGGACGGCCGCAACCACTATCCGCAGGACATCGAGGTGACCGCGCAGGAGGCGCACCCAGCCATCCGGCCCGATCACGTCGCCGCGTTCGCCTTGCCTGGGGACGAGACAGAACGGCTGGTGGTCGTCGCCGAGCGCAACCGTCGCGTCCCTCTTGGACGGCTGGACGTGGACGAGGTCGAGACGGCGGTACGCGGTGCCATCAGCGTCCAGCATGAGATGAGCGTCCACGAGTTCGTGCTGATCGAGCCGGGTGGCGTGTCGCGCACGTCCAGCGGCAAGATCGCGCGTGCTGCCACGCGGCGGCGTTACCTTGACGGCGCCCTCGCGACGACCGCCGACCGCGTGGCGACGACCGCGGCTCGTCTCGCGTCCCGTGGATAACCTGGCGTCCCGCGGATAGCCGCAGGAGGAACATGCTTTCGGGGCTGGGGCGTCTCATCCACCGACGCCGGTGGACCGGCCTTGTCCTGATCCTGGTGATGACGGCGATGGCCGGGGTGTGGGGCCTCGGCGTGCTCTCCAAGTTCAAGGAGGGCGGCTTCGAGGACCCGGACGCGTCCTCCACCCTCGTCGCCGAACTCGGCTCTACCTACTTCGGCAGTACCAACCCCGACGTCCTGGTCCTCTACAGCAGCGACACCATGACGGTGGAGGACCCGCGCTACAAGGCCAGCGTGAAGTCCGCCGTCGCACGGCTGCCCAAGGGCAACGTCGAAGAGGTCATCACGTACTGGTCGTTCGACAGTAAGGCCGCGCATTCGTTCGCCTCCCGCGACAGGCGATCGACGTTCGTCGCAGTGAAGCTGCAGGGGAAGGACATCGGGGCCAAGGTCGAGAACTATCACGCCGTCAAGGAGCGTCTGGCCGCGCCAGGGCTCGACGTCCTGGTCGGCGGCAACATTCCTCTCGGGGAGGAGTTCGGGCAGCAGGTCGTCGACGACATCGTCCGGGCGGAGACCATCACGGCCTTGCCGCTGCTCATCCTCCTCGTGGTCCTGTTCGGTGCGCTGACGGCGTCGTTGCTGCCGCTGGTCGTGGGGGCCTTCTCGATGATCGGCGGGCTCGCCGTCCTGCACGTGGTCACCTATGCCGTTGACGTGACGTCCTTCGCCCTGGAAGTCGTCACGATGATGGGCGTCGGCCTCGCCATCGACTACTCGCTGTTCATCATCAGCCGTTTCCGCGAGGAGACCGCCCGTGGGCTGGCCGCGCAGGACGCCCTCGCCGCGACCATGGCGACCGCCGGGCGCACCATCATGGTCAGCGGCGTCACCGTGTCGGCCGCTCTCGCGGGACTTCTGCTCTTTCCGCAGATGTTCCTCCGGACGATCGGGCTCGCGGGCATCGCCACCGTCATGGTCGCCGTGTTCGGGGCGACCGTCCTGCTGCCGACGCTGCTGGCGCTCCTTGGCCCGCGCATCGAATTCGGCCAGATGCCCTGGCGGCGGCGGCCCAGGGCGAAGAGGTCCGACACTGGGTTCTGGTACCGGCTCGGCCACAGCGTGATGAAGCATCCGCTGCCGTACTTCGCCGTCGTCCTCGCCATCCTGGGCGTGATGTTCGGGCCGTTCCTGCACGTCCAGTTCGGCAGTGTGGACGCCCGCGTCCTCCCCAAGGACAGCCCATCCCGCGCTGTAGTGGAGACGCTCAGGCAGGACTTCCCCAACGGATCTGCCGAGCCCATCGACGTCGTCGTCTCCGGCGACCTCATTCCACGCGACTGGACGCCCACCGGTAAGGGCGACCCCATCCCGCCCTACCTCGAAGCCTTCAGGAAGCGCCTCGGATCGCTCCCCGGTGTGACCGAGGCCCAGTTCACCGGCTATTCCGGGACGTACGGCGGCGTGCGCATCTCCGTCACGCACGGATACGAGCCGATGGACCAGCGCGCCCAGGACATCGTCACCGAAATCCGCAGGATGAGCCTGTCGAAGGACGGCTACCCGATGCACATCGACGTCGGAGGCATCACGGCCGCGCAGATGGACCTGATGTCCAGCCTGATGCGCACCCTGCCGAAGATGGTGCTCGTCGTAGGGCTCGCCACGTTCGTCCTCCTCTTCATGTTCTTCGGCTCGCTCGTCCTGCCGCTGAAGGCCATCGTCATGAACGTGCTGTCGATCGGCGCGTCGTTCGGCGCGATCGTGTGGGGCTTCCAGGACGGGCACCTCGCGGGCCTCCTCGACTTCACACCGACCGGTGGCGTCGAGGCCACCAGCATGATCCTCATCCTCGCGGTCGTGTTCGGCCTGTCCATGGACTACGAGGTCTTCCTCCTCAGCCGCATCCGCGAGGAATGGGACCGCACGCACGACAACCGCGCGGCGGTCGCGTCCGGCATGCAGCGCACCGGCGCCGTCATCACCAGCGCCGCGCTGCTCTTCCTCGTCGTCATCGCCGGGTTCAGCACGGCGGGCATCACCGTCGTGAAGCTCATCGGCGTCGGCATGTTCGTCGCCATCGTCGTGGACGCCGTGCTCGTCCGCTCCCTCCTCGTCCCGGCCACCATGCGTTTCATGGGCGCCGCCAACTGGTGGCTGCCGGGCGTTCTCAGCGGCCTGCACGCCCGCATGGACCTTCGCGAGCACACCGCCCCCGCCCTTGTGGACGGG
>NZ_SMJX01000256.1 GCF_004348535.1 Actinomadura sp. KC216
CCCCACCCCCGGAACGTCTCGATCCAGACCGGCCCCATTCCCGTCGTCGGGCAGTCGCATCCTCGTGGTGGCTTCGGCTAACGCGGTACTTACGGGTGCGGCGTTAGCGTGCAGGTTTCATGCGGTTGGAGGGTGTGGCTTTTCGTTATCGCCGGAGGGATCCCTGGGTGCTCAGGGACGTCACTCTGTCGTTGCGCCCCGGTGCCGTCACGGAGGTGACGGGGCGGAACGGTGCGGGGAAGTCCACTCTTCTGCGCGTGATCGCGGGTCTGCGCAGCCCCCGCAAAGGCATCGTCAAGGATCGGCCTGGCCGCGTCGGGTACGCCCCCGAACGCTTCCCGGTGGATCAGCCGTTCACCGTCCGCGGCTACCTGGGCCATATGGCCGCGATGCGCGGTGTCCCGGCCGAGTCCGTCGAGACGTGGGCGGAGCGGCTCGGCTTCGATCACCTCCTCAATGTGCGGCTCCCTGAGTTGTCGAAAGGCAGCGCGCAGAAAATCGGTCTCGCACAGGCGCTCCTAGACAACCCCGGCCTGCTCATCCTGGACGAGCCTTTCGCGGGCCTCGACGCGGCCACACGTGCGGCACTGCCTACGCTGATCTCCGAGTTCGCGGCCGAAGGAGCCATCGTGGTCGTCAGCGACCATCAGCGCTGCATCGAAGCCCTCCCAGGCATCGAGCGGCTCCGCGTAGCCGACGGAACAGTGACCGGCCTCCCTCCCGGGGCGGCCAGCGTGCCTCCCGAGATGAACGACTTCCCTTCCGAGAAGAAGAACTGGACCGTTCTGGAGATCGAAGTCCCCGAGAACGAGGCCGACACCGTCGAGACCAAACTGCGAGCGGACGGCTACCGGGTGCGGAGGCCGAAGCAGTGATCGCGATCATCAAGTTCCAGATCGCGGGGTACGTTCGGTCGCTACGCGTCCTGCATCCGCTGATCGTCGTGGCGCTGGTAGTGGCGCTGGTCCTCGTCCAAGGCCCGAGCGGGCCGGACGCCTCCGATCTCGCCATCGGGACGTTCGGGGACGTGGCGGCGTTCATGTTCCCGGTATGGGCATGGGCGGCGCGCGCCCTCCTCGACACGCAGCCGGACGAGCAGCGCGCGCTGACAGCCACCGCGGCCCGCCGCCACTCGCTCCCCACCTACGCGGGGCTTCTGTCGGCCTACAGCGTGAACGTCTGCCTGGGCGCCGTCGCATTGGCCGTCCCCCTCCTGCAAGCGTTTCAAGTCGGCGCGCCCGGACGGGCGGTCTTGGCGGGTTGCGCACTGAACCTCCTCGCCGCCGTACCCGGGACACTCCTCGGCGCATGGACGAGCCGGGCGCTGATCCCCGACCCCGGTGTTTCGCTGCTCGTGCTGCTGAGCGCCGCCACCGCGCTCGTGCTCCTCGGCATCGGAAGGCTCTCCTGGCTATCCGTCCCGATGATCGAATGGCTCCGTACCGCACACGATGGCGCGACCGAGTTCACCGCCGGTTTCCCGGCCATCGCCCTTCACCTCGCTCTCTGGTCCGCTCTAGTCGGCACCGCCTACATCGCCCTAGCCCACCGCCGCCACTAACAGCACACCCCCTGTGGCGTCTGCCACCGCATGGGATCCCGCTGTGCTCCGGTCGCTAGACCGCGGCCACCGCACGAAGACGCGCCAGGCGGCCGCCACCAAGCGCCCCCTCCCGGGACGTCTCGCAGCACATACCGTCCCGCTCGCGCTCCCACCGCGCCACCACAGCGTCGCCCGGACACACATCAGGCCCGCCGCCACGACGTGCACGCTCCCCGGGACGTCTCGCAGCGCAGCCCCCGCTGGGTGTCTCGCCGCGCCACCACGGCCGTCGCCCGAAACGCGTCAGGCCGCCGCCACGAAGCCCGCGCTCTCCCCCGGGACGCCTTGCAGCGCAAACCGTCCCGCTGGGGCCCCGCGCCATCACGGCCGTCATGCGAAATCGTGCTGGGCCACTGCCACCGCGAGCCCGGACACTTACCCGGGCGTCTCGCAGCGCATACCGTCCCGCTGGGGGCTCCCACCGCGCGACCATGACCGTCGTGCGAAATCGTGCTGGCAGCCGCCGTCGCTAAACCGGACACCCCCGGGCGTCTGGCAGCGTATGTCGGCCCGCTGGGGTTCCGTTGCGTGTCCATGGTCGTTATGCGGAGGTGTGTCAGGCGGCTTGGAAGGTTAGCCATGAGTGCTCCAAGGGGGCGTCGGGGCGGGTGCAGAAGTAGACGCGGCCGGGGTCGCCCCAGTACCAGCCGAGGCGGTCGTCGGAGTCGAGTTGGAGGAGGAGGCGCCATTCCTCCACGGCGCGCTGCTCGTCCGGGGACAGCCTCGGCGGGCTGAGGGAGTCCAGGGGGCGGCCCGTTGACGCGTACAGGCAGTCTGGGCCGATCGGACGCTGGACCAAGGCCGGCCACCCGCCGAGCTGGTGTGCGGGCGCCTCGTCGCGAGAGGCGTACTGCGACCAGACGGCGTGTAGTTGCTCATAGACGGTCAAGAAGCCGTTGTACGTGGCCTCCAATCGGCGCATGGATGTCTCCTGGGGTGAGGGCAGGGAGAGGAACGGAGCAGCGCTCAGGCGGATCTGGGGATAGGTCGATGCGTCGGGCGGCGAGACGCTGTCGCCGAGGTCACCGGTGTAGATGCGCCAGCCGCCCCGCTGTGCCGCATCGTCGCCCCACGGGCGGGGCGTCTCGCTGGCGTAGTAGAACGCGGCCTTGCCGGACGAGGGGATGCCCGGGATGTCGCCGAAGCAGGTGAGGTCGGCGAAGTCGATCGCGCCGAGGAAGCCGAGCGGGCGTCCGTTCCACTCCGGCCAGGTCTCGCCCGGCGGCAGCAGCGGGACGCCGCCGAGGTGGACGGGGACCTCGCCGCCGGCGCCCAGCCTCAGTGCGCGCCTGGCCAGCGGCATCAAGACGGTCATGATCTCGGGGGGCAGGAAGACGGCGAGGAGGGAGCGGAGCCGCCGGTACTGTGCCGCGAAATGATCCATGCACGTAGCGTTACGCAGCGCCGCCCCGGCACGCAGCGTCCGGCGAAATTGTGGATAACTTCGTCAGCGGCGTTCGAGGGCGCCGGCGAGCTGGACGAGGAAGCGGTCGACCTCCTTCTCGTCGTAGCCGGGTCCGAACCGGACGACGCGGAATGCGCTTTCCCGCACGTCCCGGGCGGACATCGGCGGGGCGACTCCGCGCAGGCCGGCGATCACGCGGTCGAGGAACGCGTCCACGTCGCGGACGTCGTAGCCCGTGCGCAGGCCCGAGCCAGAGAAGCGGGCGCTCTGGATCCAGTTGATCAACCAGGCGGGTTGCACGCGCGGGCGGCCGGGCCTCTCGGGGATCGGTCCCCGCGCCTGGAGTTCCAGGATGCATTCGCGTACCAGGCGGTCGACGGCATGGGGTTCGTAGCCGCGCATGACGACGTCGAAGCGGGTCTTGCGCACATCGTCCGCCGACATCGGCGGCCCACCGTTCAGCGCCTGCGAGACCCGCCGCAGCAGGCCGTCCACCTGCTTCCTGTCATAGCCGCGCAAGACCACCGGCAGCCGCGCACCCGTTCGCACCGCGCACCTGCTCCTCAGCCGTTTCCCCGCGCCCCGCGCGGCACCAGGGACGCGCCTGCGGAACGCTCAGTCCTTGGTCGACGCCGCCAACTGGCCGCAGGCCCCGTCGATCTCCCTGCCCCGAGTGTCGCGCACCGTGACCGGGATCCCGTGGGCCTCCAGCCGCCGGACGAACTCGCGCTCGTCCTGGGGCCGCGACGCGGTCCACTTGGAACCCGGCGTTGGGTTCAACGGGATCAGATTGACGTGTACAAGTTGCCCGCGCAAGAGCCTGCCGAGAAGATCGGCCCGCCAGGCCTGGTCGTTGACGTCCTTGATGAGCGCGTACTCGATCGAGACGCGCCGTCCGCTGCGGTCGGCGTAGGCCCAGGCGGCGTCCAGCACCTCGGCGACCTTCCAGCGGTTGTTGACGGGCACCAGTTCGTCACGGAGTTCGTCATCGGGCGCGTGCAGGGACACCGCGAGCCGTACGGACATGTCCTCGGCGGCAAGTTTTTCTATGGCCGGGACAAGGCCGACCGTCGACACGGTGACCGCGCGCTGGGAGATGCCCAGGCCAGCCGGTGCCGGGTCTGTGATGCGGTGTACCGCGCCCATCACCGCCTTGTAGTTGGCCAACGGCTCGCCCATGCCCATGAAGACGATGTTGGAGACACGACCGGGCCCGCCTGGGATGCGTCCACGAGCCAGTGCGCGCGCGCCGGCGGCGACCTGCTCGACTATCTCGGCGGTGGAAAGGTTGCGGGTGAGCCCCGCCTGGCCCGTCGCACAGAACGGGCAGTTCATGCCGCACCCCGCCTGGGACGAGACGCACATCGTGGCCCGGTCGGGGTACCGCATCAGCACCGACTCGAACAGCACGCCGTCGAACGCCTTCCAGACGGTCTTCAGCGTCGTCCCGTCGTCGCAGTCCATCTCGCGCACCGGGGTGAGCAGCGTGGGCAGCAGCTCGGCCACCAGCCGCTCTCGGACGGCGGCGGGCAGATCGGTCATCTTCGCCGGGTCGTCCACGAGGCGGGCGAAATAGTGCCGCGAGAGCTGGTCGGCCCGGAACGGCTTCTCCCCCAGCGCGGTAACCGCCTCGCGGCGTTCCGCAGAGGTGAGGTCGGCGAGATGCCTGGGCGGCTTACCGCGCCTAGGAGCGGCGAAGACGAGCTTCGCCGGGGTCTTCTTGGGCGCGGTGCCGGCGACGGCGGGCTGGCTAGACATGATGCTTCCAGTGTCGCAAACACCTGGCCGTGCCTCGTCCGTCTGCGGACAGCCCCTGACCCGCACCGCGACATTCCTGCGCATGACCTTGTGTGCGACTAAGGTCTCGATCATGTCGGTTTTGCGCAGGGGCACCGCCTCCTCCGGTGGCTCCAAGGCCACCGTCGTCCACACCGCGGTCAGCCCGTACGGCAGCCGGCGGCTCGCCATCGAGACCGACGGCACCGTCACCGCGGCCTACCTCAAGGACGCGCGGGACTCCGTGGTCGGCGCAGTGTGGGTCGCGAACCACCGCAAGGCCCCCTCAGACCTCGACCGGTCCCGGCTGGAGGCAGGCCGTGCACCCCTTCTGCCCGGGTCCCATGTCCGGCACCCGGGGGGCCGCGCCGCCCTGGACGCCGGGGGTCTGGAGGTCGTGTGGTTCGAGGAGGGCGACGGTGTGGCCGTGCTCGAAGCGGGCGACCCGCTTTTCGTGATCCCCGGCTGGTCCGACATGGGGCGCGGCATCCCAGGCTACGCGCGCGACGCCACCCGGCAGAGCCCGTTCGCCTTCCCTCTGGACGAGGAGATCGAGGACTTCGGGCCACGGATCGACCGGGCGCGCGAGCACTGGAAGATGTGCCGCGCCGAGGGGTCCTGGGCCGAGTTCCAGCAGTCGGTGCTCGGCCACCTGCTGCAGCGGCTCGGGCCCGGGGGGCACTACTGGCACGACGTAGGGCGGCAACTGGGTAACGGCCGGCCGGGCCTGGCCCCCACAGTGGGCGTTTCCGAGCGTCCTGCACGGGGCGGGCGGGATTTCACGGTCCTGAGCACGGTCGGCATGTGCCGTCAGAGGATGCCCACGGTCGAACTGTACGAGGACGACGTCGCCCCGTACGGGCGGATAGAGCTGGCCGTGGCGAGCACCCTGCCCAGCCAGCGGACGGGAAGCATCTTCCCCTGGCTGGCGCAGTACCCGTGGCGGTCGGTGACGTGGTTCGCGCCCGGAGACGTCGTCAAGTGGTACCACGAGGCCCGCACGTTCCCGCTGCGCAGCGGAGAGTCGGTCTGGGAGGGCGTGCTTCTCCTGGACGATCCCAGCCGTCTGGCCGGTCCCGAGCCCCCCGACCTGACCGGACTGACGCTGAACGGCGATCCCGTGCGGTGGCTGTGGCTCGTGCCCCTCACCGGCGAGGAACACCGCTACGCCAAGAACGAGGGCTCGGACGCGCTCGTCCGGCGCCTCGCCCAGCAGCGCCGCTCCTGGGTCGTGTCCTAGCTCGGGACGAACAGTTCCAGGAGCAGCCAGACGACGGGTGCCGTCACCACCAGGGAGTCCAGGCGGTCCATCACACCGCCGTGCCCTGGAAGGATCGTTCCCAAGTCCTTGATGCCGAGATCGCGCTTCATCATCGACTCGACGAGGTCGCCGGCGGTCGCGGTGACCACGACCGCGAGACCCACCAGGACGCCCTGCCAGACCGTGCCGCCGTCCAGCAGCCACCACACCAGCCAGCCGCCGACGAGCATGCACATGAGGGCCGAGCCTGTGACACCCTCCCAGGTCTTCTTCGGGCTGATGGTCGGCGCCATCTTGTGCTTGCCCAGGAACGAGCCCGCGAAGAAGCCGCCGGTATCGCTGGCCACGGTGGTGGCGATGAAGATGACGATGCGGTGGTCGCCGTCGTCCGGGCGCATGAGCAGCGCCACGATGCCGCCTACCAGCACCAGGTAACCGGTCACGAGCGCCCCTGCGGAGACGTCGCGCACGTAACCGTCCGTGCCCTCGGTCATCCGCGTCATCAGCAGGGCGAGCATCGTGAGGGACACTGCCGCGACCGCTGCGGTGGGACCCCACACGTAGGCCGCGACCGGTGTGCCGACCATGCCCGTCGCGACGGGGATGAACGGGACGCCGATGTCCCGGCTCTTGAAGGCCTCGGTCAGCTCCCGCATGCCGATGAAGAGGAACACGATCATCACGGCAAGGAAAATCTCCTTGACCGTGTAGAGAGAGAGCAGAACCAGGGAGCCGAGCCCTAGACCAACGCTGATCGCCAGGGGGAGATTGCGGCCGGTCCTGGGCTGGCGCTTCCCGTCGGACGCTCCAGAAGCCCCGTCCGCTGAGTCCCCATCCGCAGAGGACTCGTCGGCTGAGGACCCATTGGCAGAGGACCCATCGGCATTGGGCGCTCCTGCGGAAGGCCCGCTTGCAGAGTTCCCGTCCGTTCTGGAGAACCCGCCTCCGAAGGCCGTAGCTCCAGAAGGCACGCTCCTGGAAGACGCGCCCTTGGACGTCGAGTCGGACAGGGGCGCGTGTGCGCGCGCGCCTGCATCAGGTGTGGCGCCGGAAGACGAAGTGTCCTCGGTGGAGGTGTCCGGTGCGGGCCCGTCCAGCTCGTTCTCCGGCTCATCCGGGGAGCGCGAGGGCTCCCCGGCGTCGTCGAGTCGCATCAGACTTCGAGCAGTTCTGCCTTCTTGTGCTCGAGCAGTTCGTCGATCTGCCCCACGTAGCGGTGCGTGGTGTCGTCGAGTTCCTTCTCGGCACGCCGGACCTCGTCCTCCCCCGCCTCGCCGTCCTTGGCGAGCTTGTCGAGGGCGTCCTTGGCGCGGCGGCGGACGTTGCGGATGGAGACCCGGCTCTCCTCGGCCTTGTGGCCCGCGACCTTGATGAACTCCCTGCGCCGCTCCTCCGACAGCTCGGGGAAGACGACGCGGATGACGTTGCCGTCATTGGTGGGGTTCACGCCGAGGTCGCTGTCGCGGATCGCCCTCTCCACCGCCTGCATGGAGGACTTGTCGAAGACCTGGACGATGACCATTCGCGGCTCCGGGAGCGTGAACGACGCGAGCTGGTTGATCGGCGTCGGCGTCCCGTAGTACTCGGCGGTGATCTTGTTGAACATCGCGGGGGTGACCCGGCCGGTGCGGATGGCCTGGAAGTCCTCCTTGGCGACCGCGACCGCCTTTTCCATTTTCTCCTCTGCCTCGAGGAGGGTCTCGTCGATCACTGTGACTCCCATGTCATCTGGTCAGGCCCTTGTCGTGCGGTTCCACGCTGCTTCCGGGCCGCGTCCCCGCATTCGGGTTCCGGGCCGCGGTCAGCCTTCCGCCGGGCTGACCAGCGTGCCGATCTTCTCACCCCGGACGGCCCGGACGATGTTGCCCTGCCCCATGAGGTCGAAGACCACGATGGGGAGAGCGTTGTCCATGCAGAGGCTGATGGCCGTGGCGTCCATGACCTTCAGGCCTCGCTGTAGAACTTCACCGTATTCCAAACGGTCGAACTTGACTGCGTCTGGATTCTTTCGAGGATCGGCATCGTAGACACCGTCCACTTGTGTGGCCTTCAGGACGGCCTCTGCACCGATCTCGAGCGCGCGCTGGGCGGCGGTGGTGTCGGTGGAGAAGAACGGCTGCCCGAGGCCGGCGCCGAAGATGACGACGCGGCCCTTTTCCAGGTGCCGGATGGCGCGCCTCGGGATGTACGGCTCGGCCACCTGGCTCATGGTGATGGCCGTCTGCACGCGCGTGTCGAGGCCGAGCTTCTCCAGGAAGTCCTGCAGGGCCAGGCAGTTGATGACGGTGCCGATCATCCCCATGTAGTCGGCGCGTCCGCGGTCCATACCGCGTTCGGCCATGACGGCGCCCCGGAACATGTTGCCGCCGCCGCAGACGACCGCGACCTGCACGCCGTCCCGGACGGCCTCCGCTATGGCCTCCGCGACGTGCTGGACGATTTCGGGATCGATTCCCAGGGGGTCGCGTCCTGCGAAGGCCTCACCGGAGAGCTTCAGCAGCACCCGCTTCCAGCCCGCGCGCGGCGCGTGCTGGGCGGGCGTGTGCGGACCAGCCTCGTGCCGTCCGGTCGCACCGTCGCCGGACGAGTGGCCGCCGGACGAACCCCGGCCCGAAGGCTTCCGGCCCGACGAGGAGTTCCGCCCGGACGAGAAGTTGCGGCCGTTCGCGTCCCGGTCGGCGCCGTCCCGATCGGTGACGCCCCGGCCCGCGACGTCCCCATCGGCGACGTCCTGATCGGACGACGAGGCCGCCGTCGCGCTAGTGGTCGTCTTGTCCGGCACGTCGGCGGCCTCCTCGTAGCTTCGCGTTCTCTCGGGTATCTGTCTCCAGAGTGCCCTTAAGCCTGCCCGACCTTGAACCGGGCAAAGCGAACAACCTTCACACCGGCCTCGTCGAGGACCTTGGCGATCGTCTTCTTGCCGTCCTTCACGAAGGCCTGCTCGACCAGCACGAAGTCGCGGAAGTAGGCGTTCACCCGGCCCTCGACGATCTTCGGGATGGCCTGCTCGGGCTTGCCCTCGTCGCGGGTGAGCTGCTCGGCGAGCGCCCGCTCCTTCTCGACCGCCTCGGCGGGGATCTCCTCACGGGTGAGGTACTTGGGGGCCATCGCCGCGATCTGCTGGGCGACGTCCTTGGCGACCTCGGGGTTCTCCTTGTCCAGCTCGACCAGCACGCCGGTGGTCGGCGGCAGGGACGGGTCGGACTTGTGCAGGTAGCTGGCCACATAGGCGCCCTGGAAGTGGGCGAAGCGGCGCAGCTCCAGCTTCTCGCCGATCTTGGCGCTGTTCTCCTCGATCAGGGCCTGGACGGTCGTGCCCGGCTCGATCTCGGTGGTCAGCAGCGCCGGCGCGTCGGCGACGCCGCTGCCCGCGGCGAACTCGACCAGGCGGTTCGCCAGCTGGATGAACTGCTCGTTCTTGGCAACGAAGTCGGTCTCGCAGTTGAGCTCCAGGAGCGCCCCGTCGCCGGAGTTCGCAAAGTACTCGGCGACCAGGCCGTTGGCCGCGGTGCGCT
This sequence comes from Actinomadura sp. KC216, assembly GCF_004348535.1. Lineage (GTDB taxonomy): Bacteria > Actinomycetota > Actinomycetes > Streptosporangiales > Streptosporangiaceae > Spirillospora. The sequence goes on from NZ_SMJX01000256.1 coordinate 9,561, forward strand.
CGGCGCGCTTGCCGACGTCCTTGGCGCCCTTGAGGCGCAGCAGCTCCGTCGCCTTCTCGAAGTCGCCGTCCGCCTCGGTGAGTGCGTTCTTCACGGCCATCATGCCGGAGCCGGTCAGGTCGCGCAGCCGCTTGACGTCAGCGGCGGTGAAGTTGGCCATCGCTCTCTTCGCTTCTCTCGTCGTTGGTCGTGGGACCCGCGACGGTCCCGGCGGCGCCCACGCGGGGCCGCCGGGACCGCGGGATCAAGCCTGCTCGGCCTCGGCGGGCTTCTGGGCTTCCTCGCCCGCAGCCTCTGCCTCGGAGCTCGCGGCGGCTTCCGCGGGAGCCTCGGCCGACGCCTCCGCCGGGGCCGGGGTCTCCGCGGGCGCCTCGGTCTCCGCCGGGGCCGGGGCCTCCGCGGGCACCTCGGTCTCGGCCGGGGCCGCGGCGGCGCCCTCGTCCGGCTTGAGGAGGTCGCGTTCCCACTCGGCCAGCGGCTCTTCCGCGGCCGCTGCGCCCTCTGCCGGCTTCTCGTCCCCGCCGGTGGCGGCTCCCGCGCGCGCGATGAGGCCGTCGGCGACGGAGTCGGCGACGACGCGGGTCAGCAGGCTGACGCTGCGGATGGCGTCGTCGTTGCCAGGGACGGGGTAGTCGACCTCGTCGGGGTCGCAGTTCGTGTCCAGGATCGCCACGACCGGGATACCGAGCTTCTTGGCCTCGTTGACCGCGATGTGCTCCTTCTTGGTGTCCACGATCCAGATGGCGCTCGGGACCTTCGCCATGTCGCGGATACCGCCGAGGGTGCGCTCCAGCTTGTCCTTCTCCCGGCGCAGACCCAGAAGCTCCTTCTTGGTCATGCCGGATCCGGCCACGTCGTCGTAGTTGATCTCCTCCAGCTCCTTGAGCCGGGTGAGCCGCTTGTGGACGGTGGAGAAGTTGGTGAGCATGCCGCCCAGCCAGCGCTGGTTGACGTAGGGCATGCCGACCCTGGTGGCCTGCTCGGCGATGGACTCCTGGGCCTGCTTCTTGGTGCCGACGAACAGGATCGTCCCGCCGTGGGCGACCGTGGCCTTGACGAACTCGAAGGCGCGGTCGATGTAGGACAGCGACTGCTGCAGGTCGATGATGTAGATGCCGTTGCGCTCGGTGAGGATGAAGCGCTTCATCTTCGGGTTCCACCGGCGGGTCTGGTGGCCGAAGTGGACGCCGCTCTCCAGGAGCTGCCGCATGGTGACGACGGGTGCCATTGCCCGTGTTCTCCTTCTCTGGCCCTGCCGGGCCGCATTTGGTTGTACGCCTGCGCCCGGGTGCCGCCCCACCGTCGCCGTTGCGACGGACCGAGGGACGGCGCCCCACCATGTCTGCGGTGGCATGCGGACGCGTGAAATCAGCCGCCGGGATACCCCAGGCGGCTGTGACCCGTTCCCGGGTCTGTGACCTCTCCGCCGAAGGCGGCTTCTCAGCGTTCCGCCCTGGGGCGGAACGTCGACGGCCTGGCCCTGGCCAGTGTCCCCTCGGACACCCCTACAGATTATCAGGGCGCGGACGCGTCCGTGAATCAATGGCCCGCGGGTTATCCACAGTTCGCCGACCCTCTCGAACTCGACGCGCCGGGGCGGCAGGCTTCGGTGCATGACCTTGCTGACACTGCTCCTCACCTGCGTGATCGCCGCGGGGACGCCCGTCCTGGACGCATGGAAGCCGGGCCTGGACGCCTGGCGGTCGCCCTTAGGGCCGCCCGCTCCGAAGGTCGTCCGGAGCTTCAGCCCGCCCACGTCCCCGTGGGGTCCCGGCCACCGCGGCGTCGATCTCGCGGGGCGGCCGGGGCAGCCCGTCTACGCCGCCGGCCCCGGACGCATCGCCTACGCCGACCGGCTGGCCGGGCGCGGCGTGGTCGCCGTCGATCACGGCGTCCTGCGGACCACGTATCTGCCCGTCCGACCGAGCCTCGGCGTCGGGCACCGGGTCACATCCGGCACCCGGATCGGCACCTTGGAGGACGGCCGCCACTGCCCTGCCCCGTGCCTGCACTGGGGCCTGCTGCGCGGCTCCCTCTACGTGGACCCGCTCAGCCTGATCCAGCGCCGGATACGGCTGCTCCCCCACTGGGCGCGTCCCTCACCGACCCAGACCCACCAGGTCCCTGAACCGGCGCCTGAGCCGAGGCCGGTCCTGCGTGACGCCACCACGGCGACTGGCGGGGCGCTTACCGGCATGGTCCTGGCCTTCACTCTCGCCTTCGCCTGGCGCCGCACCCGCGTCCGCTACCGCCTGCACCGCCGCCATCGTCCACCTCCGGGCGTCATCAACCTGTCCCAAGAACGCCGCCTGCGCCGCACCCCCTGACCACCCAGGCCTGCCGTCCACACCTGGGC
>NZ_SMJX01000257.1 GCF_004348535.1 Actinomadura sp. KC216
CGGGAAGCCCCGCGGCAAGGGCGCCGAGGCCGAGGGCGGCACGCGCGGCGGCGGCCGCGGCGCCGAGGAGCGTTCCGCGCAGGAGCGGCTCGCCGCGGCGTGGACGACGGCCGTCCGGCGGCACGACCGCGGCGCCGCCGTCGCGAGCTTCGCGCACGAGGTCGTCGCGGTGATCGGCGCGGACGGCGGCGACCCCGCCGAGCTGACCGCCGGGCCCGTCCAGGCGATGCTGAAGGAGGCGTCGTCGATCTTCGCCGAGCACCTTCCGGTGCGGCGGACGTTCTCGACCGGCATCAGCCGGACGGTGACGTCCCCGGCCGCGCTGCCCGAGGCCTACGAGCAGGCCGTCAAGGCGGTGCGGGTCGGGCGGCAGCTGAACGGCGCGGGCGCGCGGGCGCACTTCGACCAGCTCGGCGTGTACCGGCTGCTGAGCCTGGTGTCGGACCCGGAGGAGCTGCACGCGTTCGTCCGGGAGACGCTCGGCGACCTGGCCACCGACGACGAGCCGGAACTGGTCGACCTGCGCCGCACGCTGCAGGTGCTCCTGGAGACCAACCTCAACGTCGCGGAGACCGCCCGCCGGCTCCACTTCCACTACAACACGCTGCGCTACCGCATCGGGAAACTGGAGCGGATGCTCGGAGCGTTCACGGAGGACGCCCATCTGCGTCTCAACCTCACCCTCGCCCTTCACGTACTGCGCATGCGCGGAATCTGAGGGTAACCGACGCTAGCGGCGCCACCCCGGTGATCTTCCGGTGACGCGCCGTTCCCGCCTACACCCCGGACGGGCTTTGGCAGATGTCGCCGATGCCCCTCGACCGGGGTAGTTCTACCGTGCCCGCATGAATGCGGACGGTTGAGCGGGAGGGGCCATTCATGGTGTTCGGCTGGAAGCTGCACGGGGACGGGCGCACCCCGCCGCCCGGTGAGGTCGTCAGGCCGGACGAGCGGCTGTCGTGGCCGCGCACCGCGGGCATCGGCGCCCAGCACGTGGTGGCGATGTTCGGGGCGACGTTCGTGTTCCCCGTCGTGATGGGCCTGGACCCGAACCTGGCGATCATGATGTCCGGGGTCGCGACGGTCCTGTTCCTGCTGATCGTGGGCGGCCGGGTGCCGAGCTACCTCGGCACCAGCGCCTCGTTCGTCGGCGCGGTCGCCGCGATCCGCGCGGCGGGCGGCGACAGCGCCACGGTGACCGGAGCGATCCTCGTCGCGGGCGCCGTGCTCGCGGCGGTCGGCCTGCTGATCCACTTCGTCGGCGGCGACGTCATCCACCGGGTGTTCCCGCCGGTGGTGACCGGCGCCGTCGTGATGCTGATCGGGTTCAACCTGGCGCCGGTGGTCGCGACCGTCTACTGGCCGCAGGACCAGTGGGTCGCGCTCGCGACGCTGGCCTTCGCGGTGTTCTGCGCGGTGCTGCTGCGCGGGTTCTGGGCGCGGATCGCGGTGCTGCTGGCGCTGGTGTTCGGGTTCCTGCTGTCGTGGCTTCTCGACAACACGGCCGGGAAGGTCACGTCGGTTCTCCCCGGGCAGAACCTGCTGGACGCGTCCGGCAAACCGTGCACGACCGAGGGCACGTACTGCGTCGCGACCGCGTTCCCGCACGACCGGATCGACTTCACGAGCGTGGAGAAGGCCGACTGGTTCGGGTTCCCGAGCCTGCACGGCCCCGACTTCAAGACCTCGGCGATCCTGCTGGCGCTGCCCGCGGTCATCGCGCTGATCGCGGAGAACACCGGGCACGTCAAGGCCGTCGCCGCGATGACCGGCGACGACCTCGACCCCGTCCTCGGCCGCGCCATCACCGCCGACGGTGTCGGCACCGCGCTCGCCTCCGCGGTCGGCGGCTCCCCGACGACCACCTACGCCGAGAACATCGGCGTCATGGCCGCCACCCGGATCTACTCGACCGCCGCCTACTACATCGCCGCGATCGTCGCGGTCCTGTTCGGGCTGTGCCCCAAGTTCGGCGCGCTGGTCGCCGCGACGCCCGGCGGCGTGCTCGGCGGCATCACCGTCGTGCTGTACGGGATGATCGGGCTGCTCGGCGCGAAGATATGGATCGAGAACCGGGTGGACTTCGCCGACCCGGTGAACCTCGTCCCGGTCGCGGCGGGCCTCATTCTCGCGATCGGGAACGTGACACTGGACATCACCGACGACTTCCCGCTGCAGGGCATCGCGCTCGGGACGATCGCCGTGCTGGTCGGCTACCACGTCCTGAACGCGGTCCGCGGGCCGAGCGGGCAGGGCGGCGGCATCATCCCGCCCGCCGACGTCCCGCCCGCCGACCGGGCGGCCGGATGAAGCCGCCGCCGTTCGGCTACCACGCCCCGGCCACCCTCGACGAGGCACTGGACGTGCTGGCCGCGGCACCGTCCGGGAAGGTCCTCGCGGGCGGGCAGAGCCTCATCCCGCTGCTGAACATGCGGCTCGCCGCGCCGCCGGAGCTGGTCGACATCAACCGCGTCGCCGGGCTCGACACCCTGCACGCGGGCGACGGCGGCGTCCGGGTCGGCGCGCTCGCCCGGCACGCGCGGGTGGAGCGCTCGGCGGAGGCCGCGGCCGTGCAGCCGCTGCTCGGGCGGGCGCTCCGGCACGTCGCGCATCCCGTCATCCGCAACCGCGGCACGGTCGTCGGGAGCCTCGCGCACGCCGATCCCGCCGCCGAGCTGCCCGCGGTGCTGGCCGTCCTCGGCGGGACGGTCGAGGCGGCGTCGGCGCGCGGGCGCCGCACCATCCCGGCCGCCGAGTTCTTCCGCGGGCCGATGGAGCCCGCGCTCGAACCCGGCGAGCTGGCCGTCTCCGCGTTCTTCCCGGCCGCGTCGCCCCGCACCGGCACCGCGTTCCTGGAGACGTCGCGGCGGCACGGCGACTACGCGATCGCCGGAGTCGCCGCCGTCGTCACCCTCGACGAGGACCTGCGCCTCGCCGAAGCCCGCGCCGGATTCCTCGGGATCTCCGCGACGCCGCTCGTCCTCGACCTGACCGAGGCCGCCGGGCTGCACGGCGACTGGCGCGCCGCCGCCGCGCACGCCCGCGAGCGGATCGACCCGGACACCGACATCCACGCGGGCGCCGCGTACCGGCGGCACCTGACCGGCGTGCTCACCGAGCGCGCGTTCACGTCCGCGGCGGCCGAGGCGCTGCGAAAGGCGGGGGAGTGATGGGGGAGTGATGGAGGAGAGCTTCGAGGTCGGGCTGACCGTCAACGGGACGCACCGCACCGCCCGCGTCCCGGCGCGCCGCCTGCTGTCGGACCTGCTCCGGCACGACCTGGGGCTCACCGGCACGCACGTCGGCTGCGAGCACGGCGTCTGCGGCTGCTGCACCGTCCTGCTGGACGGGGAGCCGGTGCGGTCCTGCCTGATGCTCGCCGTCACCGCCGCGGGCCACGAGGTCATTACCGTCGAGGGCCTCGCGGACGAGGACGGGACGCCCTCGCCCGTGCAGCGCGCGTTCCGCGAATGCCACGGCCTGCAATGCGGCTTCTGCACGCCCGGGTTCCTCTGCACCGTGACGGCGCTGCTGCGCGAGACGCCCCGCCCGACCGAGGACCAGGTCCTTGAGGGCATCTCCGGGAACCTGTGCCGCTGCACCGGCTACCAGAACATCGTCAAGTCGGTGCACCGCGCCGCCGTCCTGCTAGCCGAGGAGTCGTAAATGGGGACGCGGGTGTTCGGCGAGCCGGTCCAGCGCCGCGAGGACGCGCGCCTCCTCACCGGCCGCGGCCGCTACCTCGACGACCTCGGGCGGGACGCGCTCGCCGCCGCGTTCGTCCGGTCGCCGCACGCGCACGCCAGGATCGCCGACATCGACGTGTCCGGCGCCCTGGACGTCGACGGCCTCGTCGCCGTCTACACCTGGGAGGACCTTCCCGGCCGGGTCGGGGAGCCGCTCCCGCTGCTCATCCCGCATCCCGCGCTGACGCACGGCCGCACCGGATACCCGTTGGCGCGCGACGTCGTCCGGCATGTGGGCGAGCCCGTCGCGATGGTCGTCGCCCGCGACCGGTACCTGGCCGAGGACGCCGCCGAACGCATCCGCGTCGAGTACGAGCCGCTCCCGCCGGTCGTCGGCATCGAGGCGGCGACGCGGGCGGAGCACCTCGTCCACGACGACGTGCCGGGGAACGTGGGGGCGGTCCTCGTCCAGGAGACGGGGGACGCGGCCGCCGCGATCGACGCCGCGCCGCACGTGCTGGAGTTCAGCCTCGCGATCGAGCGCAGCGCGTCCATGCCGCTGGAGGGGCGCGGCGTCTACGCGCGCTGGGACGCCGACGACGGGTCGCTGCGCGTGTACTCGTCCACGCAGGCGTCGACGAGCGTGCGCGCCGCGATCGCCGCGCGGCTCGGGCTGCCGAACGGCAAGGTCGAGGTCGTCGCCCCGGACGTCGGCGGCGGGTTCGGCGTGAAGATCGTCCACCCGTGGCCGGAGGAGGTCCTGGTCCCGTGGGCGGCGCGGCTCCTCGACCGCGAGATCAAGTGGACCGAGGACCGCCGCGAGCACTTCGTGGCCGCCGCGCACGAGCGCGGCCAGCTCCAGGACGTCCGGGTCGGGTTCGACGACGCGGGCCGCATCCTCGGCCTGGACGTGAAGATCCGGCACGACCACGGCGCCTACACCCCGTACGGGATCATCATCCCGATCGTCACGTCCACGCAGCTCCTCGGCCCGTACAAGATCGGCGCGTATCGGGCCGAGGTGACGAGCCTCTACACCAACACGCTGATCGTCACCCCGTACCGGGGCGCGGGACGCCCGCAGGGCGTGTTCTGCATGGAGCGGACCATGGACCGCGTCGCCCGCCACCTCGGCCTCGACCGCGCCGACGTCCGCGCCGCGAACCTCATCCAGCCCGACGAGTTCCCCTACGACCAGGGCCTCACCTTCCAGGACGGCCGCCCGCTGATCTACGACTCGGGCGACTACCCGGAGCTGCTCCGCAAGGCCCGGGAGCTGATCGGCTGGGACGGCTTCGACGCCGAGCGCGCCGCCGCCGCGGCCCGGGGCCGCCGCCTCGGCATCGGCCTCGGGATCTACGTCGAGGGGACGGGCGTCGGCCCGTACGAGGGCGGCCACGTCGAGATCGACACGGCCGGGCGGGTGCACGTCTCGACCGGGCTGACCTCGCAGGGCCAGGGACACGAGACCGTGTTCGCGCAGATCGCCGCCGCGGAGCTCGGCGTCCCGATCGGCGACGTGCACGTCACGACGGGCGACACCCGCCGGTTCGGGTACGCGGTCGGGACGTTCGCGTCCCGCGCCGCCGTGATGAGCGGCAACGCGATCGCGCTCGCCTGCCGGAAGGTCCGCGCGAAGGCGCTGCGGATCGCGGGCGAGGCCCTTGAGGCCGACCCGGACGACCTGGAGATCACCGACGGGGTCGTGCACGTCAAGGGCGACCCGTCGGCGTCGGTGCCGCTGCGGACGGTCGCGGTGCTGTCGAACCCGCTCCGGTACGCGTTCGACCAGGAGGCGGCCGCGGCGACGCAGTTCGCGGTCGGCCGCCCGGTCACCGAACCGCCCGTCGCGTCCGGGGACGAGCCCGGTCTAGAAGGGCGCGACTACTACTCGCCCATCCGGTCCACCTTCGCGGCGGGCGCGCACGCCGCGATCGTGGAGGTCGACCCGGACACGGCGGAGATCGCGATCCTGCGGTACGCGGTCGTCCACGACTGCGGGCGGCTCATCAACCCGATGGTGGTCGAGGGGCAGATCCACGGCGGCGTCGCGCAGGGCATCGGCGGCGCGCTGTACGAGCGGATGGCCTACGACGAGTCCGGCCAGCTGCTGAACGCGTCGTTCATGGACTTCCTCATGCCGTACGCGACGGAGATCCCGCGCATCGAGACCGGCCATCTGGAGACGCCGTCGCCGCTGAACCCGCTCGGCATCAAGGGCGCGGGGGAGGCGGGCGTCATCCCGGTGTCGGCGGTGATCGCCTCCGCGGTGGAGGACGCGGAGGGCGTCCGCGTGGACGCGATGCCGCTCTCCCCGGACGCCCTCTACGAGCTGCGCGAACGGGCGGCGCGCGACCCGGCGCTGATCGTCCGCGAGGGGGCCCGGAGTGTGTAGTGCTGGCGGGGTCGGCTCGGGTGCGGGGGACCTCAACCCCGCCAGCGTGTTGACCCTAGTCAACGGGGGTGCGGGCCCTCCGCGTAACCGGGATTCCTCCGGGAAGGTCGGCTTTCAGCCACCCGCGGGCGCGGGCTTGTCGGGCGCGTTCCCGCCGAGCGACTTCGGCAGGTAGTTCTCGACGGCCGCGGGCCGGAACCCGGCCTGCTGGATCCAGCCGAGGATCGTCAGGAGGTCCTTGGCGAGCCCCTTGCGGTAGTGCATGAGGACGATGTCGCCGGGCTTGAAGCCCTTGCCGCCGTCGCCGCGCGCGAAGCCGTTGAACCCGACGCCCGGCCCGGTGGTGCCGTTGTAGAACTCCGCCGACCACAGCAGCACCGACTTCACGCCGCACTGCTTGGCGACCTGCCGGGTGGTCTCGTTGAAGCTGCCGAACGGCGGCCGGAATATCTCCGGACGGCGCCCGTACTGCTTCTGGATGTGGTCGGAGGCGTCGCAGATCTGCTTCTTCTGCGTCTCGGCCGGGAGCGTCGCCATGTTGGGGTGGCTGACGGTGTGGTTCTCCATGCGCGAGCCCGCGTTGCGCATGGCCCAGAAGTACTGCCCCTGGCCCTTGATGTAGGTGGAGGTCAGGAACGTCATGATGGGAACCTTCCGCGTGCGGACGAGGTTCACGAACTCCGAGTCGTACTCGTAGCCGTCGTCGATGGTGAGGAAGACGACGCGCTCCTGCGTCTCGATGCTCCTGATGACCGGGGGCAGGCCGTCCTTCGACGGCTGCGGCGGCGTCCACGAGCCGGGCTTCGGCGTCGCCCACGTCTGGTCGCCGAGGACGGCCGCGAGCTGCGTCCGCATCGACGGCCCCGAGTCGCCCGCCCGGGCGGTCAGGACGGGCCAGCCGCCCGCGGTCACGCCGACCACGCCGGCGGCCACCATCGCGATCACGGGGGTCGTACCTCGCATCGGCCGCGTACTCCGTTCGGTCTTCGGCTGGTGGTTCGCAACGGTTGACGCGCCGGTGGCGGGGGGAGTTCGCACCCCGGCGGAACCTGCCGGACATATCTGACCATTTCCCGCCAGCGCGCGGGCGCATCTGCCCAATCCTCGGCGTGTACTCGGCAGAAGTTGCCGTTCGGCGCGGCGGCGCCATTCCCTAAAGTCGGGTCATGCAGCTCAACGGCAGTGCCACCGTCGCCGCGCCGCTCGCCCGCGTCTGGGACGCGCTCCAGGATCCGGCGGTCCTGGCGCGGACGATCCCCGGGTGCCGCTCCCTGGAGGAGACGGGCCCGGACACCTACCGCATGACCGTCACGGCGGGCGTCGCCTCGATCCAGGGCACCTACGAGGGGCGGGTCGAGCTCGCCGAGCCCGACCCGCCGCGCTCGTTCGTCCTGCGGGCGCGCGGGCAGGGCGCGCCCGGCACGGTGGACGCGACCGTCCGCGTCCGGCTCACCGGCGGCGACGGCTCGACCCGGATCGACTACGACGCGGACGCGGTCGTCGGCGGGATGGTCGGCGGCGTCGGCCAGCGGATGCTGGGCAGCGTCGCCAGGCGCACCGCGGGCGAGTTCTTCGCCGCCGTCGAACGCGACCTGACGGCGCCGCCCCCGCCCGCGGAACCCGAGGCGGCGGCGCCGGGCGCGCGGGCCGGGACGGGCGCCGTCTACGCGGGACGCGCGGCGCCCGCCGGGCCGGGGCAGGCGCCCGCCGCGTGGCCGACGCTCATCGCCTTCGGCTCCGGCGGGCTGCTCGCCCTCGCCGGCGTCCTGCTCGGCTACCTCCTGGGCCGCCGCTCCCGCCGCTGAACGCGAGGGGCGTCAGTTCACCGCGACGAGGTCGACGACGAAGATGAGCGTCTCGCCCGGCTTGATGGCCGGGCTCGGGCTGCGGTCGCCGTAGGCGAGGTGCGGCGGGATGACGAGCTTGCGGCGCCCGCCGACCTTCATCCCGGCGATGCCCATGTCCCAGCCCTTGATGACGCGTCCGGCGCCGAGCTGGAAGTCGAAGGTGCCGCTCCGGTTCCAGGACGCGTCGAACTCCTCGCCCGTCGACCACGACACGCCGACGTAGTGCATCGACACGTTGGAGCCCTTCGCGGCCTCCGGACCGTCGCCCTCGGTGATGTCGGTGATGTCGAGGTACGCGGGCGGCTGTCCCTCGGGGAAGTCGATCTCGGGGCGTTCCAGGGCCATGAACGGGCTCCAGCGTCTGATCGGAATTGGGAAATGCTCAGCCTAGCCGTACCGCGCTCTCACGAAAGACGATCCCGCCCCTTGGCAGAATGCGACGGTTTCGCAGGTGGGCGGCGTCCGGTAGGACCGTGTCCATGAGGCGGTTGCGGATCGGGATCGACACCGGAGGGACGTTCACCGACGTCGTCGCGCTGGACGAGGACGGCGGCGGGCTCGTCACCACGAAGACGCCCTCGACGCCCGCCGACCCGGCCGAGGGCTTCGCGGACGGCGTCGCGAAGATCCTCGCCCTCCTCGGCGCGGAACCGGCGGACGTGGCCGCGCTGTCGCACGGCACGACGGTCGCGACGAACCGCCTCCTGGAGGACCGGATCGACGACCTCGGCTTCGTCACCACCGAGGGCTTCGCGTCGATGCTGGAGATCGCGCGGCAGAGCGTCCCGGACGGCTACGGCAACAGCTACTTCTGGGTGAAGCCGCCGCGGATCGTCCCGGCGCACCGGGTCCGGACGGTCGGCGGGCGGCTCGACCACACCGGCGCCGAGCTGCGCCCCTTCGACGAGGCGTCGGCGGTCGCGGCGGCCCGCTGGTTCCGCGACGCGGGGATCCGCGCGATCGGGGTGTGCTTCCTGCACTCCTACGCCGACCCGTCGCACGAGCTCGCGATGCGCGACGTGCTCGCCCGCGAGCACCCGGACGCGGTGGTGTCGCTGTCGTGCGAGGTGCTGCGCGAGTACCGCGAGTACGAGCGGTCGGTGACGACGCTGGTGGACGCCGCCGTCAAGCCCGCGATGAACGGCTACCTGGCGCGGATCGCCGAGCGGGCCGCGTCCCGGCTGCTGGTGATGAAGAGCAACGGCGGCGTGCTGTCGGCGGACGAGGTCGCCCGGCAGCCGATCACGACCGTCCTGTCGGGCCCGGCCGCCGGCGCGCTCGGCGCGGCGTTCGTGGTGTCCCACAGCGGGCACGGCTCGGTCGTGACCTTGGACGGCGGCGGGACGTCCACCGACGTCGCGGTCGTCCTCGACGGCGAGCCGACCCTCACCACCGAGGGCTCGATCGGCCGCCATCCCGTCAAGATCCCCATGATCGACATCGTGACGGTCGGGGCGGGCGGCGGCTCGGTCGCGTGGCGGTCGCCGGAGGGCGCGCTGAAGGTCGGGCCGCGCAGCGCGGGCGCCGACCCCGGCCCGCTCTGCTACGGGCGCGGCGGCACGGAGGTGACGGTGACGGACGCGCACGCCGCCCTCGGCCGCATCCCGCCGCACCTGCTCGGCGGCGAGGTGCCCCTGGACGTGGCCGCCGCCCGCGCGGGCCTCGAAGCGCTCGCCGAAGGGCTCGGCCTGCCGGTGGAGAAGGCCGCCGCGGGCATCCTGGAGATCTCGGCGTGGAACCAGGCCAACGCGATCCGGCAGATCACCGTCAAGCGGGGCCTGGACGTCCGCGACTACCCGCTCGTCGCGTTCGGCGGGTCCGGCCCGCTGCTGGCCTGCCGACTGCTGGACGTGCTCGGCCTGCCCGCCGCCGTGATCCCGGAGAACCCCGGCAACCTGTCGGCGTTCGGGCTGCTCACGGTGGACGTGAAGAACGACCACGTCCGGACGCGCGTCGTCCGCGACGCCGAACTCGACCCGTCCCTCCTGGACGAGGTCTACGCCGACCTGGAGTCGGAGGCCGCGCGGGCGCTGGCCCGCGAAGGCTTCCCGGACGGGCGCCGCCGCTTCGCCCGCTCCGCCGACCTGCGCTACTACGGCCAGGCGTTCGAGGTGCGGGTGCCCGCGCCCGCCGGACGCCCCGACGAGGCGTTCCGCGCCGAGGTCGTCCGCCGCTTCCACGACGCCCACGAGGCCCTCTACGGGTACTGCTACCGCGACGACCCGCGGCATCCCGTCGAGTGGGTCAACCTGCGCGTCTCCGGCATCGGCCCGATCGCCCGCCCGCGCCTCACCGGACGCCCGCCGGGAGACGGCGACCCGTCGCGCGCCAGAACCGGCACGCGAACGGTCTACTTCGACGCCTGGGAGGAGACGGCCGTCTACCGCCGCGAGAAACTCGCCCCGGGCGACACCGTGGCGGGCCCGGCCGTCATCGAGGAGTTCGGCTCGACGCTCCCGCTGCACCCCGGCTTCACCGCGGACCTCGACGGCTACGGCAACCTGGTGGTGACCCGGTGACGATCGACCCGATCCTGCTGGAGATCGTCGAAGGGACCCTCGCCTCGGTCGAGCGGGAGGTCGAGACCGCCATCGCCCGGACGGCCCGCTCCCCGATGATCCGCGACGCGCACGACTTCCGCGCGGGCATCCACGACCGCCGCCTCCGCAAGCTCACCGGACGCTCCTACTCCGCGCTCGTCCAGCCCGTCGCCCGCGACTTCCCGCCCGAGGAGATGCAGCCCGGCGACGTGTTCTTCCACAACGACGTGTACCTGTCGGAGGGCGGCATCGGGCACCTGCCGGACCTGTGCGTCACCGTCCCGGTGTTCCACGGCGGCGAGGTCGTCGCGTTCGTCCAGGCGTTCGGGCACCACGACGACATCGGCGGCGCCGTCCCCGGGTCGATGCCGAGCCATGCCCGCAGCGCGTTCGAGGAGGGCCTGATGGTCCCGCCGATCAAGCTGTGGGACCGGGGCGTCCCGAACCGCGCCGCGCTGACGATCATGACCCGCAACTCGCGGATGCCCGACTCCCTCGCCGGCGACCTGGACGCCGAGTGCTCCGCCTGCCTGATGGGCGCCCGCCGCCTCGGCGACCTGTTCGCCCGCTACGGCCGCGCCGCCGTCGAGGCGTGCTTCGACGCGATCATCGACCGGACGACGCAGACGTTCCGCCGCGAGCTCCTCGCCAAGATCCCGGACGGCACGTTCGTCTGGGAGGACTACGCCGAGCACGACGGCGTCGACCCGCCGCGCCTGCACGCCCAGCGCATCACGCTGACCGTCGACAAGGCGGCGGACGTGCCCCTTGTCATCGACTTCGCCGGGACGTCCCCGCAGGCCAAGGGGCCCATCAACCACGCGGGCGACTACTCCGGCGGCGTGTTCCTGAAGAAGTGGCTGGCGCCCGTCCTGCGGAACCTGGCCGACACGCCGGAGCGGGCCGCCGAGCTGGACGTCAACGAGGGCGTCGTGCCGCTCATCGAGATGCGGTTCCCGGAGAAGGGCACGCTGCTCACGCCCGTCTTCCCGGCCCCGACGAACGCCCGCACGTTCGTCATCCTGCGGCTGCTCGGCGTCCTCGCGGGCGTCCTGGCGAAGGCGACCGGCGGGCGGATGCCCGCCGACCAGGAGACCATCCGCTACACCGGCGTCTACGGCGAGGACGACCGCGGCCCGTACCTGATGCGCGAGGTGCTCGGCGGCGGGTCCGGGGGCCGCTACTACGCGGACGGCGAGGACACCATCCACGTCGTGCCCGACTCCCGCAACATCCCCGCCGAGTTCGCCGAGGCCCGCTGGCCGTTCGTCGTGGAGCGACTCGGCCTCGCCGTCGACTCCGGCGGGCCGGGGGAGTACCGGGGCGGGCTCGGCTACGACAAGCACATCCGGATGCTCCGCGACGCCCACTACATGTCGATCGCCGACCGGTCGATCCTGTCGTGCTGGGGCGTCAACGGCGGCCGTGCGGGACGTCCCTTCCG
>NZ_SMJX01000258.1 GCF_004348535.1 Actinomadura sp. KC216
CCGCCCCGCCCGCCCGGACGCGTACACGATCGGGAAGTCGATCTGCGCCTCGTCGGCGTCGAGGTCCATGAACAGCTCGTAGGTCTCGTCCACGACCTCGTCGATGCGGGCGTCGGGCCGGTCGGTCTTGTTCACCACCAGGATCACCGGCAGCTTGGCCTCTAGCGCCTTGCGCAGCACGAACCGGGTCTGCGGGAGGGGGCCCTCGCTGGCGTCCACCAGCAGGACGACGCCGTCCACCATCGACAGCCCGCGCTCCACCTCGCCGCCGAAGTCGGCGTGGCCGGGGGTGTCGATGATGTTGATCGTCAGCCCGCCGTGCCTGACCGCCGTGTTCTTCGCGAGAATGGTGATGCCCTTCTCACGCTCCAGGTCGTTGGAGTCGAGCACGCGGTCGTCGACATCCTGGTTCTCGCGGAAGGCGCCGGACTGCCAGAGCATGGCGTCGACCAGCGTCGTCTTTCCATGGTCGACGTGAGCGACGATCGCGACGTTCCGGAGGTCGTCGCGCGTGGAGATGGGCATGCGGGCTCGCCTTGCGTGAGAGTTCGGGATCGGCCGCTGACACACGGCAGCCCCCATTCTACTTGGCTCGGCATACCACCCATCCCGGGCGATCGGCGTCCCCCTCCGCCGATTGGCCAACCTTGCTGATCCTTTGTAATGTGCCCGAGGTCCGGCCGTCCGGAGCCCCCCTCCCCCGGGGCTGCGGCCGGAGCGCCGAATCTCCCGTCCAGGGAGAACCGGGGACCCAAATCCCTGGGGTGAATCGACGCAACGTCGTAGGGCGACTCCTGGCCCGAACCCGTCAGCTAACCCGGTAGGCGCGCGAGGAGAGGAGAACACCGGCTTGGCACCGGATCCCCACCGGCGGCGCCGCGTCACGCCCGCCGCCGCGGCGACCATGCTCCTGATCGGCCTCGGCGCCACCGCGCCCGCCGTCGCGCACGCCGCACAACCGTCCGGGCGCGGCCTGCCCGCCGCCGCACCGACCCCGGCGCCCTCCCCGCTCCCGACGACGGAGGCCGGCCTGCGCAAGAGCCTGGACGCGCTGAACGAAGAGGCAGAGATCCTCACCGAGAAGTACAACAAGACCCGCGTCGAGCTGGGCAAGGCGCAGAAGGCGCAGCAGGCCGCCGTCCAGCAGGCCGCGGCGCTGCGCGTCCAGGCCGCGCCCGCGCGCGAGCGGCTCGGGCAACTGGCCGCGGCGAACTACATGTCCGGCGCACCGGACATGCTCTTCGGTGCGAACGGCTCCCCGGAGGGCCTGTCCGACCGCGCCTACCTCGCACAGAACCAGACGACCGCCGTCCAGGCCCTGCAGAAGCAGATCGACCAGGCGGACGCCGCCCAGCGCACCGCCCAGGCGAAGATCGCCCAGGTCAGGCAGGCGGCGGCGGACGCGGAGAAGGCCCGCCAGGCCGCCAAGGCCAAGGTCGCGGAGGTCATGAAGCGCCTCGACAAGCTGACCACCACCCACGTCCGCGACCCGCGCAGCGGCCTGCGCGCCACCGTGAAGGGCTCCGACCTCCCCGCCAAGATGGCCCGCAAGGCGCTGACCAAGCTCGGCGCCCCCTACGTGTGGGCCGCCGCCGGACCGAACTCCTTCGACTGCTCCGGCCTCGTCGTGTGGGCCTACACCAAGGTCGGCAAGCCCGGCCTGCCGCACTACACCGGCGACCTCTACGGTCTCGGGACGAAGGTCTCCCGAAGCGGACTCCGCTCCGGCGACCTGGTCTACTTCGGCGCCGGCCTCCACCACATGGGCATCTACCTGGGCGACGGCAAATACCTGCACGCCCCCAGACCGGCGACGTGGTGAAGATCTCCAAGCTCTCCGACCGCTCCGACTACGCCGGAGCCAACCGGATCTCCTAGATCCGCAAGACGTACAGGGCCCCTCCTGCGGCGCGGTAGGAGGGGCCCTGTGCTGTGTTTATTGTGTTTTTTTCCTCCTTCGGGCCCTGGGGGCCTCCATCGTCAAAAAGCACGCGCGATCGCTGCATCGCTTCGGCTCGCCTGGCGGCTCGCTGCGCGATCAGGTTCTCGCTTCGCTCGAACCTGCCTTCGGACGCGATCGCAGGCATTGAGGTTGTTGCGTGGTTGCGGTGGGGGCTGGGGTCAGCGCAGTAATGGGTGCGGGTTTGTGGATCGCTTGGCTCGCCTGCCGGCTCGCTGCGTGACGGGGGCGGGGTTAGTTTCCGAGGAGGCGCTGGGTGGCTAGGGCGTTGATCACGGGGAGGTCGCCTGGGAGCCAGTCGACGTCGTATAGCTCGTTCTGGGAGAGCCAGCGGAGCGCCAGGTGTTCTAGGGCGCGGGGTTCGCCTTCTACTATGCGGGCCGTCCAGACTCGGAGGACGGCCTGGTCGCTCAGGCGCCAGTCGGTGCCGATCCTGCGGGTCAGGCGGACCTTGACGGCGAGTTCCTCGTGGCACTCGCGGACCAGCGCGTCCTCGTCGGACTCGCCCGGGTCGACCTTGCCGCCCGGCAGCTCCCAGCCGCCCGCCATGTGCGGCGGCTCGGCACGCTGCGCGGTCAGCAGCCGTCCGTCCCGGATGATCGCCGCGCCCACCACCACGAGCACGTTGCCCCTCTCTCCGGTCATTTCGCGGCGGCTGCCTCGACCAGCCGCGTCGCCTCGTGGACGATCTTCTCAAGGTGGCCGCCGTGCGCGCCGCGCCAGTACAGCTGGCCGCAGTCGGCGCAGCGGCCGTAGACGTCGTAGCTGCGGCGGGTGCCCGCCTCCAGGTCGCTTTCGATCTCCTGCTTGTCGACCGGGACGAGTTCCCCGTTGCAGGCCGTGCAGCGGGTCCAGGGACGCAGGACGGGCGCGAAGCGGTCCAGGACGTCGCGGAGCTGGTCGTCCGGGCGCGAGCCGCGGACGTAGGCGCCGAACCACAGCGCGCGGCGGCGGAGCAGGCCGCGGTCCTGGGTGAGCAGGACGCGGCGCTCCTCGTTCGCCTGGACGACCAGCGCCGGGTCGTCCATGTCGTTTTGGTAGGCGGTGTCGAGGCCGAGGAGGCGCATCCGGCGGGCGAGCGTGCCGAGGTGCACGTCGAGGACGAAACGCGGCGCGACCTGGCCCGGCTCCAGCGGGACGGGCTGCGGGCGCGGCACGGCCGCCACCAGCACCTCGGCGCCGGGGGCCGGACGGGTCGAGGGGTCGGCGGGCTCGCCGCCGACGGTCATCGGGCCGGCCTCCGGCAGCGGGACGCCGAGCGACTCCACGAGATGCCCCAGCGTCGACGTCCCGTCGGCGGGCACGCGGCTCACCGGCTCGCGCCGCGCGGCCGGCAGGAACATCAGCAGCTCGTCGGCGACTCGGATGGTCAGCTCGGGCTCCACGCGATCAGCATGCCACGCCGCCCGCCGGATCCCCTCCGTATTTCTCGGCGGCGGACGGCCGTCCCGCTATCCGGCGGCCAGCTCGTTGACCTTCTTCTTCAGGTCGGGGCGGGCGAGGGGGCGCGTCACCCCGATCCAGTCGGACCGCTTGTAGGGCTTCACGCCGATCGCGGGGACGCACGTCGAGCAGCTCGCCACGATCATCTTGCCCTCGCCGATCACCATCCCGACATGGCCGGGATTGTTCGCCGACGTCCCCGGGCCGGAGTCGAAGAACACCAGGTCACCGGGCTGTTCCTTGCCCTTCGGGATCTTCACGCCGAAGGGCCACTGCTGGAACGTCGTGCGCGGGATGTTCAGGCCGGCCGTCCGGTACGCGGCCTGGATGAGGCTGGAGCAGTCCCACGCGTCGGGGCCGTTGGCGCCGAACACGTACGGCTTGCCGCGCTGCGCCATCGCGAACGCGATGATCTGCTTGACGAGGCCGGACGCGTTCGCCGGGAGGTCGTTGTCCTCGCACTCGATCCCGTTCGCCTGGACGACCTTGAAGTCGCCGCCCACGTAGCGCTTCGCCCAGTCCAGGACGAGGTTCACGTAGTCCCACGAGTGGTTGTACTGGAAGATCGCGGTCCGCATGCGGCGCGGGGCGCCGTTGTGCTTGAGGTACGCGGCGGCGGACGGGATCGCGTCGGCCGGGTCGTACCGGTTCTTCTTGCCGTCCTTGTTCCCGTCGACCGCGAACGCGTCCCACGTCGGCTGGAGGAACTGCATCGGGCCGCCGGCGCCCGCGTAGTTCTCGCCGCTTTTGACGCCCGGCAGGGTGGACGTCCCGTGGCTCGTCTCGACCTTCCCGATCCCGGCGAGGACGTTCCACGGGATGCCGAACTTCTCCCCCGCCTGCTTGTAGAGCTCAAGGTAGTTCGAGGGGATGGCCTTCGCGTCGGTCGCCGCGGCGGGCTGGGCCTCGGCGCCCGACACGTTCACGCAGTTGCCGCCCGCGACGCCGCCGCCGAACATGAACCGGCTCGCGCCGAGCATCACCGGGACGATGATCAGCCCGGCGAACATCACCGCGGCGGCACCGAGCGCCGCGGCGATCAGCACCCGGCGGCTCATCCCGTGTCACCCGCCTGGCCCACGTCCGCCGGCTGGAAGGAGTAGACCTTCAGCGAGCCGCCGTCGCGCGCCACGGTCACCGCGTACCGCTTGCGGTCGTTGCTCTCGGCGTCGCCCTCGGTGACCCGCTGCGTGCCGGTCACCAGGAAGATGATCGAGTTGTTCTCGATGGTGCGGACCTGGTCGAGGCTCGCCGAGCCCTGCGCGACGACCTTGGTCCGGCGCCGCTCCTCCAGCAGGCCCGGCGTGGCCGCGTCCCGCGCGAGTTGCACCCCGAGGTCTTCGGTGACGAACCCGGACAGCCGCGCCGCGTAGGTCTCGGGCGGCTCGTCGAAGCGGTACGTGCCGTAGGCGGCGACGAACCGCTGCGCCAGGTCGGCGGCGGTGGCGAACTCCTCGCGGTTGAACGGCAGCAGCCGGTAGATGTCGAAGTCGGCCGGGTTCACGGGCTGCTGGATCCCGGGCGGCGGGGACGCCGGGCCGACCGGGCCCGCGGTCGGCGTGCCGCTCGGGCGCGCCTGCCGGCGGGGCGGATCGTCCTCGGGGGCGGCGAACGTCAGGTACAGGCCGATGGCGGCGAGCAGCACGACGAGGCCCCCGAACAGGAACCGGCGCTGCCGGTCGTTCAGGTTCATCAGTCGTCCCGTTCCGCCTCACCGGACGGGCGGTCGACGGGCCGCAGCCAGAACGGCAGCGATGGGCCGTCCTGCGAGCCGCCCCTGCCCCACAGCGGTGGAGGCGTCCGCCGCTCTCCTCCCGGCTGGGACCTCGACGGCGCACCGCCCGCCCCGCCGCGCTGCCGGGGGATGTTCGAGCCGCCGCCGGAGCCACCGGAGCCGCCGCCACCGCCGCCGTTGCCGGAGCCGCCGCGGCCACGGCCGCGCTCGGCCGCGCCCGGCGAGCGGCCACCACTGCCACCGCCGCCTCCGCCGAACCAGCCGCCTCCGCCGCCTCGGCCATTCCCGCCGGAACCGCCCGAACCTCCGGAACCGCCGCCCGAACCGCCGTTGCCGCCTCCGCTGACACCGCCGCCGGATCCGCCGCGTCCCGTCCAGGACGGCGGGCGCTTGGTCCCCGCGCCCGAGCCCGCGCCGGGCGACGACTTGCCTCCGCCGACCACGACGCCCTCAACGGGACCGCCGGGGCCGTTGCCGTCCGTGCGGCGGTCGGTCGCCGCGGCGGCGCGCGACGGCAGGTTCAGCGGCGGAGCGCCGCGCTGGGGCCGTCCCTGGCGTGCCGCGATGCCGGTTCCGGCGCCGCGCGGCCGGGCCGCCAGCACCGGCGCGTCCTCCGGCGACGGGCCTTCCGCCGCGCCGGCGCCGCGCCGGTCGGCCGCGGCGACCGCCGTGCCGGGCTGCGTGTCGCGCTGCGCGGTCGCGCCCGCGGCCTCGGACGTCGCCTCCCGCTTGGCCCAGCGCGCCAGCCCGGCGCCGCCGAACGGCGCGACGGCCGCGATCGTGCTCCGGCGCGCCTCGGACGCGGACCGGTCGAGCATCGCCTCGCTCTTCTCCCGCGACCCCACGGCGCCGTAGCCGACCGCGGAGAACAGGTGCTGGAACGGCCTGCGGTACACGAACGCCGCGAACGTCACCAGCGCGATGAGCAGGATCTGCAGGCCCCACGGCAGCGTCTCGCCGAGGATCAGCCCGTACGCCCACAGCAGCAGCGACAGCACGCCGATCAGCGCGGCCTGTTTCAGCAGCATGGAGAGGAGCAGTTCGAGCCAGCGGATGGCGATGACCCGTCCGATGCCCGGATGGATCCCGATCCCGAGGAAGATCGGCCCGGCCACGAGCAGCAGCAGGAACGCGATCTTCACCACGATCAGCGCGATGGCGATGACCATGATGAGCACGCCCGCGACGATCGCCGCGAGCAGCCCGCCGAACGCGACCCCCAGCCGGTTCTCCCAGTTCTTGCCCTGGAAGAGCGGATACGTCCCGGGATGTTTTTCCTCGACGTTCTTCGCGACGTCCTTGTAGGCGTCGGCCTTCTTGCCCAGATCGGCCCTGTTGTTGTCGCCGTAGGTCTCCGGCAGGTCGACCGCCTGCGACCAGAGCAGCTTGTCGGCGTTGTCCTTGACGATCTTGGCGTTGGGGTCGGTGGTGCCGAACACGCCCTGCATCCACGGCTTGCAGACCAGCGCCACCCACAGCCGGTTCGCGTTGCGGGTCGTCTCGTCGAGGTTCGCCGACGCCGACGGATCGGGTTTGCCGCCGGGCGCCGGGATGCACACGCCGCCCTTGGTGTCGCTCTGCGGCAGCGCCGCGTTGAACGCCGCGCTCGTCGCCTCCGACGTCGTCGTCCCGAGCGTGGTGAAGTCCGACGGCCGCGCGATCAGCCACACCAGCGCCACCATCGCGACGACCATCCAGATCACGCCCTCGGTGACCTTGCTGGCCCGCTTGCGGACGAGCCCCCACCAGGCCAGCCACATCGCCCCGAGGATGACCACCCACGACCAGTAGCGCGCGTTGAACGTCTGGCCCATGTCGGTGATGACGCCGTCGACGGTCTCCTTGAGCCAGTTGAGCAGCGACGGCGACGCCGCCGCCTGGTAGACGCTGATCGTGGTCCGGTCGATCGCCCGGACGAACGTGAACACGGTGTTGGCGAGCCCGTTGCCCATCAGGGCCATCGCGTCCGAGCAGCCCATGTCGACGGCGTACCAGTACTGCCCCGCGGTGCCGTACCGGTCGTAGTAGGTCAGGTTCTCGACCGGGGTCTGCTGGAGCTTCTCGCTCGGATAGTCCGGCGGCTTGATCATGCCGTCCGTCCCGGACCCGTACTGCTCGGGCGAGGGGCTCTCCGCCGGGCTGCACGCGTCGTTCGGGGTCGGCAGGCCCGGGTTCGGCACCGACGCCATCGCGGGCGACAGCGGGCCGATCATGAACAGGGCCATGACGACCAGCAGCAGCACCGAGCGGCGGGTGCGCGGGTGCCTGCGCCGCTGCGGGCGCCTGGGGCGGCCCGACCGCTTCAGGACGGCGCGGTCGAGCCCTTCGCCGGGCGAGCGCTGCAGGCGCGCCGTCCCGTCGCGGGGACCCCTCATCGACTGACCTCCTCGACCTCGGCCCCCGCGGCGGTGAGTTCGGACGTGCCCGGACGGGACCGGGTCGGGTTGGTGTCCAGCCAACGCTGCAGTTCCTCGGAGATCAGGTCGACGCCGATGCGCCCCGCTCGGCCGTCGAGGTCGCGGAAGATGCATTCGCCGTTGCCGAGGTTGCGCAGCACGGCCTTGTGCTCCTCGGACGCCTCCACCCCGAGAAGCGCCATGACGTTGCCGACCTCGACCCGCTCCGTGGAACGGAAGCAGAACACCGAGGACAGGCAGTTCGTGACCTGCTCGTTCAGCAGGTCGCCGGCGTTCTGGGAGACCAGGATCAGCGCGGTGTTGCGCGACCGGCCCATGCGCGACACCTCCGGCACCAGCTTCGCGCCCTCCGGCGTCGAGGTGATGGCCCACGCCTCGTCCAGGAAGATCGCCTTCGGCATCCGCCGGTCGAGGCCGTGCATGAGCCGCCGCGCGAACTGCGACACCAGATACATCAGCGCGACCGAGAGGCGCTGCTCGTAGGAATAGTCCTCACGCGAGATCGCGACGTCCGGCAGGGTGAGGCCGCCGAGCGTGAAGACGGTCGTCCAACCGGCGGTGTCGATGCGCTCGCCGCCGGACGGGTCGAAGCACAGCCGCGCGAGCCGCATCTCCGACATCGACCGCAGCACGGCGCCGAGGTTCTTGGACGCCGGGTCGTCGGCGCCTTCGAGGTAGTCGACGACGCGTCCGAGCGACGGGCGTTCGGCGTTGGCGACCGCGCCGACCGCCTGGATCATCGCGGACTCGCGCTCCTCCGACATCCGCGGCAGCAGCAGCCGCAGCGTCTCCGTCGCCATCGTCTTCATGGTGGCGAGGTCGTCGCCGAAGGAGAACGGGTCGAGCAGGCCGGGCGCCGCCGACCCGAGCGGCAGGATCCGCGCCTTGCGGCCCCGCGCCTTCAGCAGCTCCACCAGCGACTCGGCGTCGCCCTTCGGGTCGATCGCCGCGATCGTCACGCCGCGCAGCGCCATCTGGTAGATCAGCAGCAGCGCCAGCGTCGTCTTCCCGCCGCCCGGCTCACCGGTGATCGCGACCGCGGTCGGGCGGTTGCGCGCTGCCGCGACGAGCGGGTCGAAGTGCACGATCGACCGGGCGCGGCCGAGCGTCTCGCCGATGTACGGGCCGATCCAGCCCTCGTCGTGCTCGTCGGTGCGGTCGCCGAGGTCGACGGTCGCGACCGGCATGCCGCCCGCGATCGTCCGCAACGGCTGGCGCTGGGCGTACGCGTTCAGCCTGATCTGGTCGCCGGGCAGCGACTCCAGGAACAGGGAGAACTGGTCGCCGGTGGAGTTGACGACGTCGATGCCGATGTCGCGGTAGTGCTCGACGACGGCGTCCACCCGCTGGGCGAGCAGCTCCTCCGTCGGCGCGGACACGATCAGCCGGTGCCACCCGTACACGAACGGCAGCCGCTCCTTGGTGATGCCGTGCTCCAGCATCCGCGCCGCGTCGATCTGCTCCGCGAGCGCGATCGGCGCCTCGGCGCCCGCCTCGCGGATGTGCTGGTCCATGTCGCGGGCGTGCGCGAGCTTGCGGGAGACGTCCTTGGACGCCTTCGCCGGCGGGATCAGCTTCATCCGCGCGCTGATCTCCACGGGGAACGGGAGCGCGTCGGAGTAGTGGAACCAGGGCTCGCCGTCAGGGAACGGCATCAGGTCGGGGAAGCGCGCGAACGACAGGTACGCCACGTAGGACGCGGCCGTAGCGCCCGCGCCGGTGCCGGTGAAGTTCGGCTGCTCGATCCGCAGGTACGAGCGCCCGTTGTGGATGGCGCCCTCGACGAGCGACTCGATCTCGCCCTTGCCCCACGTCCGGCGCGGCACGGCCGACGGCGGCGGATCGGCCAGCGACCCCGTCACCGCGTGCTGGAACAGCCACGCCACCTCGGTGGACGTGGCGTGCCGCGCGTACAGCGCCGACCCGCCGAGCGCGCGGCCGATGCGTTCGGCCTGGTCGGTCCAGCGCGCGATCTCCTTCTTGTCGATCGCGTCGTCGTGGACGCCGAGGACCTTCTCGCTGCGCTTGTAGAACCCGAGGAGCTGCGAGAACACCCCGCCGGACAGGTGCGCGCCCATCCCGCGCGGCCCGAGCCGGACCCCGAGGTAGACCTCCTTGGTCCAGAAGTCCTTGGCCCAGACGTGCGCGTAGGTCTCTTCCAGGTACTCCCGCCAGCCGGGGCCGTCGTCGGACGTCCGGTCGAGCGCGAGCGCCCAGTCGGCCGCCGGGTACGTCCGGTGCGCGATCCGCAGGTGGACCTCGGCGTCCTGCATGCGGATGCCCGCGAGCGCGATGGTGATGTTGGTGGCGAGCGCCTCGCGCTCCTCCCCCGTGGTGAACTCGTACGACACCGTGGGCAGGCGGAAGTAGGCCCAGGCGGCGTTGTCGGTGAGCAGCACCCGGTCGTCGAAGTACCGCACGGCCAGCCGGCTCGACTTGCTCATGCCGTCCTCCCCATCCCGGTCCATTGTGCCGAGGCGCGGGCGATCGCGAAGGGCCGCGCGGGGAAGTGTTCGCCTTCCCGATGGTCATCAACGTCAGGCGCGCCCGCCAGGAAGGCCCCGATGGCATGGGCCCTCATGCAGGTCTCCGCCCGGCTGACACAGGTCTCCGCTCGGTGCCCGCGAGGGGCGCTCATCGGGTGGCCTCCTGCTCGTGCTCGAACTCCTGGTAACGCTCGGGCATCACGGTGAAACCGCCGGCGACCACGCCGGCGAGGGCAAGATAGGCACGCCGCGTCGGCGAGCGCAACGACTTCAGCTCGTTGCGCGGCGCGCGGTCCATGCTCAGGTGATCATCCCACGGAATGCGCACCAGCGCCCGGCAACGCCCCCGCGCCATCGCCTCGGCCTGCTCGACGTCGTCCATGCTGCGGCGGCTCACCCCGTTGATGACCGTCACCGCGCGGGACCGCAGCTCCTCGTAGCCGTGGCCGTCGAGCCACTCGAACGTCATCGCGACCGCGCGCGGCGCGTCGGCGCTGGCCGGGGCGACGAGCACGAGCTGGTCGGCGTACGGCAGGACGCGCGCGACGACGGCCGCGGCCGCGTCGAGCAGCGTCACCGAGTAGAACCGGTCGATGGTGCGGATCGCGAGCGCGTAGTCGCGGTCGTCGAGCGCCTGGAGCGGGTTCTTGCCCGCCGCGATGACGTCGAGGCCCGACTTGGCCTGCGAGGTGTACCGGCGCATCGCGGTGAGGGACCCGACCTGGTCGGCGCGGGTGATGAGGCCGGTCAGCGTCTCGTTGGTGTCGCTGCGCGTCCGGCGTGCCAGCGCGCCCGGACCGGGGTTGACGTCGACGGCGACGATCGGCTCCCCGTTGTGCTGCGCGAACGTGTGGCCCAGCATCAGCGCGGTCACGGTCTGCCCGGCGCCGCCGGTGCAGCCGAGCACGACGACGTGCCGCGTCCCCCGGAAGGGCTGCTGGAGGCGCTGCTGGTACTCGGCGTCGACGTCGCCGTGCCCGCCGCCGACGGCGTGGAACAGCCGCCGCAGCCCGCCGCCGGTGACCTCGTGCTCGGGGTCGGGCGGCGTGATCGCGGGACCGGACGGCGGCGGCGCCGGTGGCGGCGGCAGCGGCCGCGGCCGGACGGGCGAGGCCGGCTGAGACCGGACCTCGCGCGGCGGAGCCTGCTGCTCCTGCGGCGGTTCCGGCCAGGGCGGCGCCTGCGCTTCGGGCTCCTGCTCAGGCGCGGGCTCCGGGACCGGGCGCAGCGGCTTGGACAGGCCCTGCGACCAGGGCCGCGGCGGCTCCATCCGCGGGGCCGGGGCCTCCCCGGCCGGGCGGGCGCCGTTCGCGGGCGTCTCGTCCGGCCATGCCCCGAACGCCCCGGGCACCATCGGCAGGTCGGGCCGCGTCGCGGGCGGGGGCTTCCTCTGGCCGGCGACCTTCCTGTCGCCGGCCTCTCCGTTGGATCGCTGCTGCAGCCTCTGGCCCTCGTCGCGCTTGGTGAGGTCCTGCCGTGCGGGCTCGGCGGCGGCGGGCGGCTCCTGCCGGACGTCGCGCCGCGACTCGCCCTCCGACCAGACCTGCTCGCGAGGCGGCCCGGCGGGCCCGGCCGTCTCGGCGGGCGCGGCGGGCTTGGGGGCGGGCCCGGCGACTCTGACATCGCCCTCTTCACCGGCCGGACGCTCCTGCTCGGTGGCGGCGGGCTCCGCTTCCAGGGCCGGGCGGGCGCCGGCCGGCGGGGCCTGCTGCGGGATGTCGGGACGGGTGGCCGGCGGAGCGGCGGCCTGCCAGACCTCCGCCGGGGCACCGGGCCGGCGCACGCCGGAGGCGAAGGCCCGCTTGCCAGGCCCCGGCGCAGGTGGGGGGAGGTCTGCCTGGG
>NZ_SMJX01000259.1 GCF_004348535.1 Actinomadura sp. KC216
AGAGGCGGCAAGCCGAGCGGGGCTGGCAGCGGACGCGGCGGAATTCGCGGCGGAGACGGCGATGCGGGCAGTACGCGCGGTGGCTGCGGTAGAGGCGAGGGGGAAGTCGGAGACGGTTGCGGAGGCGAAGTGGGCGGCGGAGACGGCGATGAACGCGGCGGAGCTGGTGGCGAATGCGCACGTGGCGGATGCGGTGCAGCTGGCGGCAGGCACAGCTGTGCGAGCGTTGCAGGCGGCTGAGGATATCTTCAGCACCCTGTTTCACGACCAGTCCGCGGCGCGTGCGGGGGTGGTCGGTGTGGCGCGGCCGCCTGGAGTGGTGGTGCGGCGGCTCGTGGCTGTCGGGTGTGCGTTGTTGCCTGCTGGCGACAGGGGGCGCTATGCCGAGGAATGGCTGAGTCTGCTGACCGAGGTGTCTACGCGGCGGGCGCGGGCTTGGCACGTCTTGTCCATTCTGCGTGGGGCGCCTTGGCAGGCGTGGGCGCTGCCGCGGCCGCTTAAGCCTGTTCCGCCGACCTGACCTGGCCGCTGCATTCGCCGGGCCTTGCGGCACCTCGTCGGTGAGATATGTCTGCGGAGAGTAGTTGGTTGGTTACTTTTTGTTTTAGGCTGCGGTGGTGAGCGTCCGGTACGAGTTTGGGATCTTGGGGCCCCTTACGGTCACGGTCGATGGGGTGCCTGTGCCGGTTCGGGCCGGGCAGCAGCGGTGTCTTTTAGCGGCGTTGCTCGTTGAAGCCGGGCAGGTCGTCTCGGTGGACGCGCTGGTGGAGAGGTTGTGGGGGGAGAGTCCTCCGCAGGGGGCGCGGAACGCGGTTCAGAATTATGTGCTGCGGCTTCGGCGGTCTCTGGGGGCGGGCGTCGTGGTCACCGATGGGCGCGGGTACGTGCTGGACGTGGCGGCGGACGGGCTGGACGCTCGCCGGTTCGACTCGCTCGTTCGGGAGGCGGGCGTCCTTTCGTCCAAGGGGGATCATGGGCGGGCGGCGGCGATGCTCGGTGAGGCGGTTGAGCTGTGGCGGGGTGCGGCGCTGGCGGATCTGCCCGGGGAGCGTTTCCAGGATGTCGTCGCGGGCCTGCACGAGCGGCGGCTGGCCGCGCAGGAAATGTGGATCGACGCCGTCATCCAGTGCGGGCGTCCCGCCGATGTGCTTCCGGAGCTGCGGCGGCTGACCGGGCAGTATCCGTTGCGGGAGCGTTTCTGGGCCCAGCAGATGCTGGCCCTCTACCAGTGCTGCCGGCAAGGGGAGGCGCTGGAGTCCTACCGGCAGGTGACCCGGCTGCTGGCCGATGAGCTCGGGGTCGATCCGGGTGAAGAGCTCCAGGCGATGCATCGGCGGATGCTCGCGGCGGAGCCGGAGATCGCCGGGTCACGGTCCCGGACGCCGAGCGGGAACGTCCCCGCCGAGACGACGTCCTTCGTCGGCAGGGAGCGGGAGCTGGCGGAGACGCGGCGCCTGCTGGGTGCCTCCCGCCTGGTCACCCTGACCGGGGTGGGCGGGGTCGGTAAGACGAGGCTTGCGCTGCGCGCCGCCGGGCAGGTGGCGCCGTCCTTCCCGGACGGGGTGTGGCTGGCTGACCTGGCGGCACTGGCCGACGCGGAGCTGGTGGGACGCGCCGTCGCCGAAGCGCTGGGGCTGCGTGACCAGTCCGTGCGCTCGGCGGTGGACGCGATGGTCGACCATGTGCGTGATCGGCGGCTGCTGCTCGTCCTCGACAACTGCGAGCATCTGGTGGAGGCGGTCGCGCTGCTGGTGCAGCGGCTTCTGGGCGCGGCGCCGAGTCTGCGGGTGCTGGCCACGAGCCGGGAACGGCTCGGTGTTCCGGGCGAGCATGTGTTCCTGCTTTCCGGGCTGGACGCGTGCGAGGCCGTCCGCCTGCTGAGCGACCGGGCGGCGGCCTGCGCGGCGCCCGTCCGGGACGCCGGGCCGGCCGCCGAGCTCTGCCGGCGGCTGGACGGGATCCCGCTGGCCATCGAGCTCGCGGCCGTCCGCCTGACCTCGCTCACCGTCGAGGAGATCCTCGAACGCCTGGAGGACCGGTTCCGGCTCCTGTCCGCCGCGCGGGTGCCCGCCACCGACCGCTACCGCCGCACGCTGCGCGGCGTCATGGATCTGAGTTATGGGCTGTGCACGCTCGGAGAGCGTTTGTTGTGGACGCGGCTCGCGGTCTTCGCCGGCAGCTTCGACCTCAGAGCGGCCGAGGCGGTGTGCGCGGGGGACGGCATCGAGGGGCCCGACATACTCGACCTGCTCACGGGGCTCATCCACAAGTCGGTCGTGGTGGTCGACGGTCACGGCCGGGCCGCCCGCTACCGGATGCTCGAAACCATCCGCCAGTACGGGCTGGACCGGCTCCGTGCGGACGGCGGCATCATCGAGTACCGCAACCGGCACAGCGACCATTACCACTCGCTGGCCCGGACGGCCGTCGCGGACTGGTGCAGTCCCCGCGAGGTCGAGTGGCTGGACCGGCTGCGCACGGAACTCCCCAACCTGCGTGCGGCGCTGGGCTTCTGCGTCACCCGGCCGGACCGGGTGCTGACGGGCGCGGAGATCGCCTCGGACCTCACCCGGACCCGCTCCTGGTTCTTCACCAGCACGCTCGGGGAAGCGCGGCACTGGCTCGAAAGCCTTTCGGCCGCTCTCGGCGCCGAGGTCTGCGAGACGACCGTCGTGGTGAAGGCCATGAAGGCTTTCCTCGCGTCCGTCCAGGGGGACCTGGCGGCCGCCGAGGCGTTCATGAACGAGTGCCGATCGATCGATGCGCCCGGTGTGCAGGCCGCCCCGCCCGTGACCTACGTCGAGGGCGTCTACACGATGCTGGTGCACGCCGACCCCGCGTGCATCGAGCGGTTCGCCCAGGCGCGGGAAGGGTTCCACGCCGCCGGTCATCGCGGGGACGCCCACATGGCCACGATGTTCTGGGCGATGGCCGCCGCGTTCTTGGGGCATCGGGAGATCGCCCTGTCCACCTGCGGCGTCTACGTCGCGGACGCCGAAGCCTCCGGTGCCGAGTGGGCGCGTACCTGGGCCCAATGGTGCACCGGCCTCACCGAACTCCTGCACGGGAATCCCCATGACGCGCTCGCGCCGCTCTGCGACGCGCTCGTCCGGCAGCGGGACATCGACGATCGGTGGGGTCCCGCATGGGGTCTGGAAACGCTCGGCTGGACGGTGAGCGTGCTCGGGCACCACCGGCATGCCGCCCGGCTGCTGGGGGCTGCGCACCACCGGCGGCAGGTGACCGGCGCCGCGCTCGACGGTCTCAAGCCCCTCCACGTCCAGCACGTCCGGGCGGTGAACCGGGTGCGCGAGTGCCTGGAGCCGCGGGCGTACACCGAGAGCTGGGAGTTCGGCGCCGGCGCGGAGGACGGTGTCGCGCTGGCGCTCGGCATCGCGAGCGAGATCCGCCGGCGGGCGGCGGGCGGGCACGGCCCGGCCGCGTGACCGGGGAGTGACCGGGGCGACAGCCGGCGGGCGCAGAGTGTGACGTGCCGGGCCGCGAACAGGTCCCGGAGGCACAGCTCCCCATGTGTCTGAAGCATCACCGTCCACAGGACAAGGAGAGTCACATGAAAGCCCGTCACGCCGTTCGCTCGGCGGTCACCGCCTCCGTGGCGGCCGCCGTGGTCGTCCTCGGAACCGGTTCGGCCTACGCCAGCAGCTTCCTCAGCTGGGAGGGGCCGCAGAACACCGGGAGAGCGAAGGTCGTCCACGCCTGCGGCTGCAACAACATCGACGACAACTTCAAGGCGGCGTACCGCTTCACGTACACGGGGCAGACCGCGGCCATGTACAACGAGCCCGACTGCAAGGGTCTGGTCCACCACACCTTCCGGGGAAGCCAGGAGAGCAAGGATCCCTTCGGCTGGAGGAGCATCTTCTTCCACTGCTGACCGTTCCGGATTCGGGCAGGTGAAGCGGGCCGCGACCCGGACCGCTTCACCTGCCCGACCGTTGTCCTGGTGTCTGTCCTGAATGTCGCCTGGTAGGGCAAGGTGGCATCGTGGCTGAAGACTTGCACTGGTTGTCCGCCGTTGAGGCCGTCCGGCGGCTGCGTGATGGCGAGTTGCGGCTCGCCGAGTACGTCGAGGCGTTGATCGAGCGGAGCGCGCGGCTGGCGCGGCTCAACTCCTACCTCTCGCATGAGCCCGACCTCGTCCGGCAGGCGGTTCAGGAAGCTCCACAGCGTCCCGGCCCCCTCTACGGGCTGCCGTTCGCGCTCAAGGACATCATCGACACCGCCGACCTCCCCACGACGGCGTCCACCCCGGCCTTGCGCGACTCGCGCCCGCGGCGCAACGCGCCCATCGCGCAGGCGCTGCTGGACGCCGGTGGCACGCTCATGGGCAAGCAGGCCCTGGGCGAGCTGTCGTTCGGGATGACGGGCAACAACCCGGTGTTCGGGACCGTTCGCAACCCCTACCGCGAGGCCTGCATACCGGGCGGGAGCAGCGGCGGTACCGCGGTGGGCGTCGCGGCCGGGCTGGTGCCCGCCGGGCTCGGTGCCGACACGGGCGGGTCCTGCCGCATCCCGGCCGCGCTGTGCGGGTGCGTCGGGTTCCGGCCCACGCATGGACGATACGACGGGCGCGGCGTCGTGCCGATCTCGTCGACCCGCGACACGGTCGGGCCCCTCGCGCGTTCCGTGGCGGATGTGCGGCTGATCGACGGCATCTGCGCGCCGTCGTCCGGGACGTCGGCCGGTCCGGTCGAACTGGCCGGGCTTCGGCTCGGGGTTCCTCGCGGGTTCTTCTACGACGGGCTCGATCCGGATGTCGCGGCGGTGACCGAGAGCGCGCTGGCCGGGCTCGCCGCGCGCGGTGCTGTCCTGGTCGAGGAGGACATCCCGAACCTGGAGGAGCTCAACGAGGCGGCCAGCTTCACCGTCGTCCTGTACGAAGTGGGACGGGAATTGTCGGCCTACCTGTATCAGCATTCCTCGCCGCTCACGCTGCGCGAACTGGTCGCGCAGGTCGCGACCGAGCAGATCCGGGAGACGCTCGAATCCGTCCTGGACGAGGACGTGGTGCCGAGCGCCGAGTACCGCATGGCCCTCGCCGTTCATCGTCCGGCGCTCCGCGCCGCTTTCGCGGGCTATTTCAAGCGGAACGACGTCAGCGCCTACGTCGTGCCGACGACGCCGCTGCCCGCGCGGCCGCACAGGCCCGCCGGGGAGGACCGGACGGTCGAGCTGAACGGCAGGGCCGTCGACACCTTCCTCACCTACATCCGCAACACGGACGCGTCGAGCACCGCGGGTCTCCCCTGCCTGTCGATCCCTTCGGGGATGTCCCGCGACGGTCTCCCGATCGGCCTCGAACTCGTCGGGCCCGACTCGTCCGATGAGCGGCTCCTGGCCATCGGGGAAGCGGTCGAGAACACGCTGCCGGCTCTCCCTCGGCCACCTCTTTGACGATGGGGTCTGCTGTTATCCGCCGCCTAGGCCGTCAGGCGGCGTAGGTCGTGGGCCGCCTGGGCGAAGGCGCGGACGCGGGCGGTGGCGCTGTTGGAGCGCCACAGCAGCCCCCAGCGCACGGGCGGGGCGTCGTCGAGCAGGACGTAGGCGACGTCGGGCCGCGCGTAATAGCGCCTGGTCTGGGCGCCGACCGGGAAGACGCCGTGGCCCGCGCCGACGAGGGTGAGCATCTCGTTGAGCGTCGAGGCCGAAGGGCCGGGCTCTATCGGACGGCCCGCGGGCGTGATCTGCGGGGTGTGGTCGTTCCGCAGGGATTCGGGTATCGGGTCCGGGAATTGCAGGAGTTTCGTCCTCGCCAGGTCTTCCAGGGAAACCGATTCCCGGCGGGCGAAGGGATGCTTGGACGGGACGGCCAGCATTCGCGCCTCGGACACCAGAACCGGGCCGCTGGTGATGCCCGGCTCCTCAATGGGAAATGTGTCCAGGGCGACGTCGATTTCTCCGGAGCGCAGCCACGGAACCGCGTCGGCGATCTGCGCCTCGCGGAGCTGGACGTCGCAGTCGGGCTGCCGCTTGCGGAACAGCTCCGTCACCCCGGCGAGCAACTGCCCGGCCGCGGCGCCGACGAAGGCCGCGCGCAGCGTGCCGGTCAGGCCGCGGCCCGTGCTGATGGCCTGGTCGACCGCGGCGTTGATCTGGTCCCAGGCGGGGCGGACGTCGGTGTAGAGGCGCCGTCCGACGGCGGTCGGCTCCACGCGGCGGCTGGTGCGGTCGAACAGCGGGACGCCGACGCGCCGTTCCAGTTTCGCGATGATCTGGCTGATCCGGCCCGTGGACATGTGCAGGCGTTCGGCGGTGCGGCCGAAGTGCAATTCCTCGGTGAGTGTGACGAACGCCTCTATCTCATGCCGTTCCAGCACGACGCCCCCAGATCGTTAATTCCGGCTTCACGATACTTGCCCGGTCACGCATTGATCGGCTTCCTTCCTCCGCGCAGGGTGGAACACCTGGAAATGCCCTCTGAGCTGTGTGGGAGCACGCCATGTACGTCATCGACGAGCACGCGGTCGCCGCTTCGGAGGACGGTGGCGCGGTCGTCCGGGAACTGCGGGACCGCGCCGAGATCCTGGACGCGCTGTACCGCTTCGCCCTCGGCCAGGACCTGAAGGACGGGGCCCTGTTCGGCTCGGCGTTCACCGCCGACGCCGAGCTGGATTTCCGTCCCGCCGCGGCGAAATGGGGCGGCCGCCCACCGGTTCTGGCCGGGCGGGACACGATCGTCACCACCATCCTGGCCTCGTTCACAGGACGGATCGACACCACCCACCAGGTCACCAACGCCCGCATCGCCGTCCGGGGCGACACGGCGCGGCTGACCGCGCTGGTCGAGGCCCAGCATCTCGTCACCGGCGACCACGACACTTTCGCCCTGCTGAAGAATCCCTATGACGTCGAACTCGTCCGCGACGGGGAACGGTGGCTGATCCGCCGGATGCGCATCGACAACACCTGGTACATCGGCGATCCCGCCACGATCTTCGGCACCGAGGACGGCGGTGCCTGACCCGCCGGCGCCCGGGCCGGTGGTGAGGCCACTCGGCCGGGACGGGGCGGTCCCGACCGGTATGGCCGGTTCTCTATCGACGACGAACCCCGACATTCAACTGCGCCCCCGCGTCAGTTGGCCCCACGACGGAGAATCGCTTCCGTGCACGGCACCCTGCTGCCGCGCTGATCTCGACGCTACCGGGACGGGCCTTACCGATCGCTAACCGGAGCGCTAACGGTGCGAAGCGGGATCCGTTAGCCGATCTTGTCGGCGGACGCGAGGCGCTCCTCGACGGAGGACTGCCCGGCGGTGTCGTCGATCCCGTCGAACAGCTCGCGCGCCTCCGTCCAGCTGGCGCGGGCGGCGTCGTGGTCGCCGGCGGCGGCCTGCGCGTCGCCGAGGGCGCGCAGCGCGCGGGCCAGGAACGGGATCCAGCCGCGGGTGCGCCAGACCTGCACCGACCGTTCGAGGCAGGCGACGGCCTCCGGGATGTTGCCCTCGGCGAGGTTCAGCTCGCCGAGGACGCCCAGCGCGTCGGCGAGATGGTGGCGGAAGTTGCCCTCGCGGCTGTAGGTCAGCGCCAGGTCGATGGTCGCCCGCGCCCTGTCGTCCCCGATCGCGACGAACAGCTTGGCGAGGTAGAGCAGCGAGAACGTCTCCAGGTAGCGGTCGCCGAGGTTGCGCGCCATCATGATCGACTCGTCCAGCAGCCGCCGGCCGGCCTCGATGTCGCCGGACAGGGCGCGGCCGACGCCGAGGAACTGCACGACCGTCGCGGTGACCCGGGGGTTGCCCAGCCCTTCCGCGATCTCCCGCGCCTCGATCAGGCATTCGACCGCCTCGTGCGGGTTGCCCTCGCCGTACGCGCAGGCCGTGACGTGCAGCGCGCGCATCCGCCCGCCGTCGTAGCCGGCCTCGCGCGAGATGCGCAGCGCGCGGTCCGCCAGGGCCAGCGCCTCGGTGGTGTCGCCCCGCGCCACCGCGGTCCAGACGAGCGCGACCAGCGCGTCCGCGATCCCGGTGGGCTCGTCCAGCTCGGTGAACAGGTCCAGGAGCCGGACGGCGAGGGTGTGCATGCGGGCCATGGCCGTCCCGGACCCGGCGGGCGAGGTCCAGGTGGTGACCTCGAGGAGCCCGCGCACGATCACGGCCTCGCCGCGCTTGTCGCCCGTCTCCTTGCACAGCGCGAGGGCGCGCTCGTGCATGCGGCGCCAGTCGTCGTAGAGGCCGCTGATGTCGCAGTACTTCTCCATGGACGTCGCCAGGTCCCAGGCGAACTCCGTCCAGCGCAGGTCGCAGGCGTGCACGACCTCGGCGACGAGCGCGGCCCGCTCGGACCTGAACCACTGCACCGGGTCGGCCAGCAGCCGCGTCGTGACGGGAGCGGGCGGCGACCAGCGCGGCGCGGGCCCGTGCATGACGGCGTAGCACGGCCCGGGGACGTGCTCCGCGGCCTCCTCCGCGAGCGACAGCCAGCCGCCGAGCGCGCGGCGCAGCGCCGCCTCCCGCTCCGGCTCCGGGTCGTCGCGTTCGGCGAGCTCGCGGGCGTAGAGCCGGAGCAGGTCGTGCAGCCGGTACCGGAGCTGGCCCGTCGCGTCGACGCCGGTGATGCCGACCAGGTGCGCGTCGATCAGCGTCTCCAGGTGCCGCTGCACCTCCGCCATGGGGCGATCCAGGAGCGCGGCGACCGTCCAGGACGCGAAGTCGGGGGCGTGGAGCAGGCCGATCAGCCGGAACACGCGCCGGGCCTCCGCGGGCAGCAGCCGGTAGCTCATCTCGAACCCGGCCCGCACCTCCAGGTCGCCCGCGACCAGCTCGTCGAGGCGGCGGTGCTCCTCCCGCAGCAGGCCCGCGAGGTGCGCCAGCGTCCAGTGGCCGCGGCCGAGCAGCCGGGCCGCCGCGATCCGCACCGCCAGCGGGACGTGGCCGCACAGCTCGGCGATCTCCACCGCGGCGTCCGGCTCGGCCGCGACGCGCTGCTCGCCGATGACGGTGGCGGTCAGCTGGACGGCCTGCGCGGGCGTCAGCACGTCGAGGTTCAGCAGCTTCGCCCCCTCCAGGCCGAGGAGGGCGTTGCGGCTGGTGATGAGCACGGCCGCCTCCGCCGTGCCGGGCAGCAGCGGCCGCACCTGCGGCTCCGACGCGGCGTTGTCGAGGAGGACGAGGATCTTCTTGCCCGCCAGCCGGCTCCGGAACAGCGCGACGCGCTCGTCCAGGGACGGCGGGATGCCCGGGGCGGGCATGCCGAGCGTGCGCAGGAACCGGGAGATCACCTCCGCCGGGTCGGCGGGGTCGGTCGAGTCGCCGCGCAGGTTCGCGTACAGCTGCCCGTCGGGAAAGAAGCTCGCGATCTGGTGCGCGACGTGGATCGCCACCGTCGTCTTGCCGAGGCCGCCCATCCCGGCGACGGTGGCGACGGACACGGTCCGGTTCCGCGCCGTCCCGCGGCCGGCGATGAGGGTCTCGGCCAGGTCCACCACCTCGGCGCTCCGGCCGGTGAAGTCGGGGATGTCGGGCGGGAGCTGGGCGGGCGGCGGCAGCGGCGGCAGCTCCGGTGCCGCCTCCCGCTCGTCGAGCGTGCGGTTGGCGGACAGGACGCGCATGTGCGCGCGCTGCACCTCCTCGCTCGGCTCGACGCCGAGCTCTTCGGCGAGGTGCTCGCTGAGCCGCCGGTAGGTCTGCAGCGCCTCCGCCGACCGCCCGCTCGCCATCAGCAGGTCGATGAGGACGGCGTGCAGCGGCTCGTCGAACGGGAGTTCCGCGGTCAGCGCGCTGACCGCGGCGACCGCGCCCTCGGGGCGGCCCGCGTCGAGTGCGGTGGCGGCGAAGCCCATGGCGGCGCCGCGGATCTCCTCTTCCAGGCCGCGGACGAGCGCGTCCGACCGGTCGATGCGCGACAGGCCCGCGAGCAGCGGGCCCTTGCGCTCCGCGAAGGCGGACGAGAACGCCTGGTACACGTGCTCCGGGTCCTCCTCCGCCGAGGCGCGGGCCTGGTCGGCGAGCGCCAGGAAGCGGCCGAGGTCCGAGCGGTCGGCGGCGCAGTCCAGCAGGTAGCCGTCCTGGTAGTCGATCTTGATCCGGTCGGGACGGTCGGGGCGGTCGGGGCCGCCGGAGCCGCCCGGGCGGTCGGCTTCGAGGCCGGTCAGCCACTTGCGCAGGCGCGAGACGCCGACGTGGACCGATTCGCGGCTGGTCTCGCCGGCGCGGTCGGTCCACACCAGCTCGGCGAGCCGGCCGGTCGGCAGCGGCTCGCCGCGCGCCAGGAGCAGGACGCCCAGCAGCCCCTGGAGGACCGGGGAGCGGGGTGGCGCGACCGCGACCCCGTCCACGGCGACCGCCAACGGACCGAGGACCCGGAAATACACGCCTTCCGCAGCCATATGCCTCCGACACCCCCCGCGAACACGACTCAGAAGTAACTCATGACGGCCTTTTCAGGAAACTGTTTTGATCGGCTGGATGAGGAGCCCGCCCAATACTGCCACGACGCCGGCGAGGAGGAAAAGGAGAGTGTAGCCGCCGAGGTCGACACCGCCGGCCGCGACGAGCGGGGCGACCGCCGCCGCCGCGCTGCCCGCCATGTTCATCACTCCGAGGTCCTTTCCCCGCTCGCTCTCGCTCCGCAGGACCTGCGTGACGAGCGCCTGGTCGACGGCGAGGTAGGCGCCATATCCGCCGCCGAGCGCGGCGGCGGCGACAACGGCGACCGGCCAGGTGGAGACCAGCGCCATTCCCGCCAGCCCGCCCGCCATCAGCATTGCGGCGATGATCACGAAAATCTTGCGCCGTCCGGTCCGGTCGGACACGCGCCCGACCACGAGGCCGACCACGATGATTCCCGCGGTGAACATCAGGCTGAGGACGGCCACTCCCTTCGCCGGATCGGCCAGCTTGATCTCGTCGCGGAGAAAGTACAAGAGGTAAACCGTTGCCAACGACGTCGCGAATTGCGCCATGAATCTTCCGCCGCAAGCCCAGGCGAAATCCGACCCGAAGGCGTGGACGGCGGCGCGCGGGCGCGGGCACCGTATCCGTATCCGCATCTTCAGCGGTTTTCGTGCCTTCGCCGCCGCCGCCGCGTCCGGCCGGTCGGGCGGTCCCGGTTGTTCGGACTGCTCAGGGCTCTGTGCCGGGCCCGGGACGGAGCGGGCGAGGCGGGCAACCGGGGCGTCGCGTCCGACGAACGCGTACGGCAGGGCCAGCAGCCCGACCAGGACGGCGACGAGCAGGTAACCGGCGCGGAACGAGATGCCGGACACCAGCAGCGTCCCGAACACCAGCCCGAGCGGCTGCGCGAATCCCACGATGGCGAACACCGTCCCGCGCCGGTCGACGGACACGCGATCCGCGACCACCGCGCAGAGCGCCGCGGAAATGCCGCCGACGCCGCCGTGGACGATCACCCAGCAGACGCAGATCCCGGCGATCGACGATTGCAGGGGCAGCGCGAGAAGGGCCAGCGCGCAGAACGCCGTCCCGACGATCACCCAGGAGCGGCGTTTCCCGAACCGCCAGCCGGTCCGGTCGGAGAGCGCGCCCACGAGCGGGGCGGCCAGCACCGCCGCCACGGCTCCGGCGGCCGTCACCGCGCCCAGCGTCCAGACCTTTCGGCCCGGGGCGATCGCCTCGATCTGGCTCGGCAGCAGAACCTGCACGGACGCGAGAAGCCCGATCCACATTCCGAGGCTGACCGCGAACAGCGCCAGCACCCACGTAAAGGACAACGGTCTGAATGTCGAAGGCTGCTCGGCGGGGGACGACGCCCTTACAACAAGGGGTTTCTCCATTGCGAGTCCACAGATCCCGTACCCTCGGCAAGATTTCAAGATCTAGGTGGCCCACAAGGTAGCACAGGCACCGGCGGGGGCCCGGTGGTCCAA
>NZ_SMJX01000025.1 GCF_004348535.1 Actinomadura sp. KC216
GTGCGGGGGAGCGGGCGGCCCGAGCCTGGTGGGCGGCTCACCATAACTCGCCGCGACCAGGGCGTCGAACTCCTCACGCAGCCACTGGTCGTCGGCGCAGATCAGCTCTGCGAACTCGGGATCCACCCGTGACGGTGCCAGGCCGTGCATCTCGATCACTCCCCCGGAACCTTTGCCAGCGTTGCCAGGTCAACGACCGATCCACCATTCCTATACCCAACGAGCCATGAACCTGTCAACTGCAGCTAGAGGTATCCGGGCTCAGAGGTCTCGCGTGACCTCAAGCGGGCTTCACCATGGCTTTCACGCGACGTCTGCCGGCTGGCGCACGGTCGTTCTGACCGGCACCCGCCCGAAGGGTCGGCCCAGCTACCACGCAGGTTGACAATCCGAGCCACTGGTTATCTATAATTCGAGTTGCAGGTTTCCTTCTCAACCGGTCCATGCGTCCCGGGCCTGAGGACCCGGGGATCTTCGGAGGTGAAGCAACGATGCTGCTGACGTCGATCGACCCCTTCGTGCAGGAGTTCGAGCGCCAGTTCGACCGGGCGGTCCGTCAGGTCACCGGGCACGCCAACGGCGCGAGCATGCCGATGGACGGCATCCGCCGCGCCGACGACGTCGTGCTGCGGTTCGACCTGCCGGGCATCGACCCCGGCTCGATCGAGGTCACCGTCGACCGCGGGGTCCTGTCGGTGACCGCGCGGCGCGAGGAGGAGTTCGGCGAGGACGAGCGGGTGTTCGTTCGCGAACGGCCGATGGGCTCCTTCACCCGCCGCGTCTACCTGCCCGACCACCTGGACGCCGACCAGATCGAGGCCGCCTACAACAATGGCGTGCTGGCCGTCCGGATCCCGGTGCTGGAGAAGGCCCGGCCCCGCAAGGTCGCCATCCAGCAGAGCGGCGACGGCCACAAGTCCATCCGGGCTTGAGTGTGCCGGTCTCCGGCTCGCGGCGCTTTAGCCAGCGGTCAGTGCCAGTAGCGGTGAGCCGGTTCGCGGCCCCGTCTCGGCGAGTCACGGCGTTCAGGGTCACATCGCCGTCTCGCCGAGGCGGGGCCGCCCGCCTTCCCGCACCGGGTCACGCCCAAAGGATCACAACCGAAAGGAGGGGCGGTGACGCTGCCCATGGACGACGAGCACGCGGCCCTGTTCACCGTGGGGCAGGTCGCCGACATGCTGCACGTGCAGCAGGCGTTTCTGCGCCGCATCGATGACCACCAGGTCGTGTCCCCGCAACGCTCGGCGGGCGGGCAGCGCCGCTACTCCCGGCACGAGATCGGACGCATCCAGCAGGTCGTCGGGATGATGGGCGAAGGCATGACCCTGCCCGCCATCCGCCGCATCTTCGAGCTTCAGTACGAACTGGCCCAGGTGACCCGCGAACGCGACGAACTCGCCCGCCGCCTGAACGAGCTGGGTGAGCTGGACGCCGGATCCGCCGCGCCGCCCTGAGCACCCGACCCACGTGTCGGACAGCAACGCGGGCCCGCCCCGCGGGGGGACGGCACAGGCGCCACCACTCCGGCCTCCGAACAGCCCGTGCCGATCCCGGCCACGAGGAGGAGCCTGAGGGGAGGACGAGCGCCATGCCTTTGACCATCGAACATCACCGTTGCGGGGATCTGACGGTGGCGGTCCTGGCCGGAGAGGTCGACGTGGGCACCAGCGCGCAGCTGCGCGAGAGCCTGACCCGCTTGGTCGCCTCCGGCGCCCGCCACCTGATCTTGGACGTGCGCGCGGTCACCCTGATCGACTCCAATGGGCTGGGTGTCCTGCTGGCACTCCACCATCACCTGCGCGACCAGCACGGCTCGGGCACGGGGTCGGTCACGCTCACCGGGGTCAACTCGCGCGTCCGCGACGTTCTGCGGGTCACCCGGCTCACCTCGGTCTTCCCGATCTACGGGACGGTCGACGTCGCCGTCCACGCCCACTACGCCACCCGCGCCTGACACCACGCAGCGATGCCACTCTCACCGCCCTAGCGCGGCAGGCACAACACCAACGCAGGGTGCATGGCCCACTCCCTTCCAGCGGGGACCGGTGCGGCCAGGAGGTAAGGTCCTCACGCGTCGCCGAGCCGGTGCAGTTGACGCGGGGGTTTCGGATGCGTTGTTGAAGATGCCGGGGCCACTGCGAGATGCGAGTCGGGTGCATGAGTCCCGCTGCCGTGAGGTCATCGACGCTGGCCGTGGTCTGATGCGGCCAGCGTCGTAGAAGGTCCGGGCGGATGCCAAGGTCGCTGCTGAGCATGGCTGCGGCTTGCAGATCATCGACGCCGCCCGCCGGGAACCCGCAGATCGCCAACGGGCTGCAGCATGGCGCGATGATCCGGTTCGGAAAGCCGCGAGAGTGAAAGCCGGAGTCAGCCGGTCAGAAGTTCGTCCTGGACGGCCGCGCCCGGCGCCCGTCCCGCCGATCTGTCACACCGAAGGCCGGCGATCGCCTGGTGATCATCGTTGGCCGGGCGCGTTCAGGTGCCGTGACGCTGGCCGGGATTCGGTGCGGCGGTCGTCGGCGCGGCGGACGGTGAGGTGCCCCCATCGCGTGATCACAGCGGCGGCCAGGCGGGCGCGGTGTCGCCTGGTGCGGCGCTTGGCCAGCCCGGCGAGCAGCATCAGGGCGCCGGTGGCCAGCACGTGGCCGGTGAACAAGGCCAGGGCCGTCAGCCAGGTGCCTTGCAGGAGGTAGGCCAAGGCGAACATGCCGGTTGCGATGGCGGTGAGCGCCAGCCCACCGGCGGCGATGGTCGCGGCGGTGAGCGCGGCCAGCAGTGCGGTGGCGCGGAGCCAGCGGGTGGCCCGGAGGTACGGGGCGCCCCGGGTGGCGGCGCTGAGCCGCGGACGTGGACCGCGGGGCCGGGGCGGTGAGCTGGGTGTTCGGTTGCGGTCGGGTTGAGATCGGGGTGGGCCAGGGGGTGAGACGTGGGCGTCGTGTTTCGTCGTGTTGTCGTGTTCGGTCGTGCCCGAACGCGTTGGCACTGCTCGTCCACCAGCTCTCGTTGCTCACTGTGTTTGTGCATGTCCTCAAGTGACGAACACGTGAGCCTGCCACACCCCATTGACAACAGCAAGTATCCACTCAGTCGCTCACCGTGATGGCACGGGCAGTTGTAGACGGCGGCCGTGTGTTCAGCCGACCGCTGGTTGTCGGCCACCGGTTGAGAAGAGCGCTCAAAGGCTGCGGGCTTTAGGTGTGGCTCGACACTCTTTGGCCCGCTTCGTCCTGACCGGACACAGGAGAAAGCGCGGGCCGGTCACTGGCAGCGCTCCCGGCCCGCGCTGCGTGTGCTCCTACCCAAGAGATGGTCAGCAAACCGAACAGTGGAATCTTCGTTTGTAGCTCCCGGGTCGCGCATTCGGCATCGTCGCGGCACGGGACGGTCACTCCCGGCTGCACGTCCGTCGGCCGGCCCAGCCTCGTGCGCGAACGGGGGCGCGCACGGCAGCGCCTCTGATCGCCACGGTCACTCAACCGCAGCCGACGCGCTTCCACGAAGAAACGAATCACTCCCGAAACCGCTCCGTTCCTTGCTGCGTCTCTTTGGGAGGAGGTATTGCACCCCCTCGCTCCACTATCGTTTCGGGTGGACTTTCACGGAGGCTGAAGGTGGGACAAGAGCGTTTCGAAGCTCGTCGCGAGTTCTTCTATAGCACTTCAGCACTCCGTCCACGTGGAACCCTTTCATCCCTGTCACTCAGTATCTTCGCGAGAAATTGGATCGGCGATGGGTGCGGCGGCGGCTGAAAGGGCAGGTCGATGATCTGATGCGGCACACGCTGAAACTCCAGGAGGCGGCAGCACTCCCTGACCCGCGGGTGCCGACGTTGCGGACGGCGCGGTCCGCCATTCACAGTCTCCGCACCGAACTGGACGCATGGGGCGTCCTGGAGGTCAGACCAGGTCAACCGGGCGCGGCCGTTGAAGTGCTGTTGGAACTCGACATCGCCAAAGAACTCGGCAGGCAAGGCATCAGCCTGGACCCGTCGATCGCCGCGCGCCTGAAAGAACTGCGACGAAGGCTCCGCCGTGAACGAATCCAGGGCGTTCAGCTCCACCGCGATGATGACGGTTCGGGCGGGGACGGTGGCGCCGGGCTGAAAGAGTTGCTGGACCTCGCGCTCACGGTGATCGACGAGCTGCTCGAAGATGCCGACCCCGACGACACTCAGTGGCGCGAACGTGCCGGGCGCGTGCTGCACGCGGTCGTCGACCTGCTGTCGAATCTCGTCGTGGCGACCGCAGGAGTCGGCCTGACGATACTCGCCGTCGATGACACCCTCAGCAAGGAAGTCACCAAGAAGATCATTGAGATCCTCACAGGCATGATCGGGCTGGAGCTTGTCCGGGCGGCGAGATCGAAAACGGCGGCCCCTGACCTCGCTGCTGCTCTCCGTGCCGCCGACCGTGGCGTCCGCACCGAGGCCCGCAACCTGCTCACGGTCATGCGACGGATCAGCTCCCAGCGAGATCGTCGCGGCCGCGATCATCTCCAGGCCAAGAAGGCGCTGGCCTGCCTGAGAGGGCATGTCTTCACCGTGGAACGGCTGCTGGAACTCGGAGACACCGGCCAATGGCCGGAGTCCGATGGGTACGTCGAAGCGTGCAGGCGGCTGAACGAGCTCGCGCGGGAGGCGATCGACTCGTTGAAGGACACCTCACTCATCGGTCGATGGCGCACGCGTCGAGGGGTGATGGCGAAGTTTGACCGGGCGGTCGTCGAGCTCGCCACCTTCCAGGTTCCCGAGGCACTTCCAGCATGGCTGCCAAGCCGATTCTTCGGGGACGGCCGACCTCGATCGTGATCATGCCCGAAGGCAGGCTCGTGCCGAGACACGTCGAGGCGTGGCTGAGGGCTCAACCTGACGACCGCTCCGGCTTCAGTCCAGGGTGATGTCGAAGGCGCGGAGGCGGCTCGGGGCGGCGGTGATGTCGATGGCGGTGATCGTGGAGCCGGTGAAGGTGAACTGGATGACCAGGGAGAGCCGGCCTAGCGGGGCCATGACCAGCGCCGGGTCGCCGTCCACCAGGGCCGGGACGGTGAAGCGGGCGCGGGGGGCCGAGGCGAGGGCGCTCTTGGCCACGACCAGGGCACCTTGGAGGGTGAGAGGTCCGGCGGCGCCGGTGACCTCCGGATCGGCGCGCAACTCGACCTGGGGATCGAGCAGCGTCAGCAGCGCCTCGAAGTCTCCGGTCCGGGTCGCCGTCAGGTACGCCTCGACCGCTCGATGACGGCGGGCCGCGTCCGCGGTCATCGTTCCGGCGCCGCCCCGGACCTTGGCGCGGGCCCGGCTGGCCAGTTGCCGGACCGCGGCGGGGTTGCGCTCCATCATGTGCGCGATGTCGCCGAAACCCACGTCGAACATGTCGTGCAGGACGAACGAGACCCGCTCCGCCGGGCTCAGCCGGTCGAGGACGACCAGTAGCGCCAGCCCGATCGAGTCGGCCAGCTCGGCCTCCTCCTGCGGGACGCGGTCGTCGTCGGCCGCGCCGAGCCAGTCGGAGGTGAAGCTCTCCAGCGACTCCTCACGCCGGGTCTGCCGCGCCCGCAGCAGGTTGAGGCAGACCCGGGCGACCACCGTGGTCAGCCACGCGGCCAGGTTCTGCACCTGTGCCAGGTCGGTGCGGTCGTACCGCAGCCAGGCCTCCTGGACGGCGTCGTCGGCCTCGGCGGCGGAGCCGAGCATCCGGTAGGCCAGTGCCCGCAGCCGGGGACGCTCGGCCTCGAAGCCGTCCACCGCCGAAAAATCTTGGGTCACCCTGTCACGTTCCTGCGTTCGCCCGGGTCGTAGCCGTGTTACACCGTCAACCTACAAGAGGGAGATCAACCGATGTCCTCCACCATCCTGGTCACCGGCGGCACTGGGCTCTTGGGCGCGCAGGTGGTCGCGATCCTGCGGCGGTCCGGGCACACGGTCCGGGTACTGAGCCGGCATGACCGTGAACCCGCGGACGGCGTGCGGTACGTGGCGGTCGACCTGATGACCGGCGAGGGCCTGGACGCGGCGCTCAGCGGCGTGCGGACCGTGCTGCACCTGGCCGGAGGCCCCAAGGGCGATGACGTCAGCACCCGCAACCTGGTCGAGGCCGCCCAGCGCGCCGGCTCAGTGGAGCACCTGCTGCTGATCTCGGTCGTCGGTGCCGACGCCGTGCCGGTCGGCTACTTCGCCCGCAAGGCGGCGGCGGAGAAGATCGTGGCCGCCTCCGGCATCCCGTACACGATCCTGCGTGCCGCGCAGTTCCACGAGCTGACGCTGAAGACCGTGCGGGCGATGGCCAAGGCGCCGGTCCTGCCGGCGCCCGGCGGGATCCGCTGGCAGCCGGTCGCGTCCGGCGATGTGGCGGTCCGGCTGGCCGAACTGACCCTGGGGGCACCGGCGGGGCGCGTCCCCGACCTGGTCGGACCGCGCGTCTACACCCTGGAGGAGCTCCAGCGCGGCTACCTGGCCGCGGTGGGCAAGCGCCGGATGAGGCTCCCGATCCGCGTCCC
The DNA here is from genome assembly GCF_004348535.1 of Actinomadura sp. KC216. Classification (GTDB taxonomy): domain Bacteria; phylum Actinomycetota; class Actinomycetes; order Streptosporangiales; family Streptosporangiaceae; genus Spirillospora. Next base: position 6,493 of record NZ_SMJX01000025.1, read on the forward strand.
CGGCAAGATCGGCAAGGCCTACAGGTCGGGAGCCAACCTCAGCCTGGACGCACCCGCCGGCAGCCACACCTGGGAGGAGTTCCTGACCACCCAGATCGCCGGCTCCTAGGTGCCTGCCGGTGCTCGGAGAGCCGCGAACAGGGATGGATCAGATGGTGCACGGTGTCTCGCCGCATCTCACGCGGCGGGCACCTCGCCGCCGTTGAGGCGGCTGATCACGTCCGCGTAGGGCCACGACCCGTCGACCGGTATCGGGTACAGGACGGGCAGGTCGACGCCGGCTTTCCGGTACTCCTCGATCCGGGCGCGGCATGCGGCGGGGTCGCCGTGCGCCACGAACGAGTCTGCGACGTGCTGTGGCACGTGGTGGGCGGCGCCGGACCAGTCGCCCGCGCGGACCAGGTCCTGTACGGCGTGGAGCGGGTCGCCGAACAGGCTCGGCGCGGCGGGATGCAGGGTGTAGCGGGGGACGACGGCGCGTGCCCCTCGGGCCGCGGCCTCCGCGTCGTCGGACAGGCAGGTGTGGACGACGCAGACGATCTCGACGTCCGCCGGGTCCCTGCCCGCCGCCGCGGCGGACTCGCGAACCGTGGCCACGGCCTCGGCGGCGCGGTCCGGTGACATGAGGTTGAGGATCACGCCGTCGGCGACGCGGCCCGCCAGCCTCAGCATGCGCGGGCCGAGCGCGGCCAGGTGGATGGGCAGGTCGGGGCGCACCGGCGGGCGGTCGAGCGGCACCCGGCCCGTACGGAAGATGTCGCCGCTGAACCCGGGCTCACCGGCCAGGACGGCGCGGACCACCGCCACGTACTCCTCGATCATCTGGAGCGGCGGCAGCGGCGGCAGGCCGAGCTGGGCGTTCTTGGCGGCGTTGGCGAGGCCCAGGCCGAGCCGGAAACGGCCGCCGGACGCGTCGTCCAGCAGCGCGGCGGTCTTGGCGGCCAGCACGGGTGGACGCAGCGCGGCGTTGGCTATCGCGGTTCCCACGGCCGCCGACGCGGTCGCCGCGATCAGCGGATGGCAGAGCGTCAGGGCGTCGCCGTTGACCTCGGCGACGAAGACGGCGTCGTATCCGGCGTCCTCGGCGGCCCGGGCAAGCTCGCCCATCTCCGTGGGCGGCAGGCCGCTGTTCGACGCGATGGACAGGCCGAGGCGTGCTCCCTGGACGTGCCGGCTCTGCATCTGGCTGCCCCTCTCGTCAGGTCGATGCCCGCATCATTGCAGAAATGAGTTCTGTAGAGCAGACTGCGCGGCGGTGAGCGGGGCCGCTCGTCCTAGATGATCAGTTGGTCGATCTCCCGTACCGCGTCGGTGAGGGCGGCGACGATCGTGCGGCGGGTGGGGACGTTCATGCGGCTCGCGGGAACGGAGATGTTCAGGGCCATCGGGGGGCGGTTCGAGCGGGGCAGGGCCATGGCCACCGACATGACGCCTTCTTCGCTCTCCTCCTTGCTGGTCGCGTAGCCCTTGCGGCGCACGTCCTTCAGCGCCTCCAGCAGGGCGTCGCGGGAGTCGATCGACGCGCCGGTCATTTGTTCGAGCTTGGGTTCGGGATAGAGCTGCATCAGGTCGCCGTCCGGCAACTGGGCGAGCATGGCCTTTCCCGTCGACGTGCAGTGCGCGAGGATGGATCGGCCGAGACGGGACCCGACGCGGACGGCTCGCGGGCTTTCGATCGAATCGATGAAGCGGACCATCTGCCCTTCGAGGGTTCCGAGATGGACGGTCTCCTGCAATTCGGCGTTGAGGCGCTCCAGCACCGGACGTGCGCGTTCGCGCACGTCGAGGCGGCCCAGCAGGGAGAAGGCGATCTTGTCGAGGGACGGCCCCGGCTCGTACACCCGGGACTGGCGGTTCTGCCGGACGAAACCGCGATACTGCAGCATCGCGAGGAGCCGGTGCGCGGTCGACGAGGCCACTCCGAGGTAGTCCCCGGCGTCGGTCAGGCGGAGGCCGCCGCGTTCGCCGATCAGCCAGAGCAGCCGGAGGGCGTTGTCGACCGACTCGATCGGGTACTGCGGGGGCGCGGAGTGCTCCGGCTCGGTGGGCGGATCCGCGTCCGGACCGGCGGCGTGGTCGGGCATTGGTGCCTTTCTGGCGGTTGTCAGGGAATGCGGGTTGTGAGCGCGTCGGGCAACGTGCCCGATCGGGATTTTCCATTATCGCTCCGAGGGCGGCGGCACGCCGCGGTGTTGCTATGCGCCGGCGGACAGCGCGTACAGCTCGTAGACGAGGGTGCTGCCGGTCCGGCGGCCGAGGCCGACCGCCTGGATCCGGTTCAGCCAGCCGTACCGCTCGTCGTCGGTCTCGAAGGTGGGCGCGGTGAAGATGACGCCTCCGTCCGCCGGGGGCCGGTCCGCCTTTCCCCGGTAGGTCATCGCGATGACGGCCCCGTCGTCGGTGCGCAGCAGGATCCGGGCGTCCACGCTGACCGAGGAGTCGGCGTGGATGCGCACCCAGTCGCTGGCGCTGCGTCCGAGCTGGCTCGCCCGGACGCGGTCGCCCTCCCAACGGCAGTCGGCGGCCTCGCCGACGAGCCGGCCGCCTTCGGGGGTGGACGGCAGCATCGTCTGCCGCTCGATGGTGATGGTCAGCGTGCCCAGCGGGTCCAGCTCGATGCCCACGCGGTCCCCTTCTGGCTGCTCGGGGGTTGACATCCGATGAACAGAAAAGCATTCTGCATTGAAGAAATCAACGGACACCCTCGCTGATCAGAGAGGCCAGCCATGACTGGATTCACCCGACCTCGAGGCCTCAACCACGTTGCGTACGTGACCCGTGACACCGCCGCGACCAAGCGCTTCTACACCGAGCTGCTCGGCATGCGGCTGGTCGGCTACGCCATGGACGACAGCGTGGGCAGCACGGGGGAGCCGACGACCTTCCTGCACACGTTCTTCGAGATGGCGGACGGCTCGTGCATCGCGTTCTTCGAGATCGAGGGGCTCGACGCCGACCACCACGAGTCGCCGCTGCCGCGCTGGGCGCCGCACCTCGCGCTCTCGCTGGACAGCCTGGAGGAGGTGGAGGCGGCGAGGGACCGGCTGGTCGCGGCCGGTGTCGAGGTGAAGGGCGTGGTCGATCATGAGGGCATCTGGTCGTCCATCTACTTCTTCGACCCCAACGGCGTGCGCCTGGAGCTGACGTACCAGAACCGGCCGCTGAACGACGACGACGCGGCGGCCGCGGAGAAGGCGGTGAAGGCCTGGCAGGACGAGCACGGCCCGGCCGGCGCATGACGCCCGCGTCCGGCATGACGCTCGCGTCCACCCCGTACACGGTGGCCGACGACGACGCGGCGCAGGACCTGTTCACGCGGAACGGCTGGGGCGACGGGCTGCCCGTCATCCCGCCGACACCGGAACGCGTCGAGAGGTTCGTGGCAGCGTCGGGCATCCCGGCCGGCCGGGTGATCGGGGAGATCGCCGAGCAGGGCGCCGCGCTCACGCTGGAGAAGATCGCGATCAACGCGGTGGCCGCGGGCTGCCGCGAGGAGTACATGTCGGTGCTCGTCGCGACGGTCCGCGCCCTCACCCGCGAGCCGTTCAACCTGCACAGCACCACGGTCAGCGGCGCCACGGCACCGCTGCTGGTCATCAGCGGGCCGGTGGTCGACCAGCTCAACGTCAACACGTCGTTCAGCGTGTTCGGGCCCGGCCACCACGCGAACGCCACGATCGGCCGGGCGGTACGGCTCATCCTGCAGAACCTGTGCGGCGGCGTGCCGGGTGTCCTGGACAAGGCCACCTTCGGGCATCCGGGCAAGTACACCTACTGCATCGGCGAGAGCCGGACATCGCCGTGGCCGCCGCTGCACGCTGACCGGGGCGTGCCGACTGAGCAGAGCGCGGTGACGGTGTTCGCGGGCGAGGCGCCGGTCAACGCGCGCAACGACTGGGCGAGCGAGCCCGGCCCGATCCTCGCCACGATCGCCGACGCGATGCTGCCGTGCCACTACACCGGCGGGAGCTTCGTCGTGGTGGTCGGCCCCCGGCACGCCGAGATCATCCAGCGCGCCGGGATGGACAAGGCGGACGTGCGCGAGGAGCTGTTCCGCCTGGCCCGGCGCAGCGCCGGGGCGCTCCGGCGCGCGGGCCGCCTGCCGGCGGCCCCGGTGCTCGAGGACGACGACGAGCCGCGAACCGTCGTCCGGCGCCCGGAGGACATCCTGATCACCGTCGCCGGGGGCGACCTCTACGGCTACTCCGCGGTCGTCCCGTACTGGGTCGGCGGCCACGAGTCCGCGCCCGTCACCGAGGCGCTCTCCGCGGAGGAGGCCGAGAGGTGCCGGATACCGCAGAGGGAGACGCCATGACCGGACGACTCGTCGTCCTCGATCCGACCGCCGAGGCCCCGCGGGAGACGTCCGGGTCGCTGCCCCGCCCGGTGTCACTGTCCGGGCTCGCGGTCGGCTACCTCGACAACGGCAAGCCGAACAGCGACCGCTTCCTCCGACTGCTGGCCGCGAGGCTGCGGGAGGACGGCGCGCAAGAGGCGGCCTGGGCGCGCAAACCGAGCATCGGCCGCGTCGCGACCGACGAGATGCTCGACGACCTCGCCGCCGAATGCGACGTCGTCGTGACCGGGGTCGGCGACTGCGCCGGGTGCTGCTCGTGCACGGTGCGGGACGCGATCGCGCTCGAACGCCGCGGCGTCCCGGCCTACGTCGTGTGCACCTCGGAGCTGGTCACCACGGCCAGGATCGCGGCGCGGGCGGCGGGCGTCCCCGACCTGCCGCTGACCGTCATCGACCATCCGCTCGGGTCGCTGACCGACGACCTGCTCGCCGCGCGCGCCGAGGACGCGAGCGGCCAGATCCGCGGGCGGGCGGACCGGTGAGCGCGGCCGACGACTACGAGCGGGTGGCGATCGTCACCGGCGGCGGGCAGGGGCTCGGCCGGGCGTACGCCGCCCGGCTGGCCGGCGCGGGGGCGCGCGTCGCCGTGGTCGACGTCGCGGGCGGCGCGGCGCGGTCCGCGGCCGAGGCCATCGCCGAGGACGCCGGCGCGGACCGGGTGAGCGCCCATGAGGCCGACGTCACGGACGAGGAGCAGGTCGGCGCGTTCGTCGGCGCGGTGGTCGAGCGCTGGGGACGGGTCGACGCGCTGGTCAACAACGCCGGCGGCGCGCTGCTGCCGTCCGCGCCCTTCGACTCGTTCAGCCGGGCGGACTGGACGAGGGTGCTCGACGTGAACCTAACCGGGCAGTGGCTGTGCGCGGCGGCGGTCGTCCCGCACATGCGCGCCGCCGGCCACGGCAAGATCGTGAACGTGACCTCGACGATGGTGTCGAAGGGCCTCCCGGTCGGGCTCGCGCCCTACGTCGCGGCCAAGGCCGGGGTGGTCGGCCTGACCCGGGCCCTCGCGCGGGAGCTCGGCCCGGACGGGATCCGGGTGAACGCCATCGCCCCCGGCTACATCCCGGTCGAGACCAGGAAGACGGTGCACACCCCGCAGGCGGCGCAGGCGCTGCGGGAGCGCATGAAGACCGAGCAATGCCTGCCCGTGGTCGGCGTGCCGGACGACCTCTGCGGCGCGGTGGAGTTCCTGTGCTCCCCGGCCTCGGACTTCATCACCGGGCAGGTCGTCAACGTCGACGGCGGCTGGGCCCACGGCTGACGGCGCCTGAGCCCGCCGCACACTCCGCGACGTCCGCGCGACGCCGCGATGCCGTGACGTCCACATGACGTCCGACCAGCGCGAACATCCACCAGGTAGAGGCCGGAAAGGTCTTTACGGACGACCCCGTAATCGCTATTCTCCAGAAACTAATTCTGGAGAAAAGAGAACCTCCCGCCGAGACCGTGCCTGGCAGGCGCTTCGCACGCGCATCAGATGAAGGGATCCCACGATGATCAGAACCGGCACCGCCGGTCGCGTCGCGGTCGGGCTGACCGCCGCATCGCTGGCCCTGGCGGCCTGCGGCGGCGAGGGTTCCAGCTCGGGCGACGGGCCCGGCACCTACAAGATCGGCCTCGTCACCAGCTCCGCCGGCCCGTTCGCCAGCAACGCCAAGACGATGGAGGCCGGCGCCGAGTACGCCGTGAAGCTGCTGAACGAGGCCGGCGGCGTCAAGGGCGCCAAGCTGGAGCTGGTCAAGGTCGACAGCCAGAACAAGCCAGCGACCACCGCGACGCTCATTCCCCAGCTGGCCACCAAGCAGAAGGTGCTCGCGATCGTCGGCCCCGTCGACAGCGCCGGCTGCGAGGTCGCCTGCGCCACGGCCAACAAGCTCAAGGTGCCGATCGTGAGCCCCGGCGCGGCCCGGCCCGGCGTGCTGAAGAACGCCCGCCCGTACGGCTTCACCATCGCCCAGCCGGACGCCGACAACAGCACCCCCGTCCTCACCAAGATCATCCAGGGCCGGAAGCTGAAGCGCGCCGCGATCATCAGCGACGAGGCCAACGCCACCACGAAGGCCCAGGCCGACCTGTTCCGCAGCGTCTTCGGCGCCACCGGCGTCCAGGTCGTCAAGAGCGTGACGTTCAAGAGCGGCGACTCCAGCTTCGCCTCGCAGGTGACCTCGGTCGCCTCCGCCAAACCGGACGTGCTGGCCCTGGCCGCCGGCCCGGACGACGCGGGCCGGATCGCGCGGGAGGTGCGGAGCCAGCGCCAGAACTTCACGCTGCTCGGCACCGGCTCGCTGCAGTCCGGCGGCGCCGCCTACGTCGCGGCCGGCGGGCAGGCCACCGAGGGCACGCTCGCCGCCGCCCAGTACGACCCGCACAGCGCGACCCCCGCGGCGAAGGCGCTGCTGGAGAAGGCGCAGGCCGCCACCGGCCAGGCCGACATCTCGCTCAACTTCGCCTACGCCTTCGACGCCGTCCACATGATCGCCAAGGCCATCGAGGAGAAGGGCGTGAAGCCCGGCGACGACGCCGTCACGAAGGGCCGGGTGGACGTCCAGGAGAGCCTCAACGCCATGCAGAACTACCAGGGCATGGCCGACGCGACCACCTTCAAGGACGGCATCGCGCAGCGGCCGCAGCTCCAGGCGGTCGTCAAGGACGGCAAGTTCGTGATCGACAAGAGCGCCGGCTGACCGCATGCTCGCACAGCAACTGTTCAACGGTCTGTTGCTCGGGGCGACCTTCTGCCTGGTCGCCCTGGGCTTCAACCTGGTGGTCGGCGCCATGGACCGGCTCAACTTCGCCCTCGGGGAGACGGCGATGCTGAGCGCCGTCCTCGGCGCGCTCATCATGACCGAGACCCCGGCGCCCTTCCTGGTGAGCTTCGTCGCGGCCACCCTGATCGGCGGGGGCGTCGCGGTGGCGGTGTACTACGTCTCGTTCCGGTTCGTGTCCGCGGACTTCCCGACGGCGTCGATCCTCAGCAGCCTCGGCTGCGGGCTGGTGCTGACCGCCGCGGTCACCAAGGCGTTCGGCAGCCACCAGCGCTCGGTGCCGGACGTGCTGTCCGGCGTCCGGCTCGACCTCGGCGCGTTCACGGTGTCCGGCGCCCAGCTGGTGATCCTGCTGCTGGCCACGCTGCTGACCGCCGGGCTGTACGTGTTCCTCGAACGCACCCCGTGGGGGACGGCGATCCGGGCGGTGTCGGACGACGCGACCGTCTCGGGCCTGCTCGGCGTGCCGGTGCAGCGGGTCATCCTGCTCACGTTCGCGCTCTCGGGCGTGCTGGCCGGGGCCGCGGGGCTGCTGACCGGGCTCGCGTACCACTCGATCAGCCCGTTCGACGGGTTCACCACCACGCTCACCGCGCTGATGATCATCGTGCTGGGCGGGCTCGGCAGCGTCACCGGCGGCGTGCTCGCGGCCCTGCTCATCGGGCTGATCCAGACGCTGACCGTCGCCTACCTGTCGGCGACGCTCCGCGACCTGATCGTGTTCATCCTCGTCGGCATCGTGCTGCTGGTGCGGCCGCAGGGGCTGTTCGGCCGCAACGCCGGCGTGTTGGAGAGGGTCTGATGTCCAGCTTCAACGAGGCGGTCGTCCTCCAGGTCGGCATCAACGTGCTGCTGGCCCTCGGATACTGGATCGCGGTCTCGACGGGCAAGTACTCGTTCGGCCACACGGCCTTCATGGCGATCGGCGCCTACACCGCGTCGATCCTGACGCTGAACTTCGCGTGGCCGCTGCCGCTCGCCATGGCCGCGTCCGGCGTCACGGCGGCCGTCGCGGGGGCGTTGATCGGGTGGATGGCGCTGCGGCTCTCGCTGCTGTACCTGGCCATCATCACGTTCGTCTTCTCCCAGCTGATCAACCTGCTGATCTCGCAGTGGGACTACGTCGACGGCGCCAGCGGCATGGTCGGGATGACCGGGACGACGGTGCCGCTGGTGCTCGGGTGCGTGGTCCTCGTCGTCGGCTACCTCGTGCTGCTGAGCAGGTCCCGGCTCGGCCTCGCGCACAAGGCGATCCGGGAGGACGAGCGGGCCGCGATGGCGTCCGGGCTGCGCATCACGCGCATCGCGGTGGGCGCGTTCGCCACGTCCGCCGCGGTGACGGGCGTCGCCGGAGCGCTGTCGGCGCACCAGCTCATGGTCATCACCCCGGAGCTGTTCGGCCCGCACCAGGCCTTGGTGATCATCCTGTACTGCGTGCTCGGCGGAGTCGAGTACTTCTGGGGCGCGGCCATCGGCGCCATCGTGCTGAGCCTCCTGCCGATCTACTTCGAGTGGCTCAACGAGTGGTACGAGATCGTCTACGGCCTGCTGTTCGTGGCGCTGATGATCGTGCGCCCGCAGGGGCTGATCGGCCGCGGCGGCGACGGCGGGATCCGGCTGCCGCGGCTCGTCCCGCGACGGGAGCGTGAGTCCGTTGGCTGAGCCGCTGCTGCGGGTGTCCGCCGTGACCAAGAACTTCCAGGGCGTCGAGGCGCTCGGCGCGGTCGACCTGGAGGTGGCCGAGGGGTCGGTGCACGGCGTCGTCGGCCCGAACGGCGCGGGCAAGACGACCCTGCTCAACGTCGTCTCCGGCTACGTGCCGCCGGACGCGGGCCGGGTCGTGCTCGCCGGACGGGACGTCACCCGCCTCACCCCCCAGCGGCGGGTGCCGCTCGGGATCGTCCGCACGTTCCAGAACATCCGGCTGTTCGGCGGGCTGACCGTCCTGGAGAACGTGCTGCTCGGGCAGCACAGCCGGGCGACCACCGGGGCGCGCTCGCTGTGGCCGCTCAGGACAGGCGCGGAGCGGCGGCTGCGCGCGCAGGCCGAGGAGTCCCTGGAGCTGTTCGGGCTGACCGCCTACCGCGGGCGCCGTGCCGCCGAGCTGCCCTACGGCCTGCAGAAACAACTCGAGATGGCACGCGCCCTCGCCGCGCGGCCGAAGGTGCTGCTGCTCGACGAGCCCGCGAGCGGGATGACCGCCGAGGACCGGCGGTCCCTCGTCCCGCGGATCCGGGAGCTGCGGGACGAGGGGCTGACCGTCGTGGTGGTGGAGCACGACATGGACGTGATCTCGAACATCTGCGACCACGTGACCGTGCTCAACTTCGGCCGCAGGCTCACCGACGGGCCGCCCGGGCGGGTGCTGGCCAGCGAAGAGGTAAGGACGGCCTACCTTGGCACCTGAACGGAAAGACCTCGCGCCTCAACGCGACGACGCGGCGCCCGGACGGGGCGAGCTGCTCCGGATCGCGGGGCTGCGCGCCGGCTACGGCCGCGTCACCGGGGTGGCGGACGTGAGCGTCGAGGTGCGCCGCGGCGAGCTGGTCGCGGTGCTCGGGCCCAACGGCGCGGGCAAGAGCACCGTCCTGCGCGCCGTCTCCGGGATGATCCGCCCCTGGTCCGGCGAGGTCGTCCTAGATGGCCGGGACGTGACCGGGCTGCGCAGCGACCTGCTGGTGCGCGCCGGCATGGTCCACGTGCCCGAGGGGCGGCGCGCGCTGCCCCGCCTGACCGTCGAGGAGAACCTCCGGGTCGGCGCGTTCACCCGCCGGGACCGCGCGGAGGTCCGGGCGAGCCTGGACGAGGTCTTCGACCGGTTCCCCCGCCTCAAGGACCGCCGGGCGCAGAAGGCCGGCACCCTCTCCGGCGGCGAGCAGCAGATGCTGGTGATCGGCCGCGCGCTGATGGCGAAGCCGAAGCTGCTGCTGTTGGACGAGCCGTCGCTCGGCCTGTCGCCGCTGCTGGTCCGGGAGGTCTTCGCGATGATCCGCACGCTCGCCGCCGACGGCCAGACCGTGCTGCTGGTCGAGCAGAACGTCGCCCAGGGGCTCGCCGTCGCCGACCGCGGCTACGTGCTCACCGCCGGGCGCGTCACCGCGTCCGGCCCCGCCGCCGAACTGGCGGAGGACCCGTCACTGCTCCGGGGCTACCTCGGCTCCGGCGAATAGCCGCACCCGTACCAAGGAGAGCCACTGTGCCGTCGCCGTCCCGCCGCCGTTTCGAGGAGAGGTCCGTCATCGTCACCGGCGCCGCGTCCGGCATCGGCCGGGAGACGGCCGTCCGCTTCGCGCGCGAGGGCGCGTTGGTGACCGTCGCGGACATCGACGAGGACGGTGCCCGGCAGACCGTCGGGGCCATCGCGGCGGGCGGCGGCGTGGCACGCGCCTGCCGGACCGACGTGGCGGATCCGGAGGCCGTCATGGCCATGGTGGACGGCGCGGCCACGGCGTACGGCGGGCCGCACGTCCTGCACAACAACGCCTACTGGGCGCCGCTGGGCCGCCCGGTCGCGGACACGACCCTGGCGGAGTGGAACCGGACGATCGACACCACGCTGAGGAGCGTCTTCCTCGGCTGCAAGTACGCGATCCCGCGCATGGTCGCCGAGGGCGGCGGGGTGATCGTCAACACGGCGTCGACGGCCGGCCTCGTGGCCAGCCCGAGCTTCGCCGCCTACATGGCGGCCAAGGGCGGTGTCATCGCGCTGACCAGGTCGATCGCGTTCGACTACGGCAAGCAGGGCATCCGGTGCAACGCGGTGGCCCCGGGGCTGATCAGGACCGCGGCCACCGACCCGGTGTTCCGCGACCAGGAACGGCTCGACTTCCTGACCGGCAAGCTGCTCGTCGGGCATCCCGGCGAGCCAAGGGACATCGCCGAGGCCGTCCTCTACCTCGCCGGGGACGAGTCCCGCTTCATGACGGGCCAGACGCTCGTCGTGGACGGCGGCCGGCTCATCGCATGACGACAGATCGCAGACGAAAGGTGTGTGAGCGGTGATCGAGCTGCTCGGGATCCCGATGGCGGCGGGCGCCGGCATCGACATCTACTCCGGGGTGGCCCGGATGGCCGGGAAGGTGTGGGGGTCGCTGCACCGCGCGGCGGAACCGTCGCGGACGGCCGTCGTCGTGGTGCATCCGAGCTCGAACTTCCTCGGGCACTACCTGCTGGGCCCGCTCGCCGAGCGCGGCGTGGACGCCGTCGGCCTCAACACCCGGTACATCGGCAACGACAGCACGCTCATCATGGAGAACTGCGTGCTCGACGTCGGGGCGGCCATCGGGTTCCTGCGCGAGCGCGGCTACGAGAAGGTCGTCCTGATCGGGAACTCCGGCGGCGGCGGGCTCACCGCCTTCTACCAGAGCCAGGCCGAGTCCCCGACCGTGACCGCGACGCCCGCCGGCGACCCGCCCGACCTGACGAAGGCCGCGCTGCCGCCGGTGGACGGCCTCGTCTCGCTGATGGCCCACCCGGGCCGCGCCATCGTGTACACCGAGTGGCTGGACCCGGCGATCGTCGACGAGCACGACCCGTCCGAACGCGACCCCGAGCTCGACATGTTCGACCCGCGCAACGGCCCGCCGTACAGCGCGGAGTTCGTCGAGCGGTACCGGGCCGCGCAGCTCGCCCGCGGCCGGCGGATCACCGCCCGGGTCCGCGAGCGGCTCGCCGAGCTGGACGAGCACCCGCACGGGCTGCGCGACCTGCCGTTCCTGGTGCACGGCACGGTCGCCGACCCGCGGTTCCTCGACACGACCCTCGACGCGTCCGACCGCAAGCCCGGCACCCTGTGGGGTCCGCCGGTGACCGCGAACCTGCTGCCGGCGACGCTCGGCCACCACACCAGCCTGCGCTCCTGGCTGAGCCAGTGGAGCGTGGACGACTCCAACTGCGACGGCCCCTACCACCTGGCGCGGACCCACGTCCCGACGCTCGTCATGTACGGCACCGCCGACCAGGTCTGCTTCCCGAGCCACGCCCGGTCGATGTACGAGGCGATCCCGCACGACGACCGGCGGCTCGTGCCGGTCGAGGGCGGCAGCCACTACCTGCAAGGACAGCCGGGCCTGGTCGCGTACGTCGCGGACACGCTGGTCGGCTGGCTGGAGGAGAAGGGATTGCGCGCGTGACTGAGCTGCATCCGGATTTCGCCGACCTCGCCGTCCGGCCCGGCGAGTCGCACATCACCGCCAGGCATGAGCTGTTCGACGTCGTCAACGTCATCGAGTTCGGCGGCGCGGCGGACCGCCCGACGCACGTGCCCGCCGAACTCGGCGCGGTCGGGCCCGTCTCGATCTGGGAGTCCACCGGCGCCGCGGACCGCCTGCCGTTCTGGAACACCAACCTCGACGGCGACCAGTTCCTCTACATCGTGCACGGCAGCGTCCGGGTCGAGTTCAAGGAGACCGAGGGCGACGAGCACTACGGCCACTACATCGGCAGGACCGGCGACCTGCTGCGGCTCCCCAAGGACGTCGCCCACCGGACCTACTCCGGCGACGGTAGGCGGCGCATCAGCCTGGAGCTCATGCCGCGCAACCCGTTCTGGGACGACCTCGGCGCCGAACCGGTCACGCCGGACACGAGCCGGCGGGCCGGCGGTTTCGCCTTCGAGATCCACGACACGGAGGTCGAGATCACCTGGCCCGGCGGCGGCGCGCTTAGCACTCCGCGCGACCTGTTCACGCGCGGGCTGCACGCGCTGTGCGCCTACGAGCTGCACCTCGGGCACAACGAGTTCGACGGCGGCTTCGTCGTCCACGACCTCGGCGAGCGGGTGCGGCTGAAGGCGCCCGGCCATGCCGAGACGCTGGACGGCCGGGACGTGCTCGCGGTCTTCCACGGCCTCCGCGACGCGCTCTAGCCCGGTCGCCGGTCCGGCGGCGGGAGGCGGCTGAGCTCGTGCCGCCAGGCCGTGGCCTCGTTGAAGGCGCCGCCGAGGTCGGGAAGCTCGGCGAGGTCACGGCCTGGAAGGTCGCGCAGCGTCCCGCCCGCGCTCGCGACCGTGAGCGACATCCGCGCGATGGCGTCGACCGAGATCGCGCGCAGCACCGCCTCCGGCACCGTGGCGCCGGTGCTGGTGATGCCGTGCCCGCGGAGCAGGACCACGGCCCTGTCGCCGAGCGCGTTGACCATTTCTCCGGCCAGCCGCCGGTCGCGGACCAGCACGCCGCGCGGATACACGGGCACCCCGGCCTGGGCGAGCCGGGCACCGGGAATGTCGAACGCGCCGACGATGGGCCGGATCGCCAGCCCGGCCAGGTCGGCCGCCACGACGGCGGGCGGGTGGGCGTGGACGACGGCCTGGACGTCCGGACGCCGCCGCAGCACCTCGGTGTGCAGGGGCAGCTCGTTCGGGGGCGTCCAGCCTCCGTCGAGCTCGCCCTCGGCCGCCGGTGCGCCGTCGAGGTCCAGCAGGTGGACGTCCGCCGCGGTCGTGTGCGCGAGGCCGCGCTCGTGCGGCCCGCGGCAGCGGACGAGGAGCCGGTCGGGGCCGGCCCGCAGGCTGATGTGGCCGAGGATCCCGTCCGCCAGCCCCCGGACGGCCAGCACGCGGCAGGCGTCGGCGATCTGCCGGCGAAGCTCGGCGAAGGGTTCGGTCATCATCGCCTTCCTGTCGGCCGGGCGTCGGCGAGCACGTCCAGCTCGGCGATCGCCTGGGTGTAATCCGCCTCCGCGGCCAGGAGCCGCCGGCACGTGACCAGCGCTCGCGGCCAGTTGAGGGTGACGGCGGCGCCGAGGCGCCCGGTGGTGTCGGTGTAGGCGACGGCGGCGCGCGGCCTGTCACCGGTGAGGTCGCCGATCAGCGTGTGGCCGCCCATCCGGGCCGGGCTGCCGGCGATCTGGATCTTCCAGCCGTACTGGTCGCTCCACACGTACTCCACCGGCCGGTAGGGGAGCGGTTCGCCGGGGCGGACGATGGCGCGGGCCACGCACGCCGCCTGCTCGACGGCGTTCGTCCAGTGCTCCACCCGGACGTGCCCGCCATGGCGCGGGTGCGGCCACCGGGCCACGTCACCGGCCGCGAACACGTCCTGCGTTCCCCGGGCGCGGCAGTACTCGTCGCAGATCACGCCGTCGGCGATGTCCAGGCCGGACGAGCGCAGCCACCCGTCGTTGGGCACGGCCCCGATCCCGACGACGACCGTCGACGCCGCCAGGACGCTTCCGTCGTCCAGGAGCACCCGGAGATCACCGCTCGTCCCCTCGATGGCGACCACTGCGGTGCCGAAGCGGGTCCGGACGCCGTGGCGCTCATGGATCCCGGTCAGCAGCGGCCCGACCTGCGGGCCGAGGACCCGCGCCATCGGATCGGGGAGGGGATCGACGACGGTGACCGGGCGGCCGAGCCCGCTCGCCGCGGCGGCCACCTCGGCACCGATGAACCCCCCGCCGACCACGACGACCTCGCCTCCCCGCAGAAGGTCGCGCCGCAGCGCGGCGCTGTCCTGGAGGGTCCGCAGCACGTGGACGCCGTCGCGCGCGGCCCACGGCGAGGGCCGCGCGGACGCACCGGTCGCGATCACGCACACGTCGTAGGGCACGCGCGTGCCGTCGGCGAGCCTGACCTGCTTGTCCGCGACGTCCAGGTGCTCGGCCGCGGCTCCCAGCCGCAACTCGATCCGCTCGTCCGCAGGCCCGCCGTTCAGCAGGGACAGCCTGCCGGTGTCCCAGGCGCCCGTAAGGAAGTGCTTCGACAGGGGCGGCTTGTCATAAGGCTCGGTGTTCTCGGCGCCGACGACGAGGACGCGGCCGTCGAAACCGCCGGCGGACAGGGCCTGGGCGGTGCGGATACCCGCCACCGACGAGCCGACCACGACCGCGGTGCGGCTCATTCGCCCTCGACGGTCAGCGCCGAGACCGGACAGCTCCGGGCCGCTTCCTCGACGCGCTGCCGGTCCTCTTCGGGGACGCGCTCTTTCAGCAGCACGACGACGCCGTCGTCATCGATGTCGTAGACGTCCGAGGCGCCGGTGACGCAGTTCGCATAGCCCTGGCAGGCGCTTTTGTCAGCCCGGACGATGGGCATGGCGACACTCCTTTCCTTTTCTGTGAGGCGTCCCTCAGGCTTTGGCGGCCATGCCGCCGTCCGGATGCACGACGTCGCCGGTGATCCCCCGGGACCGCGACGAGGCGAGGAACACATAGCTCCACGCGTGGTCCTCGCCGCTCAACGCGACGCCCAGCGGAGTGCGCGCGGCCAGGTCGGCGGCACGGCCCGGGGTGTCGTCAAGCCGCCGCGACTGCTGTCCCAGGCTGGGGATTCCCCGCAGGTCGGTGTTGAGCGTGCCGCCCGGTGCGACACCGTTGACCCGGACGTCCGGCGCCAGCTCGTGCGCCAGCGACGTCACCAGCCCGCGCACCGCGAACTTGGACGACACGTACAGCACACCGCCCCGCCCGGGGTAGTAGGCGGACGTCGACTCGGTGAGCACGATCGAGCCGCGCGACTCGCGAAGCGCGGGCAGCGCCGCCTTCACGGCGTGCAGGTGGCTCTTGACGTTGGTCGAGAACATCTCCGCGAACGCGTCGTCGATCACGTCGGCGTCCAGGTCCTCCAGGCCGCGGTAGAAGTCGAACACCCCGACGCAGCTGACCAGCACGTCCAGGCCGCCGAACGCGGAGACCGCCGCCGCGACGGCCTCGTCGTTCGCCTCCCGCGTCGTCGCGTCGCCGACCGTGACGGGCACGTCGGGAAGCGCCTCGCCGATCGCGATGGCCTTGCCCGCGTCCCGTTCCAGCACGGCGACGGACGCGCCCTCCGCGCGGAACGCGTCGAGGACCGCGCGCCCGATGCCCGAGCCGGCGCCCACGACGAGCGCGCGCCGCCCGTCCAGCCATCCGGTCATTCGCCGTCCTCCACGTCCGGTTCGTCCTTCACGAGCGAGCCGAACGGGTGGCCGATCATCTCCGAGAACGTCGCGGTCTGCTGCCAGGTCAGCGCCTCCAGCTCCAGCGGGCACAGCGCGATCCACTGCCCCGAGCGCGGGGACTCCACCAGCAGCCGGGCGCCGTTGCGCGTCTCGACCTTGGTGACCCTGATCTCGGAGAACTCGTTGCCCAGCACGAGCGTCTCGCCCTGGGCGTGCTCCAGCAGCCGCAGCCGCTCACGCTCGGCCCGCGCGGCGTTGTCGGCGTCCTCCCGCTCGCCTTCCCAGCCGATCGTCATAGGAAGATCGCAAGGTTCTGCATGCGGATCACCGATTCGTCCACCAGGATGGTGCGCCGCGCCAGCCGCCAGCCTCCGGCCTCACGCCGCAGCAGGTCCTCCCGCCCGGCCGAGACCAGGGACGGCTCGCGGACGTCGCCGCGGCTGCGGAACAGCAGCACCCCGGAGTCGACGATGAGATGGTCGTTGTCACCGGTCGCGAACGTGCGCACATTGGTGACGTGGTGGCGCAGCCTGGACGGGGGGTCCTCCGTCCAGGCGTGCTCGGTCAGGAACCGGGCGACGCGCCGTGACAGGGAGTACTTGTTCTCATCGAAATGCGCGGCGCCGGGCGCGGTGTCGAAACCCGTTCCCAAGGCGGTCGTCACCCGCACGGGCATCAAATAGTGGATGTCATCGGTCAGCAAATCCAGCCACTGCGTGTACGCCTGATCGTCCAGCAGATACGCCTCGTCGACGAGCCACTGGTGCGCCAGCAAATGGCGTTCGTCACCGAAAGGCAAAGTGGAACCGGTGCGCTGTTCCCGCGGAGCGTGGCCACCCAGGACCGACCGTGCCGAATGGGTGCTCTGCTCGCCGGTCACTGCCCGGCCTCCGCCCGCCGGCCGTTGGTCCCGACCTCGACGCCCGCCGCTTTCGGCATCGGCCGTTCCATGTGGTCCGCCCAGCGCCGGAGCAGCGCGCGCTGATTGTGCTCGCTGTATCCCGTACGGGCGGTGCCGGGCCCGCTGAACCCCTCCGGAGGCAAGGCGGGAGAGACCTCGGTACCGTCCTCCAGCAGGCCCATCCGGCTGTTCAGCATGAGCCGCCGCGCCATTGATCCCGCGGCCGTGTTGGTCAATGACACCCAGTTCTCGACGTCGTCCTGCTCGAACATTCCCGTGCTGCCGAAGCACATCAGATACGCCTTGTAGGAGAGGCGTTTGAACTCCTCAGGAGCCTCGGCGTCCACGGCGAACCAGGACAGGACCTCGGTCTCGTCCTGGCTGACCGGTTGCCACTGCCGGACGGAGATGAACGGGACGACGTCGTTGGAGTCCTCGACGCGCGGCCAGTTGTGCACGAAGCTCAGGTTCGGGAACACCGAGGCCGCCGAGATCATGAACCCGTCCCGGCCGATGACCTCGCACTGCTCCCGCGACCATTCCCGCTTCATCCGGGCGATCATCTCGTCGGGATAGCCGACATAGCGCAACCGCTCGTCCAGGCCGCCGGGCGGCAGCTTGTACGTGGTGCCGCCGCCATTCCCGGCCCAGTAGGTGGCTCCGTCCCGGCGCTTCTCCGCCTTGGGCTCGCGGAACAGCCCGATCTCCACCACGCTCGTGTGGGTCTGTGGCGTGTGGTACATGTCGCCGGCGAAGTTCTCCGCCCCGATCTTCCAGTTCGCCTTGACCCGCCAGCGCTGCGGGCCGCGCATTTCAATACCGCTCGGGCTCTGCTTGGTGTAGTAGTCGAGATAGAACGTGAAGTCTCCGAGGTATTCCCGCAGCGACGGCGCGTCACCGTCCAGGCTGATGAAGATCATGCCGTTATAGGAGTCGATCTTCGGTGCGCGCAGCAGCCGCTGGCTCTTGCGCTTGAACCCCGCCTCCCCGCCATAGGCGTCCTGGTGAAACGGCAGGCCGACGATCCGGCCGTCATTCCGGTAGGACCATCCGTGGTACGGGCAGCGGAAATGCGACGCGTTGCCCATCTCGGCCCGGCAGACCTGCATGCCCCGGTGCAGGCACATGTTGAAGTGCGCGTGGATCTCGCCCTTCTCGTCGCGGACGACGATGAACGAATCGTCCAGGACGCGGCGGACGACGTAGTCGCCCGCGCTGGGGATCTCCGACTCATGGGCGACGAACATCCACGCTCTGCCGAACACGCGTTCCTTCTCCAGCGCGAACACGTGCTCGTCGTTGTAGATGTGCGCCGGGATCATGCCCCGCCGCACGCTGCCCAGCACACCCGCTTGGTCGATCATCCGCGACGTCTCCCCACGGTCTCCCACCCGAACAGCTCACCCAAGTTTCTCTGTACTACAGAGCGTTCCTCTGGATAGTAGAACAGTGCTCCGACGCGACTGTCAACCGGGGTCACCGCCGCGGGTCCATGGCCCCCCGCAGCGCTGGCCAGCACACTTGCGGGAGGAGACGTCAGCGATGCGCTACTTCCATGCCTGCTCGCACAGCCGACCAGCCGGATACACAGAGCCCGCAACGAAACCGCTAGCGAAGCCCATGCACAGGGGCTCGCAGCCTGCGGCTCCCACCGGCGCCGGTCCGGCCGGCTAGCCGCCGGGCCTGCCCATCTGGAAGGGGTCGATCGACGGATACTGCGGGTCTCCTTCGCCGCCGCCGCTGCGTACGAACTGGACGATCGCGAGCAAGGCGGCGACCTGGGCGAGGAGGAAGGTGAGCTGAGTCGGGAAGGAGTCCAGGCGGTAGGCGTCCATGAGGAACTGCAGCGGGCGGCTCCAGCCCGGCAGGGTCCGGCGCAGCGTCCGCAGGTCGACCAGCAGGCCCAGCAGGGTGAGCAGCGCTAGCAGGAGCCCGCACCGCAGCATCAGCAGCGAGGTGTCCGGCTCGTTGGCGATCGTCATTCCCAGCAGCGTTACGCCGGCTCCAGCGAAATAGCCGAGGGCGAGCGGCAGCGCTTTGACAGGCCCGCTGCGGCCGGGCAGGTGCCGCCACAGCAGCCCCAGCAGGAAGCCCGGGAAGACCCAGAAAAGCACTTCAACGGCCAGGCCGATGGGGAGTTCGGCACCGCCAAAGAGCGGCCCTTCGGATAGTCCGGTCCAATACTTATCTACATACTCCTGCCAGTAGAAGTAGCCGGCGACCGGCAGGCTGGCGAAGAAGGCCAGCCGGGCGGTGTACCGGGCCAGCAGGGCGGGCTCCACTTCTGGACCGACGCACATCGCGACGTCGAACGGGGTCACTCCCGGAGGCAACTCGGCCCCGCGCGACCCGTCACCGCGTCCTGGCGGCCAGCGCAAGAGAGCCCGTTCGGCAGAGGCGATCCGGTCATGCTCCTCATTGCCGTCCTGCAAGGGCTCGCCCGGTCTCTGCTGGTCGTGCCGGCGTCCCCGCCGATGCAGGACGAAGAACCTGCCCGCCGCGTCATGGACGTCCGCCAAGGGCACCAAGGCCACGGCATCGCGCAGTCGCAGGTACCGCCTGCCCGGCCGAAGGGGCGGCCCCGTCAAATGGCGTTCGAGCACGACCCAGCGCTGGACCAGGACGAACACGAACACAATGGCCAGGAAGGCGGTGAGCACGGGGATCGGGAGCGGCACACCGCTGAAATAGACGCTCCAGTAGAACGCGTTCCCCGCAAACACCCAGCCGACGACATAGGCGGCAGGTGAGCGGCGCGAGAAGTCCACTCCCTCTGGGCGACTCACCAGTACCACCAGTACCGCGGTCAGGCCGGCCAACGGCCACAGCCAGAGGGACGCCAGGTGGAACATGTTCACCGGGAGCCAGAGCAGATTGGCCGCCGAGCCTTCCTCGATCGTGCTGTCCCGTGCGGCCAGCCACGCTCCACTGTTGCGGATGCCAATGTCCGCGTTGATGTACTGCACAACGGTGGCGACGGCGATGCCCCCTCCGGCCACCCACGGCCACTTCGCCTTCGCGGAAGCGCCCGCGGCGCGCGTGATGGACCAGCCGACACGCAGCCCGTTCAGCACCCCGGCCCACAGCAAGGTCCCGAGGGCGCCCGCCGACATCCCCAGCGGCACGAGCACTCCGAAAGAGACGTCGGACGGCCTGCCGTCGGGGCCGTCGAGCACGCCCCCGACGGCGAGGGCCGAGACATAGCCTCCGGCGGCCAGCGCCGCCAGCGCGATGAGCGGTCGCCGCGGAAGCCGCGCGAACCACGCCACGGCCACGCATATCAACGCCCACACCGACATGTCGACCAGGAGAACGAGGTCTGGAACAGAGGCGCCGGGTGGACCGTCCGCCAGGTCGAAGAGCGGCTCCCTGAAGCACCCGACGACGCTCGTGACGATGGGCAGGACGAAAAGGAACAGCGGCGGCCGCCCGGGAGCGCCCGCCCGTGACCATGGTCTCGGCAGTAGCGCCAGCGCCAGCGCGACCATTCCGGCGGAGATGAGCCAGCCCCAGCTCTCGCGCCAGGCCCACCACGGGCTCACGCTCAGCTCGAGTTCGGCCCGCGTCACCCGATCAGGCTTCAGCCATACCTCGGGCCGAGGCTCAGAGGTGATGCGCCTCCAGGTGACGCTGTCGGCGTCCGAGGCGGTCGGCATCTTCGCCGTACGGTCCAGCCATCCGCCGGGAAACTCGACGGTCACCTCGTCCCAGACGGCCGCCTTGGTCTCACGCTGGTCGACCAGGCTCAGCCGCCACCTGGCCCCACGCAGGTCGACCTGCCAGGGCCCGACACGGGTCGCGGCCGGGGAGGCGTGGTTGTCACCGCGGACGTCCAAGCCCGTGGCCACGAACTCATCGCGGACCACGACCGCCCCTTCACGGACCTCGACCTTGGGCCGCCGCGCGCGTCTCTCGTACCAGCGCCACACGTCCTCGTCGTTGGCCCGCAGAAGGCACCGCATCGCCAGGCGGTAGTCCCGCGACTCGGGCCCTTTCAACAGGTCCGCGGCACGCTCCCAGGTCATCGGAACCGTGACCTTGAACGTGCCGCGGAACGTGGGTTCGCCTTCCGCGTCGAGCGTCAGGGTGGTCGACCGGTGAGCTCCTGCGACCGTCGGACGCGTACACGGCTCCCACGAACCCTGGGGCACCGAGGAAGGCTCGTCCGGCGGAGGCCATAACGAGCCGCCGACAACCAGACCCGCCCCAACGATCGCAATCAGAAGCCACCCGACGACCCGACCCACGCAACCATTCTTCCGAATTGACCGACTCCAGACCACAGCAACGGAAACAGAGATCCCTCCACAACTGATAGGGCACACCCAAGCCCCACCGGCTGGAGCCAGGCGTGTGAGATCGTGAGATGACAGGCCGTAAACGATCAAAGGGTCCCGTCTCATGAGCCAGAACTAGGGCCCTGACCTGCGGCTACCTGGTGGGGACGGCGGGATTCGGCCCCACGGGTCGGCGTCGCCGCCGCGACTAACGCCAAGCACTGTGCCTAGGCCGCCCGTGGGATCACATTGGGATTGGGCCGCTTCAGAACGAGATCACCGCGCTGCCCTAGCCCGGCCATCGCGGCCGGCCTGGTGTAGAATCCGCCGCATGCGTGACCGTGAGAACACGTTCTCCGAACGCTCACCGACCTTCATGATCCATTGCCCCGTGAGAGCTGGGGAGCATTTCTTTGTGCCGGTAGGGCCCGGTCGGCGCATGAACCCCTCTTCGCCGCCACGGCGGCGACCTCCCTGATCCCCATAAAGGTCTCATGTTTGGTGAGTCCGCGTTCAGGGGAGCCAGTGCACCATGCCAGATCCCTATTCTCCTCGGCCCTACGTCCGCCTCCGGCATCCTGACTGGTGCAAGGACGCGGTCCTGTATCAAATAAATACGCGCCAGTTCACAGACGAGGGAACGATCCGGGCGGCGACGCAGCATCTGGTACGACTGCGCGACCTCGGCGTGGGGATCCTGTGGTTGATGCCTGTCCACGAGATCGGCGAGGCCAACAGAAAAGGCCCGCTCGGCAGTCCCTATGCCGTCAAGGACTACTACTCGGTCAACGCTCAACTGGGAACGATGTCGGACCTGAGGGAATTCGTCTCGACGGCCCATCGCCTGGGAATGCGTGTGATATTGGATTGGGTCGCCAACCATACCGCATGGGACAATCGGCTGTTGACCGAGCACCCCGACTGGTATCTCAAGGACCGTAACGGCCGGCCCCGTCCGACGCCGTGGTGGGACTGGAGCGACATCGTAGAACTCGACTACTCGGTTCCCGACCTGCGCCGCTATATGACCCGGGCCATGCTCTACTGGCTGGAGGAGGCCGGGGTGGACGGGTTCCGCTGCGATGTGGCCGGGTTCGTCCCGCTCGACTTCTGGGAGAACCTGCGCCGTGAGGCGGAGGCGGTCAAGCCGGTCTTCATGCTGGCGGAATGGGAGTCGCGGGATCTCCACGCGGCCGCCTTCGACGCCACCTACTCATGGACCTGGAACGACACCCTCCATCAGATAGCCAGGAAGGACCTGTCGACGGACGCGCTTCGCGTGTACTACTCCTGGAACGCGAAATTCTGGCCGCATGAGGCAATGCGCATGACTTTCGTCTCCAACCACGACAAGAGCGCCTCGGAGGGCACCGAGTTCGAGCAGTTCGGCGAAGCGCTCGAGGCCTGCGTCGTGCTCTCCGTCCTTGGGGAGGGGGTCCCTCTCATCTACAACGGACAGGAGGCGGGCTTCGATGAGCGGCTCGACTTCCTCGGAGAGAAGTCGATCGTGTGGCGTCCACACCCCATGGGCGATCTGTATCGCCGGCTGATCGCTCTCAAGAAGACACACTCCTGCCTGTCCAATGCGCAATGGGGCGCGCGCATGGAACCGCTGGACGCCGGGGATCCCGTCATCCTCGCTTTTGAACGCAAGGACGGTTCGAGCCATGTCGTGGTCGGCGTCAATCTTTCCGACGTGCCTCGGACGGCTCGCCTCGCGGACGCGGACGGGTCCGGCGCCTGGACTGACTGGGCCACGGGCGCGACGGTGTCATCGGGCGCCTTGGCCGACGTCCACCTGCCCGCCTGGGGATATGTGGTGCTGTTAGGCGGACGCCATGCCTAGCGCCGCGCGAAGTCCGGAGCCGAGCCAGAAAAGTTCAAACGGCGACCCTGCTCGCACGTTGGTGGTGGTCCTGCCTTGGTGACGGTCTTTCAGTTCTTGAACCTTGTATTCTCCCTGGTCGCGATGGCGATAGCATTCGGCGCCTATCGAATCAACAGATTGAGGCTCTTTGACGACCGCCGAGAGCAGCTTCTGTCCCAGGCCCGAAGGATTCATTGGAATCTGCGGTCGAACACGTCCAGCGAGGGCGAAAGCGAATTTATCCTTTCGTTCGTCAACAAGAGCGACGATCCGGTGTGGAACGTCGATGCGAGGGTGGAGGACAGCGAGGGCAACTCGATCGTGCATGCTCGCCAGGTCCGGCTGGACCCCTTCACCGAGCAGGCCGCGCCCGAAGTGGTGGTCAAACCGGAGACGGATCTCACGCAGCGGGAGATCCGTGTCGAACTGTCGTTCACGGATTCACGGCAGAACCGATGGAAACTGGGCGCGGGCGGGAACCTTCGCAAGGTGCCCTCGCTCCTGAGGGTCTGCAGCGGGCTTGAGCTGCGCAAGGGTTTGGTGCAGTTCGGAGAGGATCTGCTGCACGAATACAGTTTGACGATAGATTTCAACCCGCTGGGCGGTGAGGCGTTGCGACAGCTGCTGTCCCAGCGCCCCGAAGAAGCCAAGAGCATCGCGCATGTCGCCGTCGTGCCGCACGACTGGCTCGACGAACTCGAATTCTCCTCACATTCCCTCACGCTCTTTTCGACCCGGCGCATAGAAAGTCAGGACGCTCTCGTCGCTGCCACGCAACACCATTTTCGTGCCGGCAACCGGGCACGTGGGATTCCTCTTGGCCTGGACTGCCCGCTCTTGATCCGGAACAGGGACATGGTCAGGGAGGCCCCTGAAACCATCGAAGAACTCCTCGATATCGGCCAGAGAATAGCGACCTCCTTCCCCGCCTCCCGAGACGAGGTCTTCCGGCCCATGTGCCTGCCCATCGGCCCGACCGGGGACCCGGTCATGGCATGGCATCTGCTGGCCGGCGCGGGTGCGAAGATATTCGCCCCCGGTCCGCACCACACCTGGACCCTTGACCCCACCCCACTGCGGTCCGAAGAGACCCGGCGTGCGCTTGAGCGATTCCAGAAACTACACCGCGAGTATCCCGAGGCCTTCGACGTGACAGTCGACCACGCGGAGGCGCGGCGCCGGTTCGCCGCACGCCTCTCGCCTTTCCTCATCGACACGGCCGGCGCCTACGAGCGATGCGAAGAATGGGACTTCGGCCACGCGGCCAGCCGGATCCCGCCGTTCGCGGGCCAGGCCCGGGGCACGGGAATGGCGATCATTTATGGTTTCGTCATCCCGGACCGCAGCGAGAACGGCGAACTGGCAGAAGACTTCTTCGAGCCCATGCTCGAAGAACGTCGCCACTATTGCCGGGCTCTGTCCCGGGAGATGCGCCTGCCAATACTGTCCGGCGGCAACATCATCGCCGAGGGCGAGGTGCCCGGTCTCATCGTGGACATCTGCCGAGAGGGGCTGTTCATGCCGAACGCTCCCGCCGTCGCGGATGTCTGGGAGATCCTGGGCACGCTGACTCACGGACTCCTTGAGGGCGCCCACGCCCGGGAACTCGCCCACCGCGTCGCCGACGACATCGAGCGCGCCGCCGAACAACCAGCCCCAAGCGGAGCAGGCTAGACGGCCCCTGGCCCTGTTCGGGCTCTGGACACTTCGCGCTCTCAAGTCCGGCGAACGGTAGGCCAAAGTGTGGTCGGCCGTCGCCGTGTTGGTGTTACGGGGTGGTGGCGCGCTGCGAGGGATGATGCAGGAGGGTGCGTGTCGGATGGACGGTCATGGCGGCGAAGACGGCGCGCACGGTATCGCCGCACCCTCAACCGCTGGACCGTGGCCCGCCGGCCGACCTCCGTCCCGACCAGTCCGTCCCATACCTGGTAACTGGGCGGCGTGGCGGACGGGCGACCAACGCGGTTCTTCGCCTCAGCGAGCCGATCGCGGTAGCTGGTCTCCACCGCCCCCGGACGGCCGCCAGGATGGGGGCGAGTGACTGCGAGCGGGGTGAACGAACATGAGGCCGGACGATCTCACCGCACCGGAGGAAGCGCTCTGGGAGGCGGTTTGTGGGGGCGATCCTCTCGACCTCAGTACCGGGCGGATGGAAGACGGCGATCCCGCAGGCGGCGATGGTTGGGGGCTGGACCGGACGATCCGCGCGAAGGTCATCCGTACCCTGCTTCTGGGGGTGGACGAGACTCCTCGGGGCGGGGTGGTGCCCGCACTACGGCTGGCCGGCGCCCGCATCGATGGCTGCCTGGACCTCGCCCACAGCGAAGTCTCGATGGCGGTCTTCTTCGACGGCTGTGCGTTCACCGACCCACCGGACCTGACCTGGGCACGTACCCGCGCCGTCGAACTGACCCGGTGCCGGCTGCCGGGTTTCGTGGCCCGATTCGCACGCATGGACGCGAACCTGGTGGTGCGGTCATGCGGCATCGACGGCTGGTCGGACTTGTTCGGCGCCCACGTGTCCGGGCAGTTGGATCTCCAGGGGACGTGCCTGTCTCGCCCCGGGGATGTCGCTCTGACCGGGGACGGCCTCGCCGTCGACTCCGGAATGCTCTGCGGGGGAGGTTTCTCCGCAGAGGGTGAGGTGAGCCTGGTAGGAGCACGGGTGGGCGCGATCCTGGACCTGCGGCAGGCCCGGCTGAGCACTCCAGGCGGACAGGCGCTGAACGCCGACCGGATCACCATTGACGGGGCCTTGATGTGCTCCGCCGGGTTCGCCGCCGAAGGCGAGATCTGGCTGCGTGGCGCGCACATAGCCGGCGATCTCACACTCTCCGGCGCGTCCCTGCGCAACGAGAAGGGAAGGGTGCTGGACGCCGGGCACCTGAAGGTTGACGGGGGCCTGTTCGCGGTCGGTATCGCCACCGAGGGAGAGATCAAGCTCCATTCCGCTCGCGTCGGCGGGCCCCTGTCGTTCATCGACGCCCGGCTCTCCAACCCCGGCGGAACCGCTCTGCTGGCCGAGGACGGTCTCACCGTGGGCGCAAGCACGTTCTTCGGCAGGGCCGAGGTGGCCGGTGAGATCTGCCTGCTGCGCGCGAATATCGGCGGGCTGCTCAGCCTCACGGGAACGCGGCTGGCCAACCCCGGCCGTCGAGCACTGCAGCTACATGGCCTCACCGTCGAGTCTGGACTGCACCTCGGAGGCGCCACCATCGAGGGCGAGGTGGGAATGATTCAGGCACGTATCGGCGACTGGCTCTACCTGCGCGACGCCCGGCTGAGCAATCCCGGTGCCGCCGCCCTTGTCTGCCCCGGAACGTCCATGCACCTGCTGGTCCTGCACACACGCGAGCGGATCGAGGGAAGCGTCGACCTTACCGGCGCGCGCATCGAGCGGATCGACGACGACTTGCTTTCCTGGCCGGACCGGGTACGGCTGGACGGGCTGACCTACGACACCCTGGCCGAACCCGGCCCTGTCGACCCGCGCTTGCAATGGATCGGCAGGGACCGCGCCTTCGTCCCCCAGCCCTACGAGCAGCTGGCGGCGGCCTACCGGCGACTCGGCGACGACGCGGCCGCCCGCAGTGTGCTACTGGCCAAGTACCGTCGCCATCGCGGCAACCTTGCCTGGTACGCCAAGGCGTGGGGCCTTCTCCAAGACGTCACCGTCGGCTATGGATACCGCCCGGCCCGTGCAGCAGGTTGGCTACTGGCCCTACTGGTGACCGGAACGGTGGCCTTCGCCTCTCATCATCCGCCACCGGTCAATCCGGGCGGGCAATCGGCCTTCAACCCCTTCATCTACACCCTCGACGTGTTGCTACCGGTCATCAATTTCGGTTTCGAAACCGCCTACAGGCCGGACGGTCTCTGGCAGTGGCTCACATTCGCACTCACCGCGTCCGGCTGGATCCTGGCGACCGCCATCATCGCTGGCATCACCCGCACCGTTATCCGCCAATGACGAATGCACGTCCCGCTAGCCCGGCAGCGGCCGCGCTATTGCCTCCAGCACCGGTTCGCCTTTCTGGTCCACGACGCCGGCCGGTCGGCCGGTCCGGATGTCGAGCGTCGGGGACTGCCTGGCGATCTCCAGCGCGAGGACTGCCTGCCGACGCAGGTCGCACCGATTAGGTTTCCGCGCCGCACCCGTCTGTACGTGTGAGATCGACTCACGGGAGGCCGGCACGATGCGGAAACTGATCTTCGCCATGAACGTGACCCTGGACGGCTACATCGCCGCGACCGGCGACGACATCGGCTGGAGCGGGGGAGAGGGGCCGGACGAGTCGCCGGGCGACGAGCTGTTTCAGTGGTGGTCCGACCGGGTGGCCGCGACGAGCCTGGCGCTGTACGGGCGCAAGCTGTGGGAGACGATGAGCTCCCACTGGCCGACCGCCGATCAGCGGCCCGGCGCCAGCCCGGCGGAGAGGGAGTTCGCGCGCCGCTGGCGGGACATGCCGAAGGTGGTGTTCTCATCGACGATCGACAAGGTCGACTGGAACGCCCGCCTGGTCGCCGGCGACGCGGTCGCCGAGATCGCCCGGCTCAGGGCAGAGGACGGCGGCCCGATGGACATCGGCGGCGCGACGCTCGCCGGGGCGGCCATGCGGGCCGGGCTGATCGACGAGTACGTTCTGGTCACCATGCCGGTTCTGGTGGGCGGCGGCACGCCGTTCTTCACCGCGCTGGACGGCTGGGTGAACCTGAGCCTGGTCGAGACGCGGACCTTTCCCGGCGGCGTGCTGCTGACCCGATACGAGAAGAAGCGCTGAGCACGGGCCACATACTCGTCTCGTAGCGCCAGGTCGAGATCTTTCCTGGCGTCCGGGGTGTTCTTGCTCGCCGTCGGCGGGCGCCGGTCCGCGACGGGACCGGCGCCCGCACCACGGGGCGTCAGGCGACCTTGCCGAAGAACTCCCGGATGTCGCCGATGAGCAGGTCGGTGGCGTCGTGCGCGGCCCAGTGGCCTCCGCGGTCGTAGTCGTTCCAGTGAACGATGTTGGAGTGGTCGCGTTCAGCGAACTTGCGGATCGGCTTGAAGTCGTAGGCGAACGAGGCCAGGCCGATCGGGACGGTGGTCCTGGCGTTGTGGTTCTGGCCCTGGTGGGTGGCGAACCAGTCGCGGTTCTCGAAGTAGAAGCGGGCCGAGGACGCCGAGGTGTTGGTGAACCAGAACAGCGAGGCGATGGTCAGCAGCTCGTCCGGTTCCACCGCGTCGCCGAGGAGCTGCCCGATCCAGGCCAGCTGGCCGGAGGGGGAGTCGGCGAGGGCGTGCGCGAGGGTCTGCGGCTGGTTGGCCTGCGACCGGTCGTGGATCGCGTGCTCGATGAACGCCTGGCCGAACTGCAGATGGCCCATCTCGGCCTCGGTGAGCCCCTCGAACTCACCCGGCTCGCCCTTGGGAAAGGAGAAGAGCTGGTTGACGTGAACGCCGATGACGCGGTCGCGGTCGAGCTCGCCGAGGATCGGCGCGACGATGGCGCCCGCGTCGTTGCCGTGCACGCCGTACCGCTCGTAGCCGAGGCGGGTCATCAGCTCGGCCCACGCGGCGGCGGTCCGCGCGGCGTTCCAGCCCCGCTCCCGCGTCGGCCCGGAGAAGCCGAAGCCCGGGATGGACGGGATCACCACATGGAACGCCTGACCACCGGCGTCCGGCCTGGTCAGCCGGTCGACCAGCCCGAGGTACTCGGTGAACATATTCGGCCAGCCGTGGGTGAGGATCAGCGGGGTCGCGCCCGGCTCGGGCGACTTGACGTGCACGAAGTGAACGGTCTGGCCGTCGATCTCGGTGGTGAACTGCGGGTACCGGTTGAGCCTGGCCTCCTGCGCGCGCCAGTCGAAGTCGTCGCGCCAGCGCTCGACCAGGGGGCGCACGTACGAGCCTGGGACGCCGTACTCCCATCCAGGCGGGGTCGGGATGCCCTCCAGCTCCCCGGCGAACTCCTCGGCGGGCAGTTCGTCGGCGAAGCGGGTGCGGGCGAGTCGGCTCTTCAGGTCGTCGACGTCCGCCTGCGGGATCTCGATGCGGAACGGCTTGATCTCGGTCATGCTCTGCCCCTTTGCTGAACGGAACGTTCTGTTCCTATAGTAGCAGAACGAATCGTTCCGTTCCAGTCGCTGCCTGGAGTTGGACACGTCGGGCAAGGTTCGTCTGCAACAAGGAGCAGAACGAACCCGGACGCGCCGGCCCTGCGCTGGACTCGTCGACACTGGGGACGTGCCCGATCAGAGCATCGCGGGCAGACCCAGCCATGGTTTGTCGGTGGCGTCGAATCCGGTGAGCTCGGCGATCTTCCCGTCGGCGATGCGCAGGACCGCGATGGTGAACAGACGGTATTCCGGGTCGCCGGGGGCGCGGAGGTACAGCGCGGCGGCAGGCATGCGGTTGACCGTCGTGGCGATGCAGCGCCAGTCGTCCTTGCCGCGCTGGAAGAGCCCGCTGGAGACCCAGCCGTCCACCGCGTCCTTGGCCGTGACGATCACCTTGCCGGGATCGGGCAGCATCGCGAAACGCAGGTCGTCGCGCAGCAGGGCCATCAGCGCGTCGAGGTCGTTGCGCTCATGGGCGTCCATATACGACCTCACGACGCCGCGCTCGTCATCCGACAGCTCGCGCGTGGCGGGGCTGCGCCAGTCGAGGCGGCGGTCGGGCAGTTGCTCGCGCATCGTCACGCGCGCCCGCTGCAGCGCGCTCGTCACCGATGCGACGGTCAGCTCGAGGGCGTCGGCGGCCTTCGGCGCCGGCCAGCCGAGGACGTCGCGCACGATGAACACCGCCCGCTGCCGCGGCGGCAGGTGCTGGACGGCGACGATGAACGCCAGCTCGATCGTCTCCCGGGCGACCACCGATTCCTGCGGGTCCTCCGGGAGCATCCGGTCCGGGTAGGGCTGCAGGTAGTGCACTTCCGAGCCCGCGCCCGCCGGCTCGGCAGGCACGGGCGTGCGGTCGTTGCGCTTGTCCAGGAAGTCGAGGCAGGCGTTCGTCGCGATCCGGTACAGCCAGGTCCGCAGCGCGGCGTGGCCCTTGAACGACTCTCGCTTGTTCCACACCCGCAGGAATGTCTCCTGCGTCAGGTCCTGGGCGTCCTCGTAGTTCGCGAGCATCCGGTAGCAGTGCACCTGCAGCTCACGCCGGTAGCGCTCCGTGATGAGCGCGAACTGTGCCGCGTCGTTCGAGCGGGCCGCCGCGATGAACGCGGCCTCGTCGCCGCCCAGCACTTCGGAGTCGTTCATGGTTGTCAATCCTTCCGCGGGTGGCGAGGGCCTACCAGTACTGACGATGTGTCGGAGGATTTCTGAGCGGTTGTGCCTTTCGGGGGCGTCGCGGTCACGCGGCGGCCGGACGGCGGAGCGCCAGGGCCGACCAGGTGGTGCCGAGGAGGAGGACGGCCGAGGAGGCTATGAGCAGGGCTTGGAGCGGGCCCGGCATGGTGCCGATCGTGAGGACGGGCCCAGGCCGATCAGGACGGCGGCGGCCTTCGGCACGGTGGCGCTGCGGTAGAGGCCCACGGCGAGGGCGATGGCGCCGATGACGCCGAGGAGGGAGGTGAGGAAGAAGGCGCCGGCGGCACCGTCGTTGTGGGCGTCCATTCCCGCCACCACGGAGGGAAGGGGGCGTGGTCGGCGATATCGGCGGCTTTCCCAGCAAGGTCGTGACGGTCTGCATGGACGTGGTGATCGCTTCGTCCCAGGCGGGGTCGTCAGCGGCAGCCATGATGCGCTCACCGAGCCGGCGGACCCTGTTCAGCTGATCACTCGGCAGATCTCGATGCGGTCGGGCTTGGACAGCAGCGCCGGGTCCACCTCCCGCGGGACGGGCGCGGTGTAGACGGCCTGGGACCCGGCCTCGAGGAGCTCGAACGTGGTGGACATGATCACCGCCTTGACGGCCCTGGCATGTGGTTCCCAGAGCAGGAGGCCCCGGACGAAGCCCTCGGCCGTCGCGCTGGCGGGCTTGAGACGCAGCAGGTGATCCTGGGTCCCGGCCTCGGCCTGGGCCTCGCTGACCGGGCCGTCGAAGCTGGTGATCGCGGCCGCTTCAGGGACCTGTTCGGCGGCGGGGCCGGACCAGTCGTCGAGCACCTCGTAGGTGCCCGCGGTGGCGTCCAGGACGAGCGCGAAGCGGTGGCCGTCTCCGACGCTCTGGAGCACGTAGTGGTCGCCCTTCTCGGGCGCTGTGTCATGGAAGGTTGCGTACATGGGTGGAGTGTCGCCCGGTGAGTCGTCGCGGGGCCTCAGTGCTGGTACGCAGATCAGCCGCGTATTCCGTTGCGGAGGGCCCAGGCGGTGAGCTGGGTCCGGTTGGCGAGGGAGAGCTTGGCGAGGGCGTTGCGGATGTGCGTCTCCACGGTGCGCTCGGAGAGGTGGAGCCGCCCGGCGATCTCACGGTTGGCCAGGCCCGCGGCGACCAGGCCGGCGACCTCGCGTTCGCGGCCGGTCAGGGCGGCTGCGCCGCTCACCCCGGACAGCTCGTCGGCCAGTGCCGAGGCCTCGCGCGCCACCCGTGCCATGCCGAGGCGCCGGGCGGTGCGGGCGGCCTGCTCGGCGAGGGTCAGGGCGCGGGCCCGCTCCGCGGACCTGGCTCGGAGCAGCCTGGCGTGGGCGAGCTCGGTCAGCGCGAGCGTGGGGAGCGCGGACGTCCTGCGCTCCATCCTCGCCGCCGCCGTCAGGTGCTGTTCGGCGTCGTCGAACCGGCGGAGGCAGGTCGCGAGCACGCCCAGGGTCCTGGCGATGGATCCACCGCACCCGGCCGCCTGGTTGTCGTAGTAGCCCTTGTACGGCCTGAGCATGAGCAGGCAGCGTTCGGCCGTCTCCTGGTCGTCCAAGGCGGCGGCCAGTTCGGAGACGGCCGTCACGATTCCGGTCCAGCGCTGGTTGACCGGCAGGTCGTCGAGACGGGACCGGAGCCGTTCGAACAGGACCGCGGCCTCGTCGGGCTCTTCACGCTCGAGGTGCAGCATCGCCGTCACGGCCATCAGGATCGGGACCTGGTGGATCACGGTGGCGTAGGCGGCGGGCGGTTGTGCCCGTCCTTGCTCGCCGGTGCGCCGCTCCAGGTAGGTGGCGAACACGAAGGCCGCACCCTGGGCCGACACGTCCCCGGTGTGCTCGCCGATCTCCTCGAAGGCCCGCGCCAGGTCGGCTGCCTCGTTGAGGCGGCCGGTGAGCAGCGCCAATGACGCCTGTGTACGCAGCAGATGCCACCGGGCCAGCAGGCCTCCCGGACGCGCCGCGAGATCGGCGAGGCCGCGGGTCTCCGCCTCGACCGCCGGGATGGCGCCGAGCTGGAAGGCGGCGTCGATGCGCCAGGTGTGGCCCCACAGCGCGGCCGTCGGACGGTCCTGGCTGAGTGAGCCGAGCCGGGCACCGACGGCCAGCCGTTCGGCGACGCCGTCCGGGCCTCCGGCCGCCTGGTGCCGGGCGTGCAGGGCGGCCACGACGGCATCGAGGTCTCCCGAACCTTCGGCCAGGGCCAGGGCCCGGGCGCTGACCGGCCCGGTTTCGGGATCGTCCGAGACGGCCATCGAGACGGCCTGCTGGGCCAGGACTCTGGCGCGCGTCGCGTCGTCCAACGGCGCTTTCAGGGCGCGTGCGCACAGGCGGCCGACCGTTCCGGCCTGGGGGCCGCCCACGCCCTCGACGGTGATCGCCGCTTTGGCGAGCGACGCGGGGTCCGCGAGCTGTTCGGCGAGCCCGGCGGCGGTTTCGCAGGCTTCCAGGGCTTCCGCGATCCGGCCCGCCCGGTAGGCGGCTTCGGCCAGGCCGAGCAGCCTCCGGCAGCGTTCGGTGTCGTCGGCGGCGAAGGCCAGGGCCTGGCCGTGCCAGTAGCAGGCGCTGTCGAACGACGACCGGCGCTCGTCTCGTTCCGCCGCGCGCGAGCAGGCCTCGGCGGCGGCCCTGCGGTCCTCCGGATCCACGGCCGCCCTGGTCCAGTGGGACGCGGCGGCGTGCAGATCGCTGTGCGCCCGGGCGATGCGGCGGTGCCAGGCAAGGCGTTCGTTTCTGGGCAGCCGGTCGTACCAGGCCGTCCGGACGAGCCCGTGAGACCAGCTCAGCGACCCGGGCCTGCGCGGATCCTCGACCAGGATGCCCGCGGCGACGGCCTCCGCGACCGGCTCGGGGTCGGGCCGCAGGACGTCGACGTCGATCTGGTCGCCGTAGACCGCGCACCCCGCGAGCAGCGCACGGCACGCCTCGCCTAGTCCCGCGCCCCTGACCTCGATCAATCTGCGCAGCGCCGACGGAACGGGCAGCCGGTCCGGGGCCGGCCCGGCGAGCCGGCCCGGAAGCGTCCGCGTGAGCTCGCGCAGGAACAGCGCGTTGCCGCCGCTCTCGCGGTGCAGCCGGAGGGCCCATGACGGATGCGCCTCAGCGAAGCGCGACAGGTACTCCGCCACGTCCCCCTCGCCGAGCGGGCCGAGAGCCGTGGAAGCCACCTCGGCGAGAAGATCGGGCACCGTCCGGCAGGTGCCGAAGAGCACGATCCTGGTGTGCCGCGCCTCGCCCGCCAGGTGACGCAG
Organism: Actinomadura sp. KC216; assembly: GCF_004348535.1. GTDB lineage: Bacteria > Actinomycetota > Actinomycetes > Streptosporangiales > Streptosporangiaceae > Spirillospora. The sequence goes on from NZ_SMJX01000025.1 coordinate 40,065, forward strand.
CAGCCGCAGCGAGGCTTCGTCGGCCCAGTCCAGGTCCTCCAGCACCAGCACGAGCGGTTGCCGCTCCGCCGCCTCGGCCAGATCGCGCACGGCCCGGTCGATGGCCTCGAACCGCAGGCTCGCGGCGTCCTGCCCGGGTGGCGTGAGCACACGCAGGCCGAGCCCCAGGGCCGCGCGCGACTCCATGAGCTGCGACCACGGCCAGAAGTCCGGCGCCCCCTCTTCCCGGGCGGCGCGTCCGGTCAGCACGACGGCGTCTCCGAGCCGCGAGACGGCCCGGCCGACCAGGGCGGACTTGCCGACGCCCGCCGCACCGCCCACCAGCACGACGGACCCGCGCCCCTCGGACGCCTCCGCACCCGCGCGCTCCAGCTCCGCCAGTTCCCGCCGGCGCCCTACGAACGGTTCCTCCACCCGGCCAGTGTCACCCAGCCCCGATCACCCGGTCCCGCGAATCAGGCCCTCGCCGCGTGACTGATAGCCACGACACTCATCGGGTAGCCCGAAGGTTGTCGCCGTTCCGCAGGCGCTTCGCCGTTCGGCACGGGCGTTCATGACCCACGTAGGCTCCTTGTCCTCCGCACGGTGGACTTCACAGGTGGCCCAACGGCCTTTGGAGTCGCTCTATCCACCCACGCCCCGGCGAGCCTTTCCGTCGATTGGCCACCTTCCTAAATCACGCGGCGGGCATCCCGCACCACCCCGGACGTGCTGGTCGGCGACCGGGCCTACTCGGCCCGGCGGATCCGCACCTACCTGCGCCGCTGCCGGATCCATACGGTGATCCCCGAACCTCGCGATCAGCAGGCAACCGGGCCCGCAAGGGCAGCTGCGGCGGCCGCCCGCCTTCGACGCCGAGTTGTACGAACACCGCAACGTGGTCGAGCGCCGCTTTGCCAGGCTCATCCTGTGGCTTCGCCACCACCAATTATCAGACACGACCTAGCCCACCTTTTAGACAGCCTCAGTTACCCATGACGGTGGATGGTTCTCCGAACATTGGGCAGATGTTTTGGAATTTGTGGCCGGAGGACACATATTGTACCCACTCTCCGGGTTCCAGCATTCGACCGGCAATGACGCAGGTCGCATTAACGAGATCGCCTGGCAATGCGATGTTCCACAACCGGACCGTATGGTCGTCGCTGCTGCTGGCCAGGGTCTTGCCGTCCGGGCTGAAGGCGACGGTATTGATCGGACCGGTATGCCCGTCAAGGAGGGGGCCGATCTGGCTGCGGGTGGTCATGTCCCATAGACGGACGTGGTCGTTGGCGCTGCTGGCCAGGGTTCTGCCGTCCGGGCTGAAGGCGACGGTATTGACTGGGCGAGCGTGGCCGAGCAACGCCGGGCCGGTCCGGCGGAGGCTGGGAGGGGTGGCCTGATCCCATCCCCACAATTGCACCGTGCCGTCGTCGTCGCCTGTGGCCAAAGTCTTGCCGTCCGGGCTGAACGCCAAAGAATTGATCCGGCTCCGCGGGTCGGGAAATGATCGGGACCATCCTTTGGTCATACTCCAAAGGCCCACAACGTGATCGTCCCCGCCGGTCGCGAGGTGACCGTCCGAACCGAAGGCCACGGCGTTGACCTTGGTGATGCTCAATGGATGACCACCGACCGGCTGGCGGGCGGCGATGTCCCACAGCCGGACTGTACGGTCCTGGGCGCTGCCGGTGGCGAGAATCTTGCCGTCCTGGCTGAAGGCGGCTGTGTTGATCGGGCCGGTGTGGCCGGTCAGGGGTGGGCCGATCTGCTGGCGGCCGGTCATGTCCCACAGGCGTACGGTGCCGTCATCGCCGCCAGTGGCCAGAGTCCTGCCATCTGGGCTGGACGCCAGCGTACGGACCGGACCAGTGTGGCCGGTCAGGGGTGGGCCGATCTGCTGGCGGCTGGCCACGTCCCACAGGCGTACGGTGCGGTCATCGTCGGCGGTCGCGAGGATCTTGCCGTTTGGACTATAGGTGGCCGCGTTGACTGCGGCAGTGTGGTCCAGGCGAGAGCCGCGGAGGCGGCGGTCGCCCACACTCCACACGCGCACCGCGCCCTCGGCGGCAGTCGCGAGGGTCTTGCCGTCCGGGCTGAAGGCGGCTGTGTTGATCGGGCCGGTGTGGCCGGCCAGGGGTAGGCCGATCTGCTGGCGGCCGGTCATGTCCCACAGGCGTACGGTGCGGTCATCGCCGCCAGTGGCCAGAGTCCTGCCGTCCGGTCCGAACGCCAGCGTACGGACCGGACCAGTGTGACCGGTCAGAGGTGCGCCGATCTGCTGGCGGCTGGCCATGTCCCACAGTCGTACAGTGTGGTCATCGCCGCCGGTCGCGAGGGTCTCGCCGTTCGGACTGAACGCCATCGTGCGGATTGGGGCGGTGTGGCCGACCAGAAGTGGCCCGGCCTGGCGGCGAGTGGCCACATCCCACACACCTGCCACTCCATGGTCACCGCCGATAGCGAGGGTCTTTCCGTCGGGGCTGAAGGCCACCGTGCGGGCCGGGCCCGTACGGTCGCTAAGGTTCAGGCATGGCGGGCGTATGCGACGTCCGGCCGCGTCCCACAAGCACGCACTACCTAATGGGCCGTCGCCGCCGACGCCGGCCAGGGTCTGCCCGTCGGGGCTGAAGGCCACCGAGCTGATCGGGACATTATGGTCTGTGAGCCTGCCCTGATACGGGCCTAGCAAGACGGCGATTAGGCTGGCGCGGGCTTCGGGAGTGGGGTTGATGCGCCAGGCCGCGATGGCTAGAAGGGCTGCGGTTTCGGGGTCGTTGAGGAGTCGGCTTTGCGCGGCGAGCTGGCGGGAGACGGCGATGTCACGTTGAGCGGTGGTCTCCCGCGCGGCCCGGATGGTCATGACCGTGGTCGCAACGGCGATGACGAGGAGCCCCGCGAGGGCTATGAGGAAGGACCAGCGTCGCTGGACACGGCGGATCTCGGCCTTGACGCTGGCGTTGAGAAAGTCCTGCTCTTCTTGGCTCAGCGCAGGATAGCGATCGGGGGCCCGGCGCCAGTGTGACTGCGCGTTAGAAACCGCGGCCAGACGTTCCCCCCGGTAAAGATAGGAGGAGGGCTGGCCATTACGGGCCCACTCCGTGGCATCATCGCCAAGCTGGCCGTACAGCGCGCGGATCGCTGGCTCGTCTTGCAGCCAGGAGCGAAGCCGTCCCCAGGCCTGCAGCAGAGAGTCGTGGGTGATCTGTGCGGTTGCCCCTTCCACGACGAGAAGCCGTTGCGCCGCGAAGGCATCGACCACGTCTTCGATCCCAGCGGGAACGTCGGTACCGTGCCCTTCGACGGTGATGAGAGCCTCCGGCGGACCGGGAGAGCCGACTTCAGGATCAACCTGCCGGCGTACGTAGGGCATGGGACGGCGAACGGCCCGGCCATCGCGGGTGATCTTGGTGAGGCGGTGGAACACCTGGCGGGCCGTGTCCTGCTGGGCGGGGAGCAGCGACTGGTAGACAGCTTCGGCGCTGGTCTGGATGGCATGGGCCACCCCGCCGGATCGTTCGTAGCCGTGGTGGGTGAGCCGGTCGCCATCGCGGTGGGTCCAGGTGACGCGCATCGCCTCCGACAGCAGTGGCAGCGCCCCCACCTCGTACCCGCCATCGGCTGAAGAGACGGGCAGATCAGCAAGGATGGTGTCGACCAGAGTGGGATCGATGTGCAAGCCCGCTGTCTCGGCAGGACCGGTGATGGTCAGCCGCAACTGCGCCGAGGTCATTGGTCCGACCAGGAAGAACCCCTCCTTAGCCGATTCGGCCAGTTCGGTGTGGGCTGCGCACGCGCGCAGAAGGTCAGCGCGGATCACCGCGATCACCACTGCGGCCGGTTCTCCACCGGGCCCGCACGGACGCGTGGCGGCGGCATGCAAAGCCGTGATGAAGTCCTGGCGTTGCCGCTGGGACAGGCCCGCGCGATCAGGGTCAGCGTCGTCGGGGAGAGTGAAGATCTGCTCGAACTGATCCACCACCAGCACGAGCCGATCCCCAGTGCTGGCCGCGGCCGCACCTGTGGTGGAGGAGCGGGCATCCACCAGGTCCCGCACCACGACGTGCGACTGCTCCGGGGTGACCTCGAGCACCGAGCGGACGACGGCTGGATCTCGGTCGGCGATCTTGGCCAGCACACGCGCCAGCTCATCGATCGGCCGGCTGGTGGGCTGGACCACCGCCACCGGCCAACGGGCCGATTCGGCACTGAGTGCTCCCGAGGCCAGCGCTGGCAGCAGGCCCGCCCGCACCAGAGAGGACTTGCCCACGCCCGACGCTCCGCTCACCAACAATATCCCCGGCCGGTCCAGCCGATCAGCTAGCGCGTCCACCAGCTGTGCAGTCAGTTCCTTGCGGCCATAGAACACCTCGGCGTGGCCATGCCCAAAGGGCGCCAACCCCATATAGGGGCACTCATCAGCCCACCTGCCGGCCGCCACGGCCTGTGAGAGTGCCCCGGCATCTTGGGCAGGTTCAGAAGGCTCGGCCGGGGACGGCAGGGCAGGTGGGGAGTTGCGGGCGGCACGAAGCCAAAGCCGCCACTGCTCCTCGTCCAACAGCCCCGGGCTGGCCTGGCCAGAAGACACTCGGCGACCACGGCAGTGCTCAATCAGCACCCGGACGAAGACCAAGAACGCCGCTTCGGACTCGGGGAGATGCCGGCCGCGCTTCCAATCGCTGACTCGCCGCCCCGACACCGGACGCCCGCGCCCGGTGGGCCGCCGCCGATTGGCCTCAGCGACCACCCTCTTGAGGGGAAGGTCCGCGGTCACCCCAAGCAGTTCAGTAAGCCGGGCGGCGAACAACTGCCGCGGTGTCGGCTCCTCCTCGCTCACCAGTGCCCCTGCCGCTGAGCCGTGTCATCCGGACCGGACCGGACCGGACCGGAAAACCACGATAGACCGCCCGCCTGCGACAACGCTTCCGGTCAAGTCCAGATGGCAGATGTCGGCCCCGACGAATGCGTCAATCGGCAGCAACCGGCCTTCGAGCCGACCAACCACTCGACCACTGGCAGGAGAGTCCACGTGGCCACGACCATCCTGAACGTGATTGGCGCTCTCATCGTCGTCATGGGTGCCGCAGCCGGCCTCCCCCGAGCGGCCGCCCACTTCGTCAAGTCCTGCATCCCTCTCATCACATCAATCACCGAGCTACGTGCCGCAATCAGTGATGCCAACCGGCGAGGCACCGCAGTCCAAACCAGGACGAGGTCGCGCGCCGGGTAGCGGTTCGCTTGCAGACGTCGATGCGCGGTCTCGATGCCGTTCCACTGGAGTGCAGGATCGGAGCCGTTCGCAGGGCCACCGGGCTACGCCGTGAGCACCGCGGCTGGCAGCCAGAAGGGCCTGGAGCCGGGCAGTGGCGTTGCGCCGTGGTGACCTCGGCTGCACATGTCACGATCTAGGGCTAGCGCCCCGGGGCGGCCTCCGCGTGATCCGCGGTGTTTGCGGTGACCCTTCTGATCGTTCTTGATGATCGCGACGCCGTTGCATTCCGCGTCGTCCTTGTCGTCGAAACGGATGCCCGCGACGTCGGCGGCGAGCGTCACCACCTGGACGAGCACGAAGGTGGTTTCGGGGCCGCGTTGGACGCATTCGCGCGCGGAGCGGGTGTCCATCCTCACTGGCCGGGACGGCGAGCTGGAGATGATCCTGCTCGGCGGCTACACCGGTATGCGGTGGGCCGAGCTGGTCGGCCCGCGGCTCGGCAGCGTCCGCGTCGAGTGGCAGCTGTGGGAGGACGACGACGGAATCTTGCACCGCATCCCGCCCAAGGACGACTCCTATCGAACCGCCGAGCTGCCCCCGTGGCTGTCGGAGCTGGTGTTGGACCAGATCGCCCGCACGGCCCCAGAAGCCGTGGCCGTGCCACGGGCGCCGCTACGTCTTCCGCAGCCGGCAGCCGGCAGCCGGGCGCGCCGGGAGTGTGGCGGCGGCGGACGTCGCCCGGCGTACGGGGCGTGAGCGTCGGCACCGTGTCCAACGTCCTCAACCATCCTGAGCGGGTGACCGACGGCCTCCGCGAGCGGGTCGAGGAGGTGATCGCGGAGTCGGGATTCGCGCCCACCACCGTGTCGCCTGCGGCGGTCGGGCTTCGCCTCCTGGGTCTTCACCCCGGCCGCCTCAGGCTGGTACCTCAAGAAGCCCCCCGGCCCGCGCACCCGGTGCCGCTGGCGGCCGAGCTGTTCCCCGGGCGGCCACTGCGGGGCCGGAACTCGCAGGGCCGGGCACAGGCGTGCTGGACGCCGATCGCCGCGGACCTGACGCCGCACGGTCTGCGGCACAGCCGCCGCACGACGCTGGAGGAGGCCGGTATTCGGTCGGTGCTGATCGACGAGCGGATGGGCCACGAGGACGGGTCGGTGCAGCGACGCTATACGCACGTCACGCAGACGATGCGAGACGAACTGAACGTTGAACTCACCGCGCGGTGGGAAGCGTCCCTGGACGCCCGGCCCGCCCTGTCACAGAGTTCGCCGGTGGCTGCGCTGGACGAGTTGCTTCGAGCCCGCCATCTGGCAAAGGAAAAGGGACGAAACGAAGATCGTCCCACAGAATTCCCACAGACGAACATCTCTGTCCTACGTGCCACGCCCGAAAAGTGGGCCTGGCCTGTGTCGGGACGGCGGGATTTGAACCCACGACCCCTTGACCCCCAGTCAAGTGCGCTGCCAAACTGCGCTACGTCCCGGTGCCCGTTGGAGCGGGCCTGATTACTGTAGCGCAGTTTGGCAGCGCACTTGACTG
>NZ_SMJX01000260.1 GCF_004348535.1 Actinomadura sp. KC216
ACCGGCACCCGCGCCCGCACCGCCCGCGCCCGCTACGTCCGCGCCCGATCAGGACGGGCCCGGCGAGACGGACGAGACGGACGAGACGGAGGAACTGACGCAGGGGCGGCAGCGGAACGAGGACTGAGGGCGCAGCGCATGGCCGACGACGGTGTGCTGGTCGCCACCGACGGGGGCGGCACGTGGGCGTGGGTGGCGGTCCGGATCGACGCCGCCGCCGACCTGACCGAGACCCGCGAGTACGCCGGTATGCCCGAACCCGAACGGCTCCGCAAGGCCGCCGTGGCGGAGACCGCGTGGCTGGCCGGGCACCTGGACGCCGCGACCGACACCCGCGTCGAGCTGCGCTACCTGGCCGACCCGCCCGCCGGGCGGCTCTCCTGCGCGGTGCTCGGCCGCGTGTACGGCACCGACGAGCGAGCGGTCGTGGCGGAGGCGCTGCGGCTGCGCGGGCGGCTGGCCGGGCTTCCCCGGCACGTGCACGCCAGCGAGGTCACCGACACCGCCGAGGTCGGCAGGTGGCTGGCGCCGTTCCGGCCGTCCCTCGCCGGGCTGGCGGACATCCGCAAGCGGATCCGTTTCGCGCTTCCCAACCGTCCCGACGCGGGCGTCGCGCACTACCTCGCCGTCGAGCCGTTCACGGTCGCCGCGCCGTCCTGGGAACCCCTGTGGCAGGCGCTGGCCGCCCATCCCGATCCGGCGATGCTCACCGTGGGCGTGGCGCCGTATCCGGGGTCGGGCAGCGTCGCCGCCCAGCTGGACATGCTGGCCACCCAGTACGGCCGCCTCGCCGCCCCCGGCACGCTGCCGGGCGGCGGGCTGTGGTCGTCGGGCGTGGAGCTGGCGCCGGACGCGTTCGCCGTGGACGCCGCGCGGCTGTTCGCCGACGCCGCCCGCCGCTACCGGTCGCAGGCGTTCCGGCTGCGCGTGACCCTCGCGTCGCCGGAGCCGCTGCCGCCGTCGCTCACCGAACTGGTCGCCGCGACGATCTCCCCGCCGCACCGTCCCGCCGACACCTCAGCGCTGACCTCGACGTTTCAGGGGGCGCCGCACGTCGTCGTCCGCCCGCTTCCGCAGGAGTTCGCGACGGCCTGGCACAACGTCTCGACGCTCGACCACCTGCGCTGGGACGCGCAGTACGTGCGCGACCTGCCGGTGCCGCCGCCCCCGGTGGTGCGGCTGGCGGCCGAGCTGGCCGACCCGCGCGAGGCCGCGTCCGCGATGCGGCTGCCGCTGGCGGTGCACGGTCACGTGCCGGGGTTTCCCGTCCGGCGGCCGGGGATGGCGCTGGAGGCGGAGTACCGGCCGTCCGGCCCCCACGTGGTGCTCGGACGCCAGCTCGTCGCCGACCGGGCCGCCGGGCCGCTGGGCATCGAGCTGTCGGACCTGACCCGGCACGCCCTGTTCACCGGCACCACCGGGTCCGGCAAGACGAACAGCATGCTGGCGTTCTGCGAGCAGCTGTGGCGCGACCACCGGATACCGTTCCTGGTCCTCGAACCGGTCAACACGGCGCTCGACGACTACCGGTGGCTGGCGACCCGCCCCGGGATGGAGGACCTCGTCGTCTTCACGGTCGGCGACGAGAGCACGGCGCCGTTCCGGCTCAACCCGTTCGCGGTGCCGCCCGGCGTCCGGATCGGCACCCACATCGCGGGGCTGCTGGCCTGCTTCGACGCCGCGTTCGGCCTGTGGGACCCGCTCCCGGCGATCTACAACCGCGCGCTGCGCGACGCCTACGCCCGCCGCGGCATCGTCCCCACCGACCGCGCGGGCCCCCGGCACGAGGGCAACTGGCCGACGCTGGGTGATTTCGTCGCGCGCATGCGGGAGCAGACCGACCGGCTCGACTACTCCGGAGAGGTGCGGTCGACCATCATGGCCGCGTCCCGGCTGCGCGCCGAGTCGCTGGCCGAGGGCGCCTGCGCCGGGACGCTCGACTGCGTCACCTCCTACCCCGTTGCCGAGCTGCTGCGCCGCCCCGTCGTCATCGAGCTCGCCGAGGTGGGCGACAACGAGAAGGAGCAGTCGCTGCTCACGGCGCTGATCCTGCAGACCATGACCGAGTACTACAAGGCGGGCCGGGAGAGCGGCGACCTCGCGCACGTCACCGTGGTCGAGGAGGCGCGTCGGCTGCTGGGGCGGCCCACCGTCCAGGGGGAGACCAGGGAGGGGAACGCGCAGGCCCGTGCCGCGCAGGCGTTCGCCACCACCCTCGCGGAGAACCGCAAGTACGGCGAGGCGCTCGTGATCGTGGATCAGGTCCCGGGCAGGCTCGTCGAGGACGCCTACAAGAACACCAACCTCAAGGTCATGCACCGGCTCCCGGCCGAAGACGACCGGGCCGTGATCGGCTCGACCATGCGCTTCTCCGCCGACCAGCAGCGCTACGCGGCCACCCTTGACCCGTTCACGGCGTTCGCCTACCACGACGGCATGGACCGTCCGGCGCTGATCCAAGTCCCGGACGTCCGGGCCGAGGCCGCCCGCGCCGCCGGGCTGGAGCGCGCGCCCCTGGCCACCGACGCCGACCTGGCCGGACGGTTCCGGACGCTCCGCGCCGACGTACCGGAGTTCGACGCCGCCATCGCGCCGTTCACCGAATGCGAGGGCTGCGCGCACCGCTGCCTGTTCCGGTCCCGCGCCGCGACCGCCGTACGTCCCGGGCATGCCGCCGAGCTCAGGACGCGCGTCGAGAACTACCCCGGCACCGCCGCCACGCAGGCCCAATGGTGGCGGGAGACCGCCGGCTGGACGGCCTCGATCGCCGACGAGGTCCCGCTCGATTCCCCGTCCGAACCCGAGCGCCGCGACTACGCGGCCTGCGTGTTCGTGCACATCGCCCGCTTCGCCTGGCAACGCGACGTCCTGCCGTGGGTCCAGCGCTACAGGCGCCACGTCGGCGCGGACGGCACGAACGGCACGGGCGGCACGGGCGGCGCCACATGAGCGGAACAGGCGACCTGCCAGCGGTGCTCGGACGCGCCGGGCTCGATTTCCACGGCTGGCATGAGCCGGACGTGCCGTACATCCCGCCGGGGCTCGCCGCCATGGCGATTCACTTTCCCGACGTGGAGGGCCGTTCGTGGTCGTGCGTGAACCTCACCGACCCCGACATCCTGGAGAAGGCCAACGCCGGATGGCATCGGGTGGCCCTCGACGGCGGCCTCTTCGATTTCGATAAGGGACGGCCGCGCTTTCTTCTGGCCGTCAGGCCGGAGCCGTCCAGCCCGGAAGCGCCAGAACATCCGGAAGCGCGATGGGCGGTCGTGGGATTGGCGGATCCGTGGGATCTCATGGGAGCGGGCGGCGAGACCGGGTTGCTCGGCCCGGACCGGTGCCGGCCGGGTTTCGTCATGCTTTCCCTCGACGGCGACGTGATCGTGTGCGGCGAAACCTGGCAGACCGAGATAGGCACGGTACGGGTAAGAACGCCACGCCGTCACCGGCGGTTTCTGGAACTTGCACAGGGCATCGCGGGCGGCGTCTCCTACCAGGCCGGCGCCGAACTGCGCGGTGCCGCCGCGGCCTGGCTGCGCTCCCTCGACTAGGCCCCGGGCCCCGCGGCGCCGTCCACGAGCGCGGGCCGGACGTCAGGGGGCTGACGTCCGGCGCCTGTATCGGGCGGAACTCGTGACCGGCTACCTGGTCACCAGTGCGGGGGCTCCGAGGACTTCGCGCTCGTCGGCGGGGTTCGGGCCGGGCTTGGCGGGACGCCAGCCGCGCGCCCAGAAGCGCTGGACCGCGGCGACCTCGTCCGCGCTCGGGATGGCGTTCTGGCACCGTCCACCGGCCATGACCTTGTCGCAGTTCCCGATGTCCGGCGGGTGCGGCAGGCTGAGGATGTGCCCGAACTCGTGGACGATCACGCGCAGCGGCGCCGCGCCCGACTGCTGGATCTGGTTCCGGTAGAAGTAGATCTGCCCGCGGGTGCAGCCGAGGCAGCTCGCCGTCCCCGGCGCCGATCCGTTCTGGGCGGTGGTCACGGTGATGCCGCCCGGGCCCTTGACCAGCTTGACGCTCGTGACGCGCGTGTTCCATATCTCGACCGCCTCGTCCACCTGGGGGGCGAGTTCGGCCGCTCGGGTCGAGTCGTAGTAGATCGTCTGCACGGCCGCCCGCTGCGGGGCGGCGGGCGCGGCGGTGGCGCTGGGCGCGCCGACGCCGACCAGTACGAGCGCGACAATGCCGCCGAGAACAGCGGCGACCAATCTGGTGGGGAACAACTCCGGCTCCTTCCCTTGGGTTGCAATGAACCGGTTGCCCCCGTTCCGCCGGCGTTTCACAAACGCCGACCTGATGGAGCGTAACCGTATAAAGGCGCGCAATGCACATATCAAAGCCCCATACCATTCTCCGAATGGCATTATTTGCCGTAGCCGCGCGGTCGCATTCGTCTGATGGAGCCGAAGTGCGTCCGGAAGTACGGCCCGTCGTGATGATCAGCGAGATCGGCGCGGGCCGCGGGCACCGGCCATGGCGGTGGCAGACTTGAAGAACCCCTCAAGTGATCACACGGCTTCGGCCGGGCGGGAGAGCCATGAAGGTCGTCATCGTGGGCGCGGGAATCGGCGGGCTGATCACGGCACTGCGGCTCCACCACAAGGGCATCGGCTGCGAGGTCTACGAGCGGAGCGAGCAGGTCCGCGAGCTGGGCGTCGGCGTCAACACGCTGCCCAACGCGGTCAGGGAGCTGGCGGGCGTGGGCCTCCTCGACCGGCTGGAGGACGGGGGAATCCAGGCCCGCGAACTCATCTACGCCCACCGGCTGGGGCAGGAGATCATGCGCAGGCCCTGCGGCCGGTACGCGGGGTTCGACTATCCGCAGATCAGCGTGCACCGCGGGCGGCTTCAGGGCATCCTGCTGCGGGCGGTGCGCGAGCGGCTCGGCCCGGACGCGGTACGGACGGGGCACCGGCTCACCGGTTTCGAGCAGGACGCCGGGAGCGTCCACGCCCACTTCACCGACCGCGGCGGCGAAATGCGGGCGTCCGCGCAAGGCGACGTGCTCGTGGCGGCCGACGGGATCCATTCGACGGTCCGGTCCATTCTCTTTCCGGACGAGGGGCCGCCCCGCTGGAACGGCGTGATGATGTGGCGGGGAGCGACCGACTGGCCCGAGTTCGGCACCGGCGCCACGATGGTGATCGCCGGTGGCACGGACGCCAAGCTGGTCGTCTACCCGATCGCGCCGGGAGAGCGGCCGGGCGCGCGGCTCACCAACTGGGCGATCTGCCTGCGGACCGGGCGGCCGGGCGACCCGCCGCCGCAGCGCCAGGACTGGTCCCGCCGCACCGACCCGTCCGGCCTCGGCTCGCACGCCGCCCGGTTCCGGACCTCGCTCGTCGACCACGCCGCGCTCGTCGCGGCCACGCGGGACTGCTACGAGCTGCCGATGTGCGACCGCGACCCGCTGCCCCACTGGACCCGGGGACGCGTGACCCTGCTCGGCGACGCGGCCCACCCGATGTACCCGATGGGTTCCAACGGCGCGGGCCAGGCCATCATGGACGCCGTCAGCCTCAGCGAGCACCTGGCCGGGAACGCCGCCGACCCCGCCGCGGCGCTCCGGGCCTACCAGGACGAACGCCTGCCGATCACCGCCGAGGTGGTGCTCCGCAACCGCGAGGGCGGGCCGGAGAACGTGATCGACGAGGTCGAACGCCGCGCCCCCGGCGGCTTCACCCGCCTGGCGGACGTGATCGACCTGGCGGAGCTGGAGGCCATCGTCAGCGGCTACGCCCGGGTCTCCGGATCGTCCAGGGAACAGGTGAACCGCCCCGGCTGATCAGCCCGCCTCGACGGGAGCACCGCCGAACCCGATCTCGTTGCCCTCGGGATCGCGGTAGATCGCCTTGCGCACGCCGTTGGGATAGGTCTCCCGCTCGGCGGGCTCGATCCCCCGGCCGGCGATCCCCGCGACCCGCGCGTCGAAGTCGCCGACGAAGATCGTCACCATGGCGTGGCCCGCGTGCTCGGGCCGCCGCTCGACGGCCAGCGACCGGTGTTCCGCGAGTTCCCACACGGCTTCGGTGTCGCTCGCGACGAAGGTCGGCGGGCATCCCAGCAGCCGCTCGTACCAGCTCAGGGCCGCCGCGTAGTCGGCCACCGGGATCCCCGCGTACAGGTCGACGCTCATCGCGCGATCATACGGACCCGCCCGACCGGGAACGCGCGCCTGGCCAGCTCGTCGTACGGGTGACCGGCGGCATCGGCGTCGCCGCGGCCGGCGAGCGTGCCCGCCCAGGCGCACAGGAACCCGAACGGCACCGACACCAGCGCCGGGACGGTCAGCGGGAACAGGTGCGCGTCGCCCATCACGTCCGGTCCGGCCAGGACCAGCCCGATCGACGACACCAGCCCGCCGACCAGGCCCGCGACCGCGCCGGTCCGGTTGAAGCGCCGCCAGTAGATGGTGAGGACCAGCACCGGCATCGTCGTGCTCGCCGCGACGGCGAACGCCACGTTGCCGAGGAACGCGATATTGAGGGTCTTGGCCCACAGGGCGATCAGGATCGCGACGATCGCGATGCCCGCCCCGGCGAACCGTCCGACCAGGAGCTGCCGCTCGGGCGAGACCTCCCCGCGCTTGAGCGCGACGGTGTAGAGGTCGTGGGCGATCGCGCCGGACGTGGCGATCGCCAGCCCGGCGAGCACCGCGAGGATCGTCACCATCACCACCGCCGCGACGATGGAGAACAGCAGGTTGCCGCCGATGGCCTCGGCGAGGCGCGGCGCGGCGAGGTTGCCGGCCTTGTTGTCGGCGACGATGGCCGCCTTGCCGACCTGGTTGAGGGCCGCGTACCCGAAGATCGGCAGCGCGGCGAAGAACCCGCAGAAGATCACCATCGCGACCTGGGCGGAGTCGCGTGCCGCCCGCCCGTCCCGGACGGTGAGGAACCGCACCATGACATGCGGCAGGCCCATCATGCCGAGCACCAGGCCCAGGGTCAGCGACACCGTGTCCAGCGACGCGGTGAGGCCGCCCTGGTGCGGTGCGATCACCCCGTCGCCGAAGCGGGCGGCGGCGTCCCGCATGGGCCCGAGCGGGTCGCCGCCGTTGTCGGCCGTCACGAGCACCAGCAGCGCCAGCGCGGTGACGATCAGCACGGCGGCCTTGAACACCTGGATGTAGGTCGTGCCGACCATCCCGCCGAGGATCGTGTAGACGGTCATCAGCGCGCCGATGACGATCACCGCGACCGGGAAGTCCACGCCGAGCAGCAGCTGGGCGAGCAGGCCCGCCCCGACGAACTGGATCACCATGTAGATGACGCTGATCGCCAGGCTCGCCACCGCCATCGCGGCGCGCAGCCCGCGCCCGTCGAAGCGCGCCGCGACGGCGTCGGCGAGGGTGTACCGGCCGAGGTTGCGCAGCGGCTCGGCGATCACGAGCATCATCAGCAGGTAGGCGGCGGGGACCCCGACGGCCAGGTAGAAGCCCTCGAACCCGGTCAGCGCCACCGCGCCGGTGATGCCGAGGAAGGACGCGGCGGACAGCTGGTCCCCGGCGAGCGCCAGCCCGTTCTGCAGGCCGCCGATCCGCCCGCCCGCGACGTAGTGCTCCGCCGTGCTCGTGTTCCGCCGGGACGCATACGTCGTCAGCGCCAGCGTGACCGCGATCAGCGCGACGACGATCGCGACGGCCGTGCCGTTCACCGCCGGCCCCCGTCCTCGATCCGGGAGATCCACCTGCGGTAGGCGGCCGCGCCGGCCAGGGGCAGCAGGATCGCGGCGAGGCCCGCCGCGTAACCGGCCCCGACCCCGCCCGCGACGCCGTTGAGGACGCCGGTGAACGAGGTCAGGATCGGGAACGCCATGAAGACCACGACGGTGACCGCCGCGGCGCCGAGCACGACGCGCTTGCGCCGCTGGATCAGGACGTCGTGTTCGCTCGGTGGGGGTTCGGGGGTACGGGGCATCCGGATGCGCCTCCTCGATCAGCGCGCCTGGCTGGGAGCTCCGTATATGAGAACAGATACGAAGTCGTAGAGGAACCCCTTTCGTCGCTTTGCGTGCTCGACCTGCTACAACTTCGTCCGCGTCCGGACGATGTTTGCCCGGAACGCCAGGGGACACTCATCCGGAACGGCGCCGGGTCTCAAGCGAGCGCGGAGGGGCCCGCGCTCGGCCCGGCCCGCACGGGGGGCAGTGCGATGAGAGTCATGCTCAGAGCGCATCTGGACGTCAGGCTCGCGAACGAAGCGCTCACCAGCGGCAGGCTGCCAGAGGTCATGGAGTCGTTGATGGCGCAGCTCAATCCCGAGGCCGCGTACTTCGGCCCCAGCCAGGGCGGGCGCTCCTGCACCATCGTCTTCGACATGCAGGACAGCTCGACGCTGCCGACCATCGCGGAGCCGCTCTTCCAGGAGCTGGGCGCGAAGGTCGAGATCCAGCCGGTGATGAACGCGGACGACATGCGGAAGGGCCTCGCCGCCTGGCAGAAGCAGCAGGGCTGAGGGTTCTCGTCAGGGGGAAATGATCTCCGGCAGCCGGGTCTGGAAGTCGAGAACGCCCACCCAGGTGGGACGCAGGGCGATGCGGGCCATGCGCGTCTCGGGATGCTCGGCCCCGGCCACGTAGCCCGCGCCGCCCTCCTCCCCCAGGAACCGGCGGGCCGCCTGCGCCTGCTCGGGCACCATCCCGTCCACCTCGATGATCGACACGCGGCCGCGCAGGAGAAGGACCTCCGGTGGCTGCGGCTCGGTATCGATCGTGACGGCGACGTCGGGTCGCTCGCGCAGCGCCTTCAGGCGGCGCGCCGGACGCAGCATGCCCATCGGCGGGCAATGGATGTACGTCGCCATCACCAGCTCGTCGCCCGTCCAGGTGAACCACGTCGCCATCACGCGGGGCGTCCCGTCGGTAGCGGTGTAGGCGAGGCGGGCCGGGATGGTGGAGTGCAGCAAACGCTGCGCAAGATCGGTCTGGAGCAGCCGAACATCACCCTGCGGAAAGTCCATGAACATCTCCTCACTAGGTAAGAAGTGCTGACTCCCCCCACCCCCCCGAACTCATCGCCAACGCCCGCCCGGAATGTCGTCATACACGGAGCAGATGAGTTCGATTGCGGTCGGTAATCGCCCGGGTGAGACCGTGAACATGGGACGGCCGCGGATCGCGGTCGGCATGGGACCGCGCCCGCCAGGTGGCGGACCGGGATCAGCCGGCCGCTACGGCCTTGAGGCGTTCTTCGCGGAGGCGGCCGGCCCAGGAGTCGTCCAGGGGTTGCAGGTCGTGGCCTACCGCCCAGCGGAGGAGCAGGTCGGCGAGGCCGGGATTGCGGACGAGCGCCGGGCCGTGCATGTAGGTGCCGAGGACGCGGCCGCTGTACGCGCCCTCGAAGCCGTCGCCGTTGCCGATGCCGTGCAGGACCTTCGCGAACGGGCGGGCGTTCGGGCCGAGCTGCGTGACGCCCTGGTGGTTCTCGAAACCGGTGATGCGGGGCACGTTCAGCTCGCCCGCCACGTCGCCGACGATCTCGCCGACCGCGCGCTGCTCGCCGCGTCCCGAGCGGATGTCGAGGAGGCCGAGGCCCGCGACGGGCTGGCCCTCCTCGCCGCCGAACTCGTGGCCGAGGAGCTGGTAGCCCGCGCAGACCGCGAAGACGACCGCGCCGGACTGGACGGCGCGCGCGAGGCCGCCGTCGCCCGCGAGGCGCTGCGCCGCGAGGATCTGCGGCCGGTCCTCGCCGCCGCCGAGCAGGTAGATGTCGCCATCGGCGGGGACGGGCTCATCCGAGCGGAGGTTGACCGTCTCGGTCGTGATGCCGCGCAGCGCGGCGCGGCGCTCCAGGACGATCGTGTTGCCCTGGTCGCCGTAGGTGCTGAGCAGGTCCGGGTAGATCCAGACGATTTTGATGCGGTCAGACGACACGGCCGTACCTCGTTCGGATGGTCTGGAAGGCGGTGTAGTTGGCGATCACGTCGAGGTGCCCCGGCGGGACGGCCATGACCGCCTGGTCGATGTCGTCCACGACGGTGAAGGAGACGTCGGCGGCCTCCAGCCGGGCGGCGAGGTCGATGCGGCGCTCGCCGGAGACCCAGACGGGACGGCCGCGGAGGATGCGGTAGTCGACGTCCCAGAGCCAGGACGTGTCGCGCCCGTCCGGGCCCTGCGCGTTGATCGACAGCGCGACGGGGCCGGGCGCGGGCTGCAGGACGTCGAACGCCTCCAGCCAGCCCGCCGGGTTCTTCGAGAGGAGGAGCCGGATCGAACGGCCCTCGTGCTCGACGGTCGTGTAGCGGCCCGCGACGGACGTGACCTGCGACAGCAGCGGCAGCGCCTGCTCGGGCGGGACGCCGAACTGCGCGACGACCGCGAGCGCGATCAGCGCGTTGGAGCGGTTCGCGCGGCCGGGCAGGGACAGCTCGGTGAGCCCGAACGTCCGGCCGTCCGGCGCGGTGACGAGGTCGCCGTGCAGCGTCCAGTCGGGGTGGGGGCGGCGGAAGTGGCACTGGCGGCAGGCCCAGTCGCTGTCCTCGTCGGTGTCCTGCCGGTCGAGGGGGCCGCCGCATTCGGGGCAGCACCAGGAGTCTTCCCGCCAGTGCTGGCCGGCGGCGACCCACGTGACGCTCTTCGCGGTGGACGCGCCCCAGGTGACGAGCGGGTCGTCGCAGTTGGCGATGACGTGGCTCTGCGGGGACGCCTCAAGCGCGCGGCGCCACTTCCCGGCGAGCAGCCAGATCTCGGCGGCACGGTCCATCTGGTCGCGGCTGAGGTTCATCAGCGCGACGAGGTTCGCCCCCGTCCCCCGCAGGACCATCGGGACGTACTTCTCGTCGCACTCCAGCACGCCGTAGCGGGCCGTGGGCGCCGCCGCGAGCGCGGACACGTGGCCGGTCGGCATGTTCGCGCCGAACGCGTTGGTGGCGACCTCCCCCAGCGGCGTCATCGCCGAGGTGATCAGCCGGGTCGTCGTCGTCTTGCCGTTGGTGGCACTGACGAGGACGAGCTTGCGGTCCTTGGCGAGCCTGGTCAGCAGCTCGGGATCGAGGCGGAGGCCGACCTTACCGCCGATCACCGAGCCGTCCCCGCGGCCCGCCATTCGGGACATCTTGGCGGCCGTACGACCGAGCGCGACGGCCAGCTGCGAACGCAGCGGAAGATCGCTCATGGACTCCGTCTTCTCTGGATGCGCCGGGAAACCGCTCCGAGCCTAGCCGCTGCACGCAGCGCTGAGGGCCTGCCCGGCGGGGTTACGGGACGCGGCCGGACACGGCCGTGCATGATGTGACCATCATCACACGATGGCCGGTAAACCAATCCGGACAATCTTGACCTGTGCCGACATGTCGTGATTCGGTGCGTCCTCCGACGGCGGTGCGCCAGATTGCCAACCACGCGCCTGAGAACGGCGTCACCCACTACTTTTGTCGGGACCCCTGCTGATTCGCGGGGAGGCGACGCCCGCCGGGACGGCGGTCCGCTCGCAGGCGTGGGACAAGCGGCTAAAAGGCGAGGTCTGAGCGATGCAGTGTCCGACGTGCGGTAATGACACGCCCGGGACGCTCGGCAAGTGTTCGCACTGTGAGGCGCCGATCGACGTGTACGCGGTGGGCCCCGTCGCTCCGCTGTCGGCGCCGCCCGCGCCGCCCGCGCCGCCCGTGTCCGAGGCGACGGACGTGTTCGACCGGACGATGAGGGTCCCGCCGCCCATGCCGTCCTGGGCCCCGAGCGAACCGTCCTGGGCCCCGAGCGAACCACCGCCCGTGACACCCGACCTCGCGATGCCCCCGCAGCCGCCGCCTGCGCCGTCGCCGCAGTCGCCTTCGCAGACGGCGCCCGAGCCCCCGGCGGCCGCGCAGCCAC
>NZ_SMJX01000261.1 GCF_004348535.1 Actinomadura sp. KC216
GGGTTGGTGGGCGTGGCGGGCCGGAGGCTGGCGGTCGCGGTGGCCGGTTACGGGGTGGTCTTCACCGTCGTCGGGATGCTGGCTCTGCCGGTCGGTTCGCCGTTCGAGCACGTCCAGCCGGTGCTCCGGCTGCCTTCCGGTGCCGCGATGGCGCTGCCGGTGCCGTGGATGGCCGGGGTCTTCGCCGGACCCGTGGTGGCGTGGCGGGCGCTGGCCCGGGCGCGGGGGGACGTGCGGCCCCGGGCGCTGCTGATCGCGGTGGTCGCGCTGGCGCCCGTCGCGACGGTCCTCGTCTGCGTTCTGGCCGGATTCATGGCGTTCGCCTTCGACGTGATGTCCGTGGGGTTGGGCGAGGCGGTGCTCGCCGTGGCGTTCTGCGTTCCGTTCCTGGTCTGCACGGCCGGGTTGTCCTGGGCGCTCGGGCCGAAGCCGCCGTCGGGCGACGTCGCCAGGGTGTTGTCGGTGCTGGTCGCCGCCCTGTTCTCGATCGTCGTCGTGGCGGTGAGCACGATCGTCGGCAGCGTGATGGGCGGGGTGCTGCCCGTGGTGCTCGGGACGCTGGCCACCGCCGCGGTCCTGGCTCCGCTGCGCCGCGGGCTGGTCCGGTTTCTGAGCCTGCGCGCCGATCCGGTCAGGGCGCGGGCGGCGCGGCTGGTCCGCGAGGCGCGGGCGGGGACGCATCCGGCCGAGACCGTCCAGGAGATTTTGCGGACGGCGCTGGACGCGCCTGACCTGCGGCTGCTGTTGCGCCTCCCCGACGAACGCGGCTGGGTCGCGGCCGATGGGGGTTCCGCGCCCGAGGAAGGCGTGGCGATCGGCCCGTCGGCCCGGCTGACCGGGCTCCCCGACGACGCCGACGTGGACGGCTGCCTGCCCGAAGTGGAGTCAATGATCGAGCGGGCCGTCCTGGAAATGGCCGTCAGGGACCAGGCGGCACGCGTCGAGAAGGCGGTCTCCGATGAACGCAAGCGCCTGGAACGCGACCTCCACGACGGCGTCCAAGGCCGCCTTCTGGCCCTCGCGCTCGATCTGAAGATGGCCCAGCGCGAGCTGGACGCGGAGGCACAGCTCGTGCTCACCGACGCCGCCGAGGGCCTCGCCGCCGCGATCGACGAGCTCCGCGCGCTGGCCGGCGGGACCGCGCCCGACCTGCTGAGCCGCCGCGGGCTCAAGGCCGCCCTGAGCGACCTCACCGGGCGCATCCCCACCCGCGTCCACCTGGAGGTCCCGGAGCAGCGGCTTCCCGCGCCGGTCGAGACCGTCGCCTACCTCGTGGTGTGCGAAGCCGTCACCAACGCGCTCAAACACGCCGAAGCCGAACAGATCACCGTCGCGCTGACGGTCGGCGGCGACCGCGCGACCCTGATCGTCCGCGACGACGGCAAGGGCGGCGCGGACCTGCGAGCGGGCACGGGCCTGCGCGGCCTGTCCGAACGGGTCAGGACGGCGGGCGGCAGCCTGGTCGTCAGCGACGGACAGCCGAAGGGCACCATCGTCGAGGTGAGCCTCCCGTGCGGGTCGTGATCGCCGAGGACCTCGTCCTGCTCCGGCAGAGCATCGCCCGCCTCCTCACCCAGGACGGCATGGACGTGGCCGCCGAGACCGGTGACGCCGCCGGCCTCATCGACGCCGTCGTCGCGCACCGGCCCGACGTGGTGATAGCCGACGTGCGCATGCCGCCCACCTTCACCGACGAAGGCGCCAAAGCCGCCCTCCTGATCCGCGACCGGTTCCCGGACATCGCGGTCGTCATGCTCTCGCACATCGTCGAACCGGCCCTGGCCATGCGCCTGGCCGCCGACCGCCCCGCCAGGTTCGGCTACCTGCTGAAGGACCGCGTTCTCGACCTGGACGACTTCGTGGCCGTCATACGCCGCGTCGCGGACGGAGGCACGGCCATCGACCGGCAGGTCGTCGACCACTACCTCACCGGGACCGCGCTCAGCCCACGCGAACGCGAAGTACTCGGCCTGCTCGCCCAGGGCCTCAGCAACCTGGCCATCGCCCGCTCCCTGGTCGTCTCCGAGCGCACCGTCGACTCCCACCTCGCCTCGATCTTCGTCAAGCTCGGCCTGCCGCAGGACGCCGACCACAACCGCAGGGTCCGCGCCGCCCTTCTCTGGCTCCGCGAGACCGGTGTTAGCACCGATGTGCCGCCAGGAGGCGGAAACCTACGGTCACAACCATGACCACGACACAAGCGGCTGTGGCCGCGCCGCCGCGCATCCTGGGCTACCTCGCCCCGCTCGGGCCGCTCGCCATGGCGGGCTGGGCCCTCGCCCTCCCTTACCAGCTGGCCGACGAGCCCGCGGTCTGGATCCCCAAAGCGGCAGCCGCCACCGGACGGCTCCAGATCGCCATGGCCATGCTTCTGCTGTTCGCGCTGACCTCGCTCGCCGGTGCTCTGATCATCGGGCTCAGGGCACGCGAAGCCTCCAGGAGGATCGGCACCACCGGCCTCGTCCTGACCTTTCTCGGGTTCAGCGCGGTGTCCTTCGGCGCGTCCGGCTACGCCGCCGCCGCCGTCGCCTCCCATGACACCGTCAACGACGTCGCGGTCACCGAGAGGATCCTCAAGGAGCTCGACGGCTTCATCGCCCCGATGCTCGCCGGAAGCCTCTTCGTCCCGCTGATGGCGCTCGGCGTGATCCTCATGGGCGTCGCCTTCTGGCGCGACCGCACCGTCCCCCGGTGGGCAGCGGCGACCATGATCGCCGCCTTCCCCGTCATCTTGATCGGCGGATACGCCTCAACCCTGATCAACGCCCTCGGCTGGCTCCTCCTGGCAACGTCCTTCGGCTCAGCAGGAAGCACCCACGTACGCACCTGAACCATCCACGAGAGCGATCTCCGGCAAGCGGCCAACGAGCGGCCATGTGTGTGCGCTCGGGCTTACTCGGCTTTGGCGGCTTCTAGGACGGGTATGGCGGCGGCCCGGCGTGCGGGCAGGGCCGAGGTTGCCAGTGTCGCCGTCGCCGCGCCCGCCGCCAGTAGCGGGAACAGCCACCACGGCGGGTCCGGACGAAGGAACGAGCTTCCCGTCGTCACGTGCAGGAGGGTCAGCGTCCCCATGGCGATCGCGAGGCCGAGGATCGTGCCGAGGACGACCACGGTCGCCGCCTCCCACCGGACGATCGAGCGGATCTGCCTCATGGTCGTGCCCACGGCGCCCAGCAGCCCGAACTCCCGCGTGCGTTCGGTGACGCTCATCGACACCGTGGTCGCCATGCCGAACAGCGCCAGCAGCAACGCCATGCCGACGAAGCTGTACGTCGCCCGCAGCGGACGGGTGAGCGAGCTGGACGCGGCGTCCACATAGGCGTCGCGGTCGAGGACCCGCACGCCGGGCACTCCGGCCACCGCGCGCTTCAGATCCTCGGGGGAGCCGCCCCGAACCAGGACGGCCTGGGTCGCCGCGTTGGCGTCCAGCCGGTCCATGGTCGCGGGCGCCGCGAGCGCCTGTTCGGCGAACAGGTGGGACGGGTCGTGGTAGACGGCCGCCACCGTGAGGGCGACCCGGCCTTGGGCACCCCGGACGACGATCTCCTGGCCGCGGCGCAGCCCTCGCTCCTTCACGACGGTCGACGACAGCGCGATCTGGCCGGGACGCAGCGCGGGCGGGCGCCCGCCCAGCCGCAGGACGTCGCGCAGCCCGGCCTGCTCGGCGCCGCTGACGAGGAAGTAGAACGGCTCGGGTTCCTCGTCCGGTTCGAGACGGTTCGAGGGAGGCGAGACCAGCTTGACCTCGGTCTGCGTGAGGGCCGTCGCCCTCGTCACCCCCGGCGTGCCCGCCGCCAGGGCCGCGACGTCCCGGGCCAGCGGCGCGGGCGCGCCCTCGGCGGTCCTGGCGGTCGAGGTGATCGCGTGTTCGGCCGCTATCACCTCCCGTCCCGCGTCCCGGAACCGGTCGTGCACCGACATCGTGACCAGCGCCACGGACGCGACCAGCGCGACGCCCAGCATCAGCGATGAGGCGGCCGAGGAGACCCGGCGCGGGCTGCGGGTGATGGTGGCGTGCGCCAGCCGCCCGGTCTCGCCGCCGACCAGCGTCCCGAAACGGCCGACCAGCCCGCCCAGCGGCCTGACGAACAACGGCGTGAGGACGGCCAGGCCGGTCACGGCGAACAGCGCGCCGAAGACGACCATCAGCGAGACCCCGAACGTGCGGTCGGGTCCGGGCGGGTCGCCGACGCGGACCGCGACCGCCACCGCCCACCAGAAGCCCGCACCGGCGAAGATCGCGAACGTGCCCAGCAGCCGCGGCCAGCGGCGTTCCGGGGTCTCGGTGACGGTGCTGCGCAGCGCCTGGACGGGCGAGACGCCCGCGGCGCGGCGGGCCGCCCGCCAGGCGGCGGCCTGGGTGACCAGGATCCCGGCCGCGGCCGGGACGGCCAGCGCGACCCAGCCGAACTGGGCGCCCGCGGCCGAGACGTCGAAGCCGTCCCGCGCGAACAGCCGGGTGATCAGCGCGGACACCGGATAGCCCGCGGCCACCCCGCCCGCCGAGGCGACGCCGCCCAGCACCAGCGCCTCCAGCCGGATCAGCCGCCTGATCTGCCGCGGCGTGGCGCCGATCGCCCCGAGCAGCGCGAGCCGCCGGGTGCGCTGCCGGACCAGCGTCCCGAACGTGTTGGCCACCACGAACAGCCCGACGAAGATCGCCACCGAGGCGAGCATGCCGATGACGCCGGCGATCGAGGCGCCCTCGCCCTCCGCGGCGGCGCTCTGCGCGCGCCGCACGGACTCCGCGGTCCGCACCGTGGCCGCGCCGCCCAGCGCCCGGGCCAGGTCACCGCGCAGCCGTTCGGCGGGCACGCCCGGCTCAGCCTTCACCCAGACGCTCTGCCAGGTGCCCGGGGTGAGCATCGCAACGCGTCGGACGGTCTCGGGCGGGGCCAGCACCAGGTCGCCGGACGCCACCGCGTCACGGTCCTGGACGCTGACGATGCCGGAGATCCGCACCCGTTGCGTCTGGCGGGGCAGCGTCAACGTCAGCGTGTCGCCGACCTTCACCTTCCCGGCCCGCGACATGTGCCGGACGATCGCCACCTCGCCCTCCACGGTGGGGGAGCGTCCAGCCTCAAGCCGGTACGGATTGAGCCGCGGGTCGGGCACCCAGGGACGCAGCAGCGTACGGCCCTCGGCGGACGCCGTGATCGCCCGTCCGTCGGGACGTGCGGCCGTCACCGTCACGGTGGCGTCCCCGGCGACGGCCGCCACTCCGGGCCGGGCCGCGATGCGGTCCATGCGGATCCGGCCGTTGGACGGTGCGTACGGGTCGTCCAGGTCGACCGTGCCGCCCTGCACGAGAACGTCCGCGCGGAAGTACTCGCTCGCGTCGCTGCCCGACACCGCCTCCTGCGCGCGCAGCGCGAACTGGAGCGAACCGGCGATGAGCGCGATCGAACCCAGCGCCACCAGCAGCGTGGCGGCCAGCCGCAGCCAGCCTTCGGCGAACGAACGGCGCGCGATGAGCCACAAGGCGTTTCCCACGGCGTCAGCCCTCCAGCCTGCGCATGCGGGCGTGCACGGCGTCGATGGTGGGCGCGGGCAACTCGTCGACGATCGTCCCGTCGGCGAGGAACAGCACCCGGTCGGCGTGCGCGGCGGCCAGCGGGTCGTGCGTCACCATGATCACGGTCTGCCGGTAGGCGTCCACGGCGGTGCGCAGGAACCCGAGCACCTCGGCGCCCGACCGCGAGTCCAAGTTGCCGGTGGGCTCGTCCGCGAACAGCACCTCCGGCCGCGTCAGCAGCGCCCGCGCCACCGCGACCCGCTGCTGCTGCCCGCCCGACAGCTCGCTCGGCCGGTGGCCCAACCGCTCGCGCAGGCCGAGCGCGTCCACGACCGTGTCGAACCACCCCTCGTCGGCCTGGCGGCCCGCCAGCCGCCCGGTGAGCCGGATGTTCTCCTCCGCCGTCAGCATCGGCAGCAGGTTGAACGACTGGAACACGAACCCCATCCGGTCGCGGCGCAACCGGGTGCGCCCGGTCCGCGACAGGCCGGTGAGCTCGACCTCGCCGAGGACGACGGCGCCGGAGGTCACGGTGTCCAGCCCGGCCAGGCAGTGCAGGAACGTCGACTTCCCCGACCCGGACGGCCCCATGATCGCGGTGAACTGCCCCCGGGCGAACGCCGCCGAAACCCTTCGCAACGCGGTGACCGCCCCGTCGCCGGAGCCATAGGTCTTCAACACGCCGCTGGCCACCATGACCGGGTCACGGGCGCCACCGCCGGACAAGGCCCCGGCCACAGCCGCCGCCCGTCGGGTGCGTTCGGACATGGACGTCCCCCCATCAATCACTGAATCGCCGCTGCTCAGTTGAGATAGTCTCATATGAGACTATACGTGCCCACTGCGCGACCGCGAGTGCCCGGACGCATCCCGCCGCGGAGATCGTCGTTCGGGCGTCCAGCTCACGTGCGACGACGGCCGGAGCGACCCGGGCCGGCCGCGAGGATCCCGGACGTCCACGCGGCACGGGTGCCGGGCGCAGCGGGCCTGTTGATCAGGCGGGGGAGGTCTGTGCTCGGGTGGTCGGCGAGGTCAGCTGTGCCGGGGTGCAGTTGGGGCACAGGCCGAATATCTCCACGGTGTGGTTGAGGTCGGTGAACCTCGCCTCGGCGGCGACGTGCTCGGCCCAGGTCTCGATCGCGGGTCCCTCCACCTCGACGCTGTAGCCGCATGAGCGGCAGGTCACATGGTGGTGGTGGGTGCTGGTCCGGCAGCGCCGGTAGAGGGTCTCGCCGGTCTCGTCGCGGAGCGTGTCGACCGTGCCGTCCCGGCTCAGCACCTGAAGATGGCGGTAGACCGTGGTCAGCCCGATCCCCTCGCCGCGGCGCCGCAGCTCGCCGTGGATGTCCTGGGCGCTGCGGAACTCGGACAGGTCCGCCAGCACCCGGGAGAGGGCCTCGGCCTGCTGCGTACCCCGCACCCGCGTTCCTCCGCGGGATGCAGGGGCCTGGCGTGTCGGGCGGGGGGACGCGTGCGAAGTCATGGGAGCTGCTCCGGCCGGTCGACGGTGCGATCTTCGCTTCGTCAGATGATATCAACCGGCCGGATCATCGCCCTGGCCGCGCAGGCAGCGGCCGCACAGGCCGTGCACCTCGGTCTCGTGCGGGTCGGGAAGGAAATCGGCCGTGGCCGTGATGCCGTCCAGCCAGCCGCCGTCGTCGGCGGCGGGGTGTTCCTGAACGTCGCCGCAGCGGCGGCACGCCAGGTGGTAGTGGCGGCCCGGGGCGCACAGCCGGTAGCGGGTCTCGCCGTCGCGGACGAAGACATGCAACTGCCCGGCGTCGGCGAGGGCGGACAGCGTCCGGTAGACCGTCGACATCCCGATGTTGTCTCCCTGGCGGGTGAGTTCGACGTAGAGCTCATGCGCGCCTACGGGCCGCCGGCGGAGGCCGAGCGCCTGAAGTACCCGGCGCCTGCGCGGGGTCGGGGAGAGCCCGGCCGCCCGAAGCCGTGCGGCGGCCTCGTCGGTGTGGTGACGGCCGGCGGGGGCGGTGTGGGAGGCCATAGGACGACGGTAGGAGCATCGATCGACATTGACAATCATTCCCAATAAGAAGAACATGGGATCCGTTTTCATTCTCACCTCCGACCTGCGGGGAGACACGTTGCGCATCCGAACCCTCGGGCCTGCCCTACCGGTCCTGGCCGCCGTGCTGCTCGCCGCCACCGCCTGCGGCGGCTCCAGCTCCGCCGACAACGCCGGCGGCGGCACGATGAAGCTGAAGGTGGTCGCCACGACCACGCAGGTGGCCGACTTCGCTCGCAACATCGGCGGCGACAAGGTCACGGTCACCCAGATCCTCAAGCCCAACGTCGACCCGCACGACTACGAGCCCTCCCCGGCCGACATCCAGGCCATCGCCGACGCCGACCTGGTGGTGAAGGGCGGCGTCGGCCTGGAGAAGTGGCTGGACCAGACGATCAAGTCCGCCGGCTTCGACGGCACGGTGGTCGACGCCAGCAAGGGCGTGGCGATCCGCAAGGGCGGCCACGAGCACGGGGAGGAACACGGGCACGACGAGGAAGAGGCGGACGGGGACCCGCACATCTGGCACAACCCCAGGAACGTCGAGATCATGACCCGCCACATCGCCGCCGCCTTCGGAACCGAGGACCCCGCCGACAAGGCCGCCTACGAGACGAACCTGACGACCTACACCGGCAAGCTCAAGCAACTCGACGCCTGGATCGCCGGCCAGATCAACTCGCTGCCCGTCGAGCAGCGCAAGCTGGTCACCAACCACGACGCGTTCGGGTACTACATCGACCGCTACCGCCTGACGTTCGTCGGCTCGATCATCCCGAGCTTCGACACCTCGGCCGAACTGTCGGGCAAGCAGCTCAACTCGCTGGTCGCCAAGATCAAGTCGACCGGCGTGAAGGCGGTCTTCTCCGAGTCCTCGCTGCCGCCCAAGACCGCCGAGACCATCGGCCGCGAGGCCGGGGTGAAGGTCGTGGCGGGGGAGGACTCCCTGTACGGCGACACGCTCGGCCCGGCGGGCTCGGCCGGCGCGACCTACCTGGAGATGGAACGTCACAACACCACCACCATCGTCACGGCGCTCAAGGGCTGACCATGGGCACTCACAAGGAAGCGGAGGTCCGGTCGCCGGCACTGCGGCTGGAGGAGGTCAGCGTCGCCTACGGCTCGGCCCTGGCTCTGGAGAGAATCGACGGCGAGGTCGCGCCGGGCGAGGCCGTCGCGCTGATCGGCCCGAACGGTGCCGGCAAGTCGACCCTCATCAAAGCGATCCTGGGCTTGGTGCCGCTGGCCGCGGGCCGGGTCACCGTGCTGGGCACCTCGCCCGCCCACGCCCGCCGCGACGTCGCCTACGTCCCGCAGGCCGACACGCTCGATCCGGAGTTCCCGATCTCGGTCGGCCAGGTGGTGCTCATGGGCCGCTACCGGCGGATCGGCTGGCTGCGCCGTCCCAAGGCCGCCGACAAGCAGGCCGCCCACCGCGCCCTGGAGCAGGTCGGCCTGGCCGACCGCGCCCGGCACCGGTTCGGGACGCTGTCGGGCGGGCAGCGCCAGCGCGTCCTGCTGGCCCGCGCGATCGCCGCCGAACCCCGGCTGCTGCTGCTGGACGAGCCGTTCAACGGCGTCGACGCCGTCAGCGAGCAGGCGCTGCTGGACGCCATCGCCGCGCTGAAGGAGCAGGGCGCGGCCGTGGTCGTGGCCACCCACGACCTGGCACTGGCCCACCTGGCCTGCGAGGAGGTGTGCCTGCTCGACCGCAAGCAGTTCGGCTTCGGGCCCACCCGCGCCACGCTGACCCCCGAACGGTTGCGCGCCACCTACGGTGGGCACGCGCTCGAACTGCGCGGCGACCGTGTCATCGTCGCCCACTCTTAGGCGGCGCTCATGTACCAGTTCTTCGTCGAACCGTTCACGTTTCCCTTCATGGGACGGGCGCTGGCCGTGATGGTGATCCTGGGCGCGCTGGCCGGGACCGTCGGCGTGCTGATCCTGCTGCGCCGCCTGGCGTTCATCACCGACGCGCTGACCCACACGGTCTTCCCCGGCGTCGTCATCGGCCACCTGCTCAGCGGGGACGGCGGCATCTTCTGGGGCGCGCTGGCCGCGGGCGCCGCGACCGCCGCGCTGCTCACCCTGCTCACGCGGCACCGCGCCGTCACCGAGGACACCGCCCTGGCGGTCCTGCTGACCACCTTCTTCGCCGTCGGGGTCGTGCTGGTCTCCCGGCAGTCGGGCTACACCGCCGATCTGACCGCCTTCCTGTTCGGCCGCGTCCTCACCGTCACCGGGCAGCAGCTCGCGCAGACCCTGGCGGTCACCATCCTGGTCATCGCCGCGATGGCGCTGCTGCGGCGACCGCTGATCGCCCGCGCGTTCGACCCGCAGGGCGCCCAGGCCGCCGGCTACCGGATCGGCCTGCTGGACCTGGTCACCAACGCCCTCGTCGCCCTGGTCGTGGTCGCCTCGGTCCGGGCGGTCGGAACGGTCCTGGTCATCGCGCTGCTGATCGTGCCCGCCGCCGCGGCCCGGGCGGTGTCGGACCGGCTGGCGCTGATCGTGCCGCTCGCCGCCGTCCTCGGCGCGCTCGCGGGCTGGGTGGGCCTGGCGATCAGCTACGACGCGTCGATCCACCACGGGCTGCGGCTCGCGTCCGGCGGCACCGTCGTGCTCGTCCTCATCGCCTGCTACGTGGGCGCCCTCGCCGCCGGTGTGATCCGGCGGCGGCTGCGCGTCCGCCGGGCGCCCGTCCGGGGGAGCGCGGCATGACGGCGGTCGACCGGGCGCTCGTCGAAGCCGTCCTCCTCGGCGTGGTCGGCGGAATGATCAGCGTGCAGATCGTGCTGCGCAGACTGCCGTTCTTCACCCTGGCCATGACACACGCCACGTTCCCCGGCGTCGTCCTGGCCGCGGTCGCGGGCATCAACCTGTACGCGGGCGGCGGCCTGTTCGGCGTACTGATCGTGCTGGGGGTGCTGGCACTGTCCCGGCGACCGGCGCAGGCCATGAGCACGGCGATCGGGATCGTCCTGTCAGCCGGCTTCGCGCTCGGCGTCGTGCTGGCGTCGACACGCGACGGCTTCTCCAGGGATCTGACCGCCTACACGGTCGGCCAGATCCTCACCGTCGGAACCGGCGACCTGATCGCCGTGACCGTGGCCGGCGCCATCGTCGCCGTCCTCCTCCTCGGAGCGGGCCGGCAGCTCACTTTCCGCGCCTTCGACCCCGGCGGGTACGCCGCCGCCGGCTACCGCCCGGCCCTGACCGACCTGGCGCTGCTGCTGACGGTCGAGGCGGTCATCGTGGTCGCCGTGCCCGCCGCCGGCGCGATCCTGTCCGTCGCCGTCCTGGTCGGCCCGGCCGCCATCGCCCGCCTGTGGACCCACAACATCCCCGCCATGACGGCCATCGCCGTCGTCGCGGGCGCGTCCAGCGGGCTGATCGGTGTGCAGATATCCATCCGCTACGACGTCGCCGCGGGCGGCACCATCACTCTCGTCACCGGAACCCTGTTCGTCCTGTCCCTGGCCACGACCACGGCCTGGAACGCGCTGGCCTCCCACTACCGCCGCAGCCGCCACCCCGCATCCACCCTGCCGTCCGAACCGGCCCCCGCACGGTGAAACGCACTCAGCTGGCCGAGGTGCGTCGGCGGTGGGTGGGGTCGGTGGGGTGAAGGTGCCGTAGGCGCCTCGGTGGAAGAGACGCACTCGGCTGGGCACTGCGGCTGGGCGCCCGGCTGTGGAACATGGGCGTCGCCCTGCGCTCCCGGCGGGGTCGTCGTCGACCACGGCACCTGCGCTGCCGTCCATGGCGGGCGTCTTGCAACGCCAACCGGGCAAACGCGCCGAGATGATCTGGGACGCCGCCGAGGCCGTTGACGGCCGTGTCCCGTGCGTTGGGATGGCTGCTGCCCAGGTGAATGGAAACTCTGTGTCGTCGGCTCCGCGGTCGTGGGAGGCGTCAGTGGCGGTTCAGGGCGCGGACGATGAGTTGGCCGACGACGAGGTAGAGCAGCGCGGCGAATCCGTAGTTCAGGACGACGCCGAGTGTGGCGTCGTCGGGGGTGAAGACGTCTCCGAGGCCGAGGACGAGGGCCTTGGCGACGTTGTAGACGCCGTGGACGAAGCCGTTGCCCTGGTTGGCGTCGAAGACCACGAACAGGATGTGCAGCAGGAAGATCGCGGCGACGGTGCCGGTGACGACGCGAACCACGTTGGCGACGGTCGCTGAGCCGTCATGCCGGCGGCGGGCGTCGTAGCGCGGCTGGTACGGGTCCATGCCGGGGTGAGGCGGCGGGGGAGGCCCTTGGCC
>NZ_SMJX01000262.1 GCF_004348535.1 Actinomadura sp. KC216
GGCTACAAGCGTCCCGAACTGATCGAGATCGTCGGGCGCATCGCCGAACGGGAGCCGGACCTGTCCGACGACCAGATCGTGGAGCTGGTCACCCGCCTGCTCGGCTGCCCGGAGGACGAGGCCCTCCTGGTCGGCGCCCGGCTCCGCTACGCGGTCGGCGCGTACCGGGAGCAGCAGGGCGATCCGGGCTAGCCGACCTCCGGAATAGACCATTCCGTTCTGATATAGTGGAGCGGAATGGTTCGTTCCTCTTGGAAGCGGGGTGGCGATGCGGGTACTGGACCGACGGGCGCTGAACCGGGCCGCGCTGGACCGGCAGCTCCTCCTGAAACGCTCGGACATGTCCGCCCGGGACGCGGTCGCCCTCCTCGTCGCGATCCAGGCGCAGGAGAACAACGTGCCGTACTACTGCCTGTGGACGAGGCTCACCGGCTTCCGGCAGCAGGAACTCACCGACCTCATGAACGAGCGCTCCGTCGTGCGCGGGTCGATCCTCCGGGGCACGCAGCACCTGGCCCTCGCCGACGACTACCGGTGGCTGCGCCCGCTCGTCCAGGAATGCCTCACCCGCGGGCGGCAGGCCGCGTTCGGCCGCGACTCCAAGGGATGGGACCTGGAAGTGCTCGCCACCGAAGCCCGCAAGCTCCTGGACGGCCAGGTCCTCACCCGTCCCCAGCTCGCCCGCGCCCTCGCCGAGCTGTGGCCCGACCGCGACGTCCTGGCTCTCGGATGGTCGGTCCAGGCGATGCTGCCCGTCGTCCACCCGCCGCCCAGCGGGACCTGGAACGTCGGCGGCGCCACCCCGTTCGCCCTCGCCGAGGAATGGATCGGCGAGCCCCTGTACGAGGACGTTCCCGCCCGCCTGATCCGCCGCTACCTGGCCGCGTTCGGGCCAGCGTCCGTCAAGGACTTCCAGATGTGGTCCGGCCTGCGCCGCATGGACGCCGCCTTCGAGGAACTCCGCCCCGGCCTCCGCGTCTACAAGGACGAGAACGGCGTGGACCTCTTCGACCTGCCCGACCTGCGGATTCCCGACGACGGGCCCGCGCCCGTCCGCTTCCTGCCGGGCTTCGACAACCTCATCCTCGCCTACGCCGACCGCACCCGGCTGATGACCGACGAGCAGCGCAAGATCGTCTGCGTGGGCGCGGTCACGAAGCCCACGCTCCTGGTGGACGGCCGCGTCCACGGCCTCTGGACGCTCAAGCACGACAGGAAGGCCGCCACCGCCGCCCTCACCATCGAGCGCTTCGCGCCCCTCCCGGACGAAACGGCCGTCGAGGAAGAAGCCGCCCGCCTTCTGGAGTTCGCCGCCCCCGGCGCCGACCACGACGTCCGCATCACCCCATGGACGGCCTGACTCCACAATCCATCGGGGACGGAACGGCGGTGGGCCCCGGGGTGCTACCCAGCCCCGGGGCCCGTGTGCCGCTGTATGCGCTCACCGGCGTTGAACAGGCGGCAGATCAGGTTTTCTTGCCCGCGCTCTTCCATTGAGCTACCGCAGCACGAGAGCCGCGGAGCAGATTCGAACTGCCAACCTCGGGAAAGACCGGCCGCCTTCGCCGGCGAGAGAACGGCGAATACTGATTCTGGAGCGATAATCTGAGCATGACGCGGCCGCCTCTACCAGACTTGGGCCACCCGGACGCGAGTGCCCGGGAGCGGATTTGAACCGCCAGTGTCACCGCTTTGAGAATGAGCCTCGTCCTCAGCTTCCGCGCCCTTTCGGACGCGACCCCCGCGCTCCAGCGGGGGAGTCTCGGGCGGGCCCTTCCTCATCCGGACGGCCGTCCGCCGGCCGGATGAGAAAGGGCCCGGGAATTCATCGGGCGAGCAGGTACGCGAAAACGGCCTCGCCGACCTGCCGGTCGTCGACCTCCGCCGCGTTGGCCTCCTCGCGCGCGTACTTCACCGCGGCCTGCAGGCGGTCGACGCGGTCGCGCAGCTCGTTGACACGGCGCGCGGGCAGCGCCCCGGAGAACGCCACCTTCGTCCACGTCCCGACGATGACGTCCTCGGTGAACGTCTCCACCTGCGCCGGGTGCTTCTCCGTCGCCTCGTACAGGACGTGCGCCCGCGGCACCTTCTTCGTGCGGGACGTCTCGACCGGATCGGTGCGCCACACGTCCTGGCTCTCGTCGTAGCTCCACGACTCGGCGGCGTCCAGGACGGGCAGTTTGTCGATGAGCGCGAGCAGCTCGGTGAGCTGCTTCTCCAGGAACAGCAGGTACGTGACCGGCGCCTGCGCGACGATCGTCCGGCCGTCGACGACCACGTCGGCGCGGGCCTCGCGGTTCGCCCAGTCCTTGGTGGCGACGACGTCGAACAGCCTGGTCAGCGCGGTGGCGACATCGCGCAGCGCGTCCTCCGACCTGACCTGGACCTTGGTCGACTCCGGCGGGAGCGTCTCGCCCTCCTCGTCCTTGGGACGGTAGACCCGCGAGATGCCCGACAGCAGCGCCGGCTTCTGCAGCACGCGCAGGACGTCGGCCAGCTCGCGCTGAGCACGGCTCTTCACGCCTTTCTCAATGGCGATGATCTGATTGAGCTTTGCCACGGTCTCTTCACCTTCCCGTTCAGAACAGCGCCAACGGTACTGAGTTCCGTGCGGAATCCCCAACGATTTTTCAGCTGAAGGGAGTGGGCCGCCGAGAATAAATCGGTGGGAGAGTGCCGGTGCCGTAGTGCATAATCGCGTGCGTGCCAGAGGAACTGGTTCCGGTGCGGCGCGACGTCATTCGTGGCGACGAGAAGTCATGGGTCCTGTTCGAGCACGCTTGTGCGTGATCCTCATGAAGCCCGGCGATGATCTGGCGGCGCAGGGCGGTGGAACGGCCGCGCGAGTACGGCCCCGTCCACGCGGGCGGCCCCGCCGGCCTATTTGGACGGTCCAAGCGTGATCGGGACGGCCGCGAACTCAACGCCGTCCACGCGGAGGACGAGCGGACGCGCTGAATCGCCTCCCCACATCCGGAGAAGTCTGTACAAATGTCGATGTGATCGAATGGGATGTGGAGGCGCTGGCGCGATTGCGGTCCGCCGTGCATCGCGGTGACTGGGCCGCCGGGCTCGAACTGCTGCAGGACCGGCCGCTGGAGCCGGTGCTGCAGTACGCGGGCGACGTGGCCCTCATGGCCGCCGCGCGCGGGCGGGCCGAGGGCGCGTGGCTCGCCAACGACTGCCGCGCGTTACTGGCCGAGCGCGGGTGGCCGGGGGACGCGGAGCTGGCCGCCGAGCTGTCCGTGCCGCTCGGCCACGGCCGCGCCGCGGGGCTGCTCCCGCTGCCCGCCGACCTCGGGGCGGTGGCGGCGGCCATGGAGGACGGGTTCCACGTCCTCGACCTGGAGCGCGGCGACGTCCTGCTCGCCGGCGAGATCCCCACGGACGAGACGCACGACCCCGGGCGCTGGCTGCCGATCCCGCCCGGCATCCTCCCCGAGGGAGAGGACGCCAGGCGCGGCACCGCACGCCATTGGCTGGCCGAACAGGGCTACCGCCCCATCCCGCGAACCCTCTAACCCCCTGGGCGCACCAGCGGGAACGGGATCGTCTCGCGGATGCTGCAGCCCGTCAGCGTGATCAGCAGCCGGTCGATGCCCATGCCCATGCCGCCCGCCGGGGGCATCGCGTATTCGAGGGCGCGCAGGAAGTCCTCGTCCAGCTCCATCGCCTCCGGGTCGCCGCCCGCGGCCTGCAGCGACTGCTCGGTGAGCCGCCGCCGCTGCAGGACGGGGTCGATCAGCTCCGAGTACGCGGTGCCGAGTTCGAGCCCGAAGACGATCAGGTCCCATTTCTCGGCGAGGCGCGGGTCGCGGCGGTGCGGGCGGGTCAGCGGCGAGGTCTCCGCCGGGTAGTCCCGGACGAACGTCGGCGCCGCCAGCTCCTCCTCGACGAGCGCCTCGAACAGCTCCTGGACGAGCTTCCCCTGCCCCCACCGCGGGTCGAACCCCAGCCCGAACCGGTCGGTGAGCTTGCGCACGACGTCCACCGCCGTGTCCGGCGTGATCTCCTCGCCGACGGCCTCGGACACCGACCCGTAGACGGTGATCTCCCGCCACGGCTCCGCGAGGTCGTGCTCGACGCCGTCCCGGACGACGACGGTCGTGCCGAGCGCGGCGCGGGCCGCGGCCACGACGAGGGAGCGGGTCAGCGTCGCCATCGTGTCGTAGTCTCCGTACGGCTCGTACGCCTCCAGCATCGTGAACTCGGGATTGTGCTTGTGCGACACGCCCTCGTTGCGGAAGTTGCGGTTCAGCTCGAACACCCGGCCCACACCGCCGACCAGCAGCCGCTTCAGGTACAGCTCGGGCGCGATCCGCAGGTAGAGCTGCATGTTGTAGGCGTTGATCTGGGTGGTGAACGGCCGGGCCGCGGCGCCGCCGTGGACGGGCTGCAGCATCGGCGTCTCGACTTCGAGGTATCCGCGCTCGCGCAGCGCGTCGCGGACGGCGGCGACGGCGTCCCCGCGCATCCGCAGCATGCGGCGGGCGTCGTCGTTGACGATGAAGTCGACGTACCGCTGCCGGACGCGGGCCTCCGGGTCCGACAGCCCGGACCGCTTGTTCGGCAGCGGGCGCAGGCATTTCGCGGCGAGCGTCCACGACGAGGCGAGCACCGACAGCTCGCCGCGCCGGGACGTGACGACCTCGCCGTCCACGGCGACCTGGTCGCCGAGGTCGATGAGCGCCTTCCACCTGTGCAGCGAGTCGTCGCCGAGCGCGTCGGCGGTCAGCATGACCTGGAGGTCGGCGGTCTCGTCCCGCAGCGTCACGAAGATCAGCCGGCCGTGCTCGCGGGCGAGGACGACCCGCCCCGCGATCGCGGCGCGCGTCCCGGTGCGGGTGTCGGGCGCCAGCGCCGGGAACCGGGCGCGGATGTCGGCGGCGACGTCGGTGCGCTCGCAGCCGAGCGGGTACGGCTCCATCCCGGCGGCGCGGATCCGGTCGAGCTTGGCGTGCCTGACCCGCTCCTGCTCCGACAGCCGCCGCCGGGGCACGCAGGCCGCCTCGGCGGCGTCCTCGATCTCCTTGATCCGCTCGACGAGACCGCTGGCCGGGCCCGTCGCGGCGGCGCGGTCCAGCTTCGGCCGGTTCAGGTTCGGCAGGAAGCCCTCCGCGCGGGCGTAGGCGAGGCCCAGCCGGACGAGGTCGCGACTCTGCGTGTAGCAGATGTAGCGCGGACGCCAGTCGGGAAGGTATTTGGAGTTCGCCAGATACAGCGATTCGAGCTGCCAGAACTTCGACGCGAACGACAGGCACCGGTAGTACAGCCGCGCGACGGGCCCCGCGCCGATCTGCGAGCCGCGCGCGAACGCCGACCGCAGCATCGCGAAGTTCAGCGAGAGCTGCTGCGCGCCCACGGCGGCGGCCTTCTCGGCGAGCTTGGCGACCATGTACTCGTTGAGGCCGTTCTCGGCGGCCCGGTCGCGGCGCATCAGGTCCAGCGACAGGCCCGCCCGTCCCCACGGGACGAAGCTGAGCAGCCCGCGCAGCTGGCCGTCGCCGTCGAACGCCTCGACCATGACGCAGCGGCCGTCGGTGGGGTCGCCGAGGCGGCCGAGCGCCATCGAGAAGCCGCGCTCGGTGTCCTCGCCGCGCCAGGCGTCGGCGCTGCTGATCAGCTCGGCCATCTCCCAGTCGGGGATCTGCGAGTGCCGCCGGATCCGCACCTGGTACCCGGCCCGCTCGACCCGCCGGACGGCCTGCCGGACCTGCCGCATCTCCCGCCCCTCCAGGTTGAAGCGGGTGAGGTCGATGACGGCCTCGTCGCCGAGCTCCAGCGCGTCGAACCCGTGCCGCCGGTAGGCGTGCGCGCCGCGCTCGCCGACGCTGACGGCGCCGGGGATCCAGGCGTGCGCGCGGCACTCCTCCAGCCACGCCTCGATCGCCCGGTCCCACGACTCGGGGTCGCCGAGCGGGTCGCCGCTGGCCAGCGAGACCGAACCTTCGACCCGGTAGGCGATGGCCGCCTTACCGTTCGGTGCGACCATGACGTCCTTGTCGCGGCGCAGCGCGAAGTAGCCGAGCGAGTCCTGCTCGCCGTATTCGGCGAGCAGCCGGCGCGCGGCGAGCTCCTCCTTCGGCCGCAGGACGGGGTCGCGGCGCCCCGGTTTGAACATCGCCCAGAACGTGGCGATCAGCAGCCCGGTGCCGAGGACCCACAGGATCGCGTCCACCCACAGCGGCACGTCCACGTCGATCGGCTTGCCCGTGACGCGCGGCCCGAGGACGGTCTGGGAGATCGCGTAGAGCGGGTGCGTCCACGGGCCGCCGCTGTGGTCGCGGTCGGTGAGGGTGACGAGGAACGTGCCGATCCCGCAGGTCACGAACAGCAGGTTGGTGAACACCAGGCCCGCGAGGCGGCGGTCGGCGCGGTCGGGCAGCGTGGTGAACTGCCCGCGCGCCGCGACCAGCAGGACGAGCACCGCGAGATAGACGCCGGTGGTGACGATCAGGCCGGGGGGCGTGCGCCGGCCCGGGTCGAGGAGCGTCGTCAGGACCCCGGTGACCACCAGCGCGGCCGGCAGGCAGAAGATCAGCAGGAGGATCCGCCACGCGGCCTTCTTGCGCCGCCGGACGCCCATCGACAGCAGGATCCAGAGCAGCCCGAGGGGCACGCTCGGGAACCAGCCGAGGTAGCCGATCCAGCGCAGCGCCCAGATGTCGGCCATCTCGAGGATGAGACCATAGGAGACCCACGCGAGCAGCGACAGGATCCCGGAGAGGCGGGTGTACCAGAAGAAGATGGTCGGCGCGGCCTGGATCAACCGCCCCCACTCGACCCGGTTACCGGTCACGGATGTCACGCCGGTCGGTGTCCGGTGCGGGCGTTCCCGGGCGACCGGGGCGCGGGCGGCGAACCGCCGCGTGGCGACCCTCTGGGCGGCGAACCTCCAGGTAGAGCCGGGCGTCGTACGGGTAGGGGGATGTGGCTTGCAAGCTCGGTCCAAGGTTGTCAGCAAAAGTCGATATGGTCGCGGATATGCCAAGTGAACCCACCGGTGAGCGGTTGCTCGCCCGCCGTTACCGCCTGGTCACCCAGGTCGGCCGCGGCGGCATGGGGACGGTCTGGCAGGCGCACGATGAGGTCCTCGGTCGTGACGTCGCGGTGAAGGAGGTCATCCTCCCGCATGGTCTCACCGATGAGGAACGCGCCGTACACCATAAGCGCACGTTCCGTGAGGCGCGCACGGCCGCGCGGCTCGGCCACCCCGGCGTCGTCACCGTCTACGACGTCGTCGAGGAGGACGACCGCCCCTGGATCATCATGGAGCTCATCCGGGCCCGCTCGCTCGACCAGGTGATCAAGCAGGAGGGGCCGCTGGAGGTCCACCGCGCCGCCGAGATCGGCCGGCAGATGCTCGCCGCGCTGCACGCCGCGCACCAGGCCGGTGTCCTGCACCGCGACGTCAAGCCCAGCAACGTGCTGATCACCGGCGCCGGGCGGACGGGCGAGCGCGCCGTGCTCACCGACTTCGGCATCGCCACCGCCTCCGGCGACGCCACCCTCACCCAGACGGGCCTGGTCATGGGCTCGCCCGCCTACATCGCGCCGGAGCGGGCCCGCGGGCGCGTCGCCGGCCCCGCCTCCGACCTGTGGTCCCTCGGCGTCACCCTGTACGCGATGGTGAACGGCAAGTCGCCGTTCGAGCGGCCCGAGCCGATGGCCGCGCTGGTCGCGGTGATCTCCGACGAGCCCGACCCGCCGGAGAAGGGCGGCCGGCTCATCCCCGTCATCGACGGCCTGCTGCGCAAGAACCCCGACGAGCGGATGGAGGCGATCGAGGCGGGCGCGCTGCTCGACGAGATCGTCCGCCGGGAGAGCGTCGACAACCAGCGGACGATGGCCGTCGAGTACTCCGCCGGCGAGCTTCCCGGCCCGCAGATGACGACCTCGGACGCGTTCGCGGAGGCGTATGCCGAGCCGTACCCGGAGACGTACGCGCCCGACGAGCCGATCCCGGCGGAGATGGACGACCCCGGCGGCGCGACGAGCGTCGACCCGGGCGGCGCGGCGCCCCGTCCCGAGACCCTGGGCGCCCGTCCCGACCAGCTGACCAGCTTCGACATCCCGTCCGCCGCGGCGGGCGCCGCCGGGCCCGCGACCGGCTCCGGCAGGGCGGTCACGCCCGGGTCCGGGGACGCCGCCGGGCGGGCCTCGAAGGCGGGGCCCGGCGAGACGACTCCCGATCCTGACCGCGTCCTGTCCTGGCGCTCCCGCCCGCGCGCGCAGCGCACGCAGCCGACCGCGGGCGCGGCGCCGTCCGGTCACGGGTCGCTCCAGCAGGGCTCGTCCGGCGACGCGCCACCGGCCGACACGACGACGCACTTCCCGCCGACGACGCACCCGGTCGGGCGCCCCGCGCTCGCCTCCAACCGCAAAGTGGTGATCGTCGCCGCGGTCGTCCTGATCGTCATCGTGATCGTCGCGAGCATCGCGCTCGCCAACGGCGGCGGGGGCGGCGAGAAGCCGGCCCGCAAGCAGGGCGCGACGACCACGTCGTCCAAGAGCCCGTCCGCACCGGCGAGCACGGCGAAACCCAGCGGCTCGCCGAGCGCGGGGCTCCCCGCCGGCTTCCGGATGCACAACGACCGCAGCGGCTACTCCGTGCCCGTCCCGACCGGCTGGAGCGGCCCCGAGCGCAAGGCGGGCGGCGACTTCTTCTACTCGCCCGACCGCAAGACCTACCTCCAGATCGACCAGACCGACGACCCCGGCGACAGCGCGATCGACGACTGGAAGCGGCAGGAGAGCAACGGGCCCCGCTTCCCCGGCTACCAGAAGATCAAGATCGCGCCGACCGGCGACCAGCCGCCCGTCCCCGACACCGGCGACGGCGACGACTCCGCCGACTGGGAGTTCACCTACGACGGCAAGAGCGGCCGCATGCGCATCCTCAACCGCGGGTTCGTCGCGAGCGGGCACGGCTACGCCATCCTCCTCTGCGCCCCCGACAAGGACTGGGCCAAGGTCCACGCCGACCTCCAGCCCGTCTACCGCTTCTTCAAGCCCGCCGGCGACTGACGACGGGCCGACGACGACCGAAGGAGACCCGCGTCTGATGGCAGGTCGCGTTCTCGCGGGCCGGTACCGGCTCGAATCCGTGGTCGGACGCGGCGGCATGGGCACGGTGTGGCGGGCCCGCGACGAGACCCTCGACCGGGAGGTCGCGGTCAAGGAGGTCGTCCTGCCCGCCGGGCTGGACGACGCCGAGCGCGAGAACCGGCACCGCCGGACGCTGCGGGAGGCCCGCGCCTCCGCGCGGCTGAACCATCCGGGCGTCGTGACCGTCCACGACGTCGTCGAGGAGGACGGCCGGCCGTGGATCGTCATGGAGCTCGTCCCGGCCCGCTCCCTCCAGGAGATCGTGGAGGAGGACGGCCCGCTCCCGCCCGCCCGCGCCGCCGCGATCGGGCGGCAGATCGCCGGCGCGCTGCGGGCCGCGCACGCGATCGGCATCCTGCACCGCGACGTCAAGCCCGCGAACGTGCTGGTCGCGGACGGCGACCGCGCCGTCCTCACCGACTTCGGCATCGCGCAGGTGGCGGGGGACGCGACGCTCACCGGCACCGGGCTGCTCATCGGGTCGCCCTCGTACATGTCGCCGGAGCGCGTCAACGGCGACCCGGCGATCCCCGCGTCCGACCTGTGGGCCCTCGGCGCGACCCTCTACGCCGCGACGGAGGGGCGCGCGCCGCACCACCGCAGCGATCCGATGGCGGTGCTCGCGGCGGTGATGACGCAGGACGTCCCGCCGCCGAGGAACGCGGGGCCGCTCGCGCCCGTCCTCACCGGGCTGCTGGAGCGCGACCCCGTCCGGCGGATGAGCGGCGACCGCGCCGAGGAGGCCCTCACCGCCATCGCCTCCGGCCAGGCCGCCGCCGACCACACCGTGTCGGACGCGCCGCCCGCCCTGAGCACGACCCCCGTCCCCGCTCCCGTTTCCGTGCCCGTGCCCGTGCCCGTCCCGGAGCCGGGCGGCCAGTGGACGGCGCCCGTCCCCGCGCGGAAGCGGTCGCCCGTGCTGCCGATCCTCGCGGGCGCCGTCACCGCGGCGGCGGTCCTGGCCGTCGCCGGGTTCCTGCTGTGGCCGGACGGATCGTCCGGCGGCGGTGGGCAGGCCGCGGCGCAGCAGTCCCCGCCCGCGACCGGCCGGTCCGTGCCGGACACGCCCACGACGCCCGCGGCGCCCGCGTCATCCACCTCGCCCGATCCGGCCGACGCGCCGCTCCCGCCCGGGCTCGTGCGGGCGGGCGGCCCCGGGTTCACCATCGGCGTCCCGCCCGGCTGGCGGCGGTCGGAGCAGGGCAACAGCGTCATCTGGCTCGATCCCCGGACCAGCGCCTACGTGCAGGTCGACCAGACGCAGTGGTCCGGCGACCCCTACCAGCACTGGGTCACCTGGGAGCAGGAGGCCCTCGCCGACGGGAAACTGAAGGATTTCCGCCGGATCGGTGAGATCATGCGGACGGACGTCGGCGGCGTGCCCGCCGCCGACATCGAGTTCGCGTGGTCGCGCGCGGGCGGCGTCACCCGGGCGCGCGATCGCGGTGTGATCGTCGATGGCCGGCCCTATGCTGTGGTGGTTGCGGTTCCCGCGTCCCAGTGGAACGCGAACGAGGCACTCGTGAAGAATGTGCTCGACACGTTCCGTCCCTCCGGGGTGGGATGACCAGTGGGGGGACCCTCTAGCCATGGCACAGGCACGTCTGCTCGGTAACCGCTACCGGCTCGACTCGGTCGTCGGGCGGGGCGGCATGGGCACCGTGTGGCGCGCCTTCGACGTGATGCTGGACCGCGAGGTCGCCGTCAAGGAGGTCGTGCTCCCGCCCGGGCTGAACGAGAGCGAGCGGGGCGTCCTGTACGAGCGGACGTTCCGGGAGGCGCGGGCGTCGGCGCGGCTTAACCACAGCGGGGTCGTGACCGTCCACGACGTGGTCGAGGAGTCCGACCGGCCCTGGATCGTGATGGAGCTGGTCCTCGCCCCGTCCCTGCAGGACCTTCTCGAACGCGGGCCGATGGAGCACCGCCGGGTCGCCGACATCGGGCTGCAGATGCTCGGGGCGCTCCGGCACGCGCACGAGAAGGGCATCCTGCACCGCGACGTCAAGCCCAGCAACGTGCTGATCACCGACACCGGGCGGGTCGTGCTCACCGACTTCGGCATCGCGCAGGTGGAGGGCGACACGACCCTCACGCAGACGGGCCTGGTCATGGGCTCGCCCGCCTACATCCCGCCGGAGCGGGCGCAGGGCGAGCGCGCGGTGCCCGCCTCCGACCTGTGGGCGCTCGGCGCGACCCTGTACGCGGCCGTCGAGGGGCGCTCCCCCTACGAGCGGTCGGACGCGATGGCGTCGCTGCAGGCCGCGCTGACCGAGCCGGTCCCGCCGGCGCGCAACGCGGGCCCGCTCGCGCACGTGCTGGAGGGCCTGCTGGCCCGCGAGCCGGTGCACCGGATGACCGCCGCGCAGGCGCACCCGCTGCTCACCCGGGTGGCGATGCTGCCCCCGCCGGCGGCGCAGGTCGAGGAGACGGTGGCGGACGAGCCGTCCGGGCGCTTCATGCCCACCCGGGCGGACGACGCGTCGGAGACCGTCCTCGACCCGGACGACCTGAACCCGCCGACCCGCCGCGACCCCGGCCAGTTCCAGCCGACGAGCCGCCCCCACAACCAGGCCCGGCCGCAGAGCCCGAGCCCGAGCCAGAACGGCACGCACTACCAGCGGCCCCGTCCCGGGCAGGATCCCGAGG
>NZ_SMJX01000263.1 GCF_004348535.1 Actinomadura sp. KC216
GGCTGGAGGCGCTTGGGGGCGGGCCCGGACCGCTGGGCGGTCCAGGCTGCGGCGGCCAAGCGCGGGTGGTTCTCCAGCGTGAACCTGGTGTGTCCCCCGGGCGCAGCCCCTCCGGGCTGGGAGCAGCTGCGCGAGCCGGTCGGACTCCTTGTCGGTTGCCGGGAGGTGACGGTCCTCCCGGAGCCCGCCATGATGACGGCGGGCTTGTCGGGCGTCTAAGCGGGGATCCGCCCAATGTGCAGGGCCGGACGGTGCCGGCCTAGAGCGGGTGGTCAGACGAGCATGTGGTCGAAGTCGCCGTCCTTGGCTCCTCCTACGAAGGCCTCCACCTCCTCGCGCGTGTAGACGAGCACGGCTCCCTCGGGATCGCGGGAGTTCC
This sequence comes from Actinomadura sp. KC216, assembly GCF_004348535.1. Lineage (GTDB taxonomy): Bacteria > Actinomycetota > Actinomycetes > Streptosporangiales > Streptosporangiaceae > Spirillospora. The sequence continues at coordinate 380 of NZ_SMJX01000263.1, forward strand.
GCACGGCGATCTCCCCGCTGGGGAGTTCGGCCATCTCGACGCAGTTGCCGGACGGATTGCTCCGCCGGCTCTTCTGCCACACGAGTTCGCCGCGCCAGACGTCCAGCAGCTGTTGGCCGTCCATCGTTGGTCTGCCCCCTCCAGGCGTCTCAGCCTTCACGCGAAGGCTGCGATCTCGCCCCACCCCACACGATGGTACGAGATGCACGTGCATTCGTTCTTGCATCGGTTCATGCAGACGGTCTTGCATCTGCACGACTTGAGGAGCAAGATAGCGAACGCTCGCCGGTGACCACCCCGCACGCCTCTGAGGTTGTTGACCATGACCGTTGACCAGGCAGACGAAGTCGCAGCACCCGCCGCCATGGCGGGTGGCAGGCCGCGGCACGCCCCGGCTCTCCATCCGTGGCCCGACGCGCCTCCGGCGCCGCTCGGCCCGAACACCCCGACGAACGTCTCCAAGAGCGGCCCGGCGCGCGGGCCCGCGAGCGCTCCGGTCGCCGTGCCGGGGCTGGCCGGGCTCTGGCCCGCGCCGCACTCCGGCACCCCGCGCATGGCCCGCAAGGTGTTCCCCGCGGAGATCACCTCGCCCCGGGCCGCGCGCGAGTTCACCCAGCTCACGCTGGACGCCTGGGGCATGTCCGGTGCCGCGGGCGACGTCGTCATCGCGGTGTCGGAGCTGGTGACCAACGCGCTCCGGCACGGCCTGGAGGGGCTTCCTCAGCCGCTGCCGCTGTGCCCCATCCAGGTCGTCCTGATCGGGCACCCGAGGCGGCTCGTCGTCTCGGTGACCGACCCGGGCGGGCGGGCGCCCGAGCCCGTCCCGAGCGACCCGGCCGGGTTCGTCGAGGGCGGACGCGGCCTGCTGGTCGTCGGCGCGCTCAGCGACGCGTGGGGCTGGGCGCGGCTCGCCACCGGCGGAAAGGCCGTGTGGGCCGCCTTCGACCTGCGGGTCAGCCCTCCAGCGCCTGAGCCTGCTCCAGCCGCGCCGGCCGGTCCGCGGGACGCTCCAGCTCGCTGAGGAATTCCTGGGCCCAGCGGTCCACGTCGTGCTCGATCACGCGGCGGCGCATCGTGCGCATCCGCCGCGCCTGGTCGGCGGGATCGGCGTCGAGCGCCGCGAGCAGCGTGCCCTTGAGCCCGTCGATGTCGTACGGGTTGACCTGGAAGGCGCCGCGTTTGAGCTCGGCGGCGGCGCCGGTGAACTCGCTGAGCACGAGCGCGCCGCGCAGGTCCTTGCGGCAGGCGACGTACTCCTTGGCGACGAGGTTCATGCCGTCCCGCAGCGGTGTGACGACCATCACATCGGCGGCCAGGTAGAGGGCGGTCAGCTCGGCACGGTCATACGAGCTGTGCAGATAGTGCACGACCGGAAATCCGATTTCGCCGTATTCGCCGTTAATGCGGCCTACCTGCTGTTCGATCTCCTCCCGGAGCAGCTGGTACTGCTCGACCCGCTCCCGGCTCGGCGTGGCGATCTGCACGAATACGGCCTGGCCAGGCTTGAGGCGGCCGTCCTCGAACAGCTCCCCGAACGCCTGCAGCCGCTGCGTGATGCCCTTGGTGTAGTCGAGCCGGTCCACGCCGAGCAGGACCGTCGCGTCGCCGAGGTCGGTCCGAATCTCCTGCGCCCGCTCCTGGACGTCCGGACGTCCCACCAGGTCGTTCAGCTCCCCTACGTCCACGGAGATGGGGAACGCGCGGGCCCGGACGACGCGGTCGTCCCAGAAGACGTCCTGCTTGACGTATCGGGCCTCCAGAAGCCGCCGGCAGAGCCGCACGAAATTCTGCGCCGCGCCCGGGAGCTGGAAGCCGACCAGGTCGGCGCCGAGCAGCCCCTCCAGGATCTGCCGCCGCCACGGGAGCTGCCAGAACAGCTCCAGCGGCGGGAAGGGGATGTGCAGGAAGAACCCGATGCGCAGGTCGGGACGCAGCTCGCGCAGCATCCGCGGGACGAGCTGGAGCTGGTAGTCCTGCACCCAGACGACGCCCTGCTCCGCCGCGACCTCCGCCGCCGCCTCCGCGAACCGCCGGTTGACCTGGACGTAGGCGTCCCACATCGAGCGGTCGTAGACCGGCGGGGCGACGACGTCGTGGTAGAGCGGCCAGAGGGTGGCGTTCGAGAAGCCCTCGTAGTACAGCTCCACCTCCCGCGCGGTCTGGGTGATGGGGTGCAGCGACATGCCGTCCTCCTCAAACGGCTTCAGGCGCTCGTCGGGCGCGCCCGTCCACCCGATCCACGTCCCCTTCCTGCGCCGCATCACCGGGGCGATGGCGCTGACCAGGCCACCAGGACTGCGCCGCCAGCGCGGAACACCGTCCGCCCCGACGGTCCGGTCGACCGGAAGCCGATTGGCCACCACTACGAACTCACTACCGCGCGACACTGCGACCCGCCTCTCCAGGAACTCCCAGTGATCACCATGCCCAGAAACGGACATCAGGAACATCTTGTCACTTCGACGTTAAGGGGAGATGTCCTGAAAAGGGGGATGTCAGGCGAGCGGGCGGCCATCCAGGGGGATTGGATCGAGCCATATTCCTTTCTCGGCAGGCAACTCTTGTTTACCGCGCCGTCACGCTCGGGGGTGACTCGGGCCAACAGAGTTACCTAGATCACATCCGGCCGCGCAAGCATGATAGGCGAGGACGCTCACGGACGGTGCCGGAACGATGCACAGAGTCAGAGAGTGCCGCCCGTCCCGGACGGCGCGGCAGGTCTGCGGGCCGTGGCCGACCGGTCTGCCGGGGCGTGGCCGGCGGGACGGGGGCGCCTCCAGCCCGTCCACGTCCATGGCGCCGGGATCTCACTCGGGGGGAGATCCCGCCGCGCCGATGGGCCGTGGACGGGCCGGGGCGAACAGGCCGACGCCCCTGGGGCGGAGAGCACGTCGGCCGGAGGCCAGACCGGCCGGGTGGGGGCCGGCCAGGTCTGGCGTGGTCAATCTGGGGCGATCTGGGTCAATCTGGTGGCCGGGTAGGCAGGGCGAGCCGGGCCAGGCCGGGTCGGGCAGGGGTACCGGGCCGGTCAGGGCGGCCGGGCCGGGCCGGGTAAGGCAGGGTCAGGCTGGGACGGACTCGCGTTCTGGAGCGTTCTCTCCGCGGCGCCGACCCCAGAGCAGGCCGTCCAGCGAGAATCGTCCGGCGCCGGTGCCGGCGAGGAGCAGCGACGCCGCGAAGAGGACCATCACGTACTCGTAGCCGCCCTTGTCCAGGAAAAAGCCCTGGTCCATGTGGACGTAGTAGAACGCGCCCGCCATGTTCACGGCGTGCAGCAGGGCGACGACGGGGACCAACAGGCCGATGATGAGCGCGATGCCGCCCACCAGCTCGACATAGGTGGTGAAGTAGGCGGAGATCTCCGGCAACGGGATGCCGAGCTCGTCGAAACCGGCGGCGACCTCGGAGTGCCCCTGATCGGAGAACTTCTTCCAGCCGTGCGCGGCGAACATCGCGCCGATCGCCACCCGGCCGATCAGCAGGCCGGTGTCGGAGAGGGCGGGAAAGCGGCGGGGTGGGAGCATGCCTCGGACTCCTCTTGTTGAAGGTTCAAATATGAACTTCTTCCGACGCTAGCAGACTTGATTCAAATCCAGACCATCTTGAAAATTCAGTTCGCCTTCTAACCAACTAGAATCACCAGGCCACCTAGAATCACCGCATGAACCAACCCCGGGACGCCCTCGCACCGCGGGAGCTGCGCGCCTGGATGGCCTTCCTGGCCGCCGGGCACCTGATCGACCACGAGATCGAGCGGCAGCTCAAACGAGAGGGCGGACTCTCCCACGCCGAGTTCGAGGTGCTGGTCGGGCTGAGCCTCGCCGAGGGCAACCGGCTGCGGATGTCGGACCTCGCCCGCGTGGTGATGGTGTCCAAGAGCCGGCTCACCTACCAGGTCACGCAGCTCGAACGCGCCGGGCTCGTCCGCCGGACCGGCAACGAGTCCGACCGGCGGTCGGTGTGGGCCGAGCTGACCGACGAGGGCGCCGAGGTCCTGGCCAAGGTCCGGCCGGGGCACCGCCGCGTCGTCCGCGAGACGCTGATCGAGGTGCTGGCGCCCGAGGAGATCGACCTGCTGGGCGACGCCCTCGGCCGCGTCGCCGACCGGCTCCGGCAGCGATGACCCCGCGACGGCCGGGAGGCGGGGCGGATGCGTGACTTCGGCGGGATCGTGGAGCGGTCGCCGGTCCGCGTCGTCCGGCCGAGGTCGGCGGGCGAGGTGGCGCGCGCCGTCCGCGAGGCCGCCGCCCAGGGGCTGGACGTGGTGCCGCGCGGCCTCGGGCACTCGACCTACGGGCAGTCCCTCACGGCGGGCGTGTCGATCGACCTGCGCGAGTTGACCGGTGTCGAGGTCGGTCCGCGGCACGCGGTCGCCGCCGCCGGGACGCGGTGGCGCGACGTCCTCGCCGCGACGCTGCCGCACGGGCTGGCCCCGCCGGTGCTGACCGACTATCTCGACGTGACGGTCGGCGGGACGCTCTCCGCGGGCGGCGTCGGCGGGACGTCCCACGTGCACGGCGTCCAGGCCGAGAACGTGCTCGCCCTCGACGTCGTCGTGGACGGCGAGCCCGTGGTCTGCTCCCCCGCCGTCCGGCCCGGCCTGTTCGACGCCGTCCGCGCCGGTCTCGGGCGGCACGGCGTCATCACCCGGGCGACGCTGCCGCTGGTCCCGGCACCGGAGCGGGTGCTGTGCTGCACCATCCCGTGCCGGGACGCCGAGGACGTTCTGCGCGTCCAGCGCGAGGTGCCGGCGGATGACGTCTCGGCGCAGGTCAAGCCGTCCGAGGACGGCGACGGGTGGATCTATGAGGTCAAGGCCGTCCGCCACGGCGATGGGGCCGAGCCGCCGCCCGGCACTACGGAGACCGAGAAGCTCCCGTTCTTCGACTTCTGCGACCGCATGCGTCCCGACGTCGAGGAGCTGATCGGGCTCGGCGAGTGGGCGCGCCCGCATCCGTGGGCGACGGTGTTCCTGCCCGCGGCGCGCGCCGCCGAGGTGATCGAGGCGACGCTGGCGGAGCTGACCACGGCCACGCTGGGCCTCAGCGGAGTCATCCTGATCAAGGCGCTGCGGGTCGGGCACGTGCCGATGCTGGACGTGCCGGACGATCCCGTCCTGTTCAGCGTCCTGCGCACCGCCTCGCCCGGCTGCGCGCCCGTCGCCGACATGCTCGCCGCCAACCGGGTCCTGCTCGACCGCGCCCGCGCGGTGGGCGGCACCCGCTACGCCGTCGATTCGGTTCCCTCCTGAGCGCCGGTCCGCGTCCGAATCCGGGGCCGGTGCCGGGGCGGGGCCAGGGCCGGGCTTCAGGTGACCGGGTAGGCCGACTGGAAGGCGAGGCGGCGGTCGGCGCCGGCGGCGAGGCGGTCGCAGGCGTCGTCCAGGGCCATGAACACCTGCCACGGTTCCTGGCCGGAGGCGGCGGCGAGGGCGTCCACGACGCGTTGTTCGAGGGCGGTGACGCGCTTGGCCTTCCAGACCTTGTCGGCGAGGCTGACGAGCAGGTCGTCGAGGCCGACGCCCGGATCGTCCCAGGACGCGTGGGTGCGCGCGAAGCGGGCGAGGCGCTCCTCGACGCCGCGCTCGCGGAGCAGTTCGTATCCGGCTTCCTCGTGCTCGGCGCCCGGACCGGACAGCTCGGACGGGTGCCGCGCCTTCCCGATGTCGTGCGTGGCCGCGCCGAACAGGACCGCCTCCGCGTCCACGTCCGCCGACGGGTGGTGTTCCCTCGCCCAGGCGACCAGTTCGGCGGCCACGTCGTGGACGGCGCGCAGATGGGCGGCCAGGCGCGGCGGGGCGTCGAGCTCCTCCAGGAGGCGGACGGCCTCGTCCGGCAGCGGGCGCGGCCCGGGGTCGGTGAGCGCGCGGCGGAGGGCGGCGGAGGTCATCGGGCGGCGCGGTCGGGGTCAGAGCGCCAGGGCGATGACCTCGGCGCCGGGAAGGCCCGCGAGCGCCTTGCCGGGCAGGAGGATCTTCGACTTGCGGAGGCCGCTGCCGATGACGGCCTGCGGGGCGGCGGCGACGGCCTCGTCCACGAGGATCGGCCAGCCCTCGGGGAGGCCGATCGGGGTGATGCCGCCGTACTCCATGCCGGTGAGCGCGGTCGCCTCCGCCATCGGCGCGAACGACGCCTTCCGGGCGCCGAGCCGCTTGCGGACGACGCCGTTCACGTCCGCACGTCCAGTGGCGAGGATCATGCAGGCGGCATAGCCGACCTCGCCGCCGCGCTTGGCCGCGACGACCACGCAGTTGGCGCTGGCGTCGAGCGGGACGTCGTAGCGCTCGCAGAACGCGGCCGTGTCGGCCAGCTCCGGGTCGATCTCGGCGACCTCCGCGCCCGGCACGCCGCCGATCGCCGCCGCGACCGCGTCCGCGAGCAGGTCCGGACGTTCACCCGCCGGTCCCCATTCGAGCTTTCCGACCATCGGCGCATTCCCCTTTCCGTTTTCCGTGTTCCGTGATTTCCCGGCTCCCACCCTGCCACGGACGTGGAGATGCGGGGCGCGGGGCGTCGGGTCCTCACCAGTCCTCGGTGATTTCCCGCCACTGGGCGCCGTCCTCGGCGGCGGGCGGATCGACGGACCGCACCCATTCCACGAAGGCGTCGAGGCGGTCGGCCACGTCGTCCAGGCACGCGGCGTCGAAGGGATCGGCGCCCAGGATCAGCTTCCTCAGCACCTGGGCGGCCCTCTCGTACCGCCAGTACGCGTCCACGAAGAGCGACACCGAGGAGTTGAAAAGGCTCGGTGCCCGGTACGGGAACTCGGGGTTCTTCTTCCGGTGCGCCGCAAAGAGCTCCGGATTCCGGCGCCGGAATTCGGCGGCCTCCTCCGTATTCATCGGCGGGGGCGGCAGCATGTAGACGGCGCCCGTTCCCGCCACGGCGACGACCCGGGCCTCGCTGCGGTACTTCACCAGGCCGTAGAGGTGCTCGCCGGGGAATTCGGTCCCGGTGCGGACGGCGTCCTGGAAGTCGACGTCGAAAAGCCCGCCGGAGCTGTTCGGCAGGCCCCAGCGGATGAGCGCGGCACGGTCGGCCTCCGGCAGCCGCCACCGCTCGATGCGGGACGGGTCCGCGAGCGCCTGCTGATGGGGCGCGATGATGTCGTCCAGGGGCGCGGTCAGCACCTGGTCGAACTCCTTGAGCGCCGCCGCGACCTCGGCGCCCGTCATGAAGTCCCCGCTGGAGTCCCCGGAGACGTCCCCGTTGGGGTCGCCGCAGAGGTCCCCGTTGGAGTCCCCGCCCTCGGACGTCGGCACCCCCCGACACTACCCATTTCGGGCGTGCGGGGGCGGTGGGTCAGGCGGCGGCCGCGACGACGCCGTGCGGGTCGAGGATGTACTTGCGCGCGGCGCCCTTGTCGAACGCGGCGTAGCCCTCGGGCGCCTCGTCCAGCGGGATGACCGACGCGTTGACGTTCCGCGCGATCTGGACCCGGTCGTGCAGGATCGCCATCATCAGCTGCCGGTTGTAGGTCATCACCGGGCACTGTCCCGTGGTGAGGACCTGCGACTTCGCCCAGCCGAGGCCGATGCGCAGGCCGAGCTGCCCGATCTTGGCGTTCTCGTCCGGCGCGCCCGGGTCGCCGGTGACGTACAGGCCGGGGATGCCGAGCCGTCCGGCGGCGCGGGTGATGTCCATCAGCGTGTTCAGGACGGTCGCGGGCTGCTCGCCGGCGGATCCTTCCGGGCCGTGGCCGCGCGCCTCGAACCCGACGCAGTCGACGGCCGCGTCCACCTCGGGGACGCCGAGGATCTGGTCGAGCTGCTCCGGGACGTCGGCGTGCTCGGACAGGTCGATCGTCTCGCAGCCGAACCCGCGGGCCTGCTCCAGCCGCCGCGCGTTCATGTCGCCGACGATCACGACGGCGGAGCCGAGCAGCAGGCACGCGGTCGCGCAGGCGAGCCCGACCGGGCCCGCGCCCGCCACGTACACGGTGGAGCCGGTGGTGACGCCCGCGGTGTAGGCGCCGTGGTAGCCGGTCGGGAAGATGTCCGACAGCATCGCCAGGTCCTGCAGCTTCGCCATCACGGTGTCGCGGTCGGCGGGGAACTTCAGCAGGTTGAAGTCCGCGTACGGGACGACCGCGTAGCGGGCCTGGCCGCCGTGCCAGCCGCCCATGTCGACGTACCCGTAGGCGGCGCCCGGACGGTCCCGGTTGACGTTCTCGCACACGCCGGTCTGGCGCTCCTTGCAGTTGCGGCAGCGCCCGCACGCGATGTTGAACGGGACGCTGACGAGATCGCCCTCCTTGATGAACTCGACGTCCCGGCCGCACTCGATCACCTCGCCGGTGATCTCGTGGCCGAGCGTGAGCCCGGCGGGCGCGGTGGTCCGGCCGCGCACCATGTGCTGGTCGGAGCCGCAGATGTTGGTGGCCAGTACTTTCAGGATGACGCCGTGCTGGAGTTTCCGGCCGTTCTGCTCGGCCAGCTCGAGCTTCGGGAAGTCCAGGTCCTCGACCGTGACCTCGCCCGGCCGCTGGTACACGACGCCCCGGTTGATGTCCGCCACGGCCCCTCCCTCCGCGGGTCGGTGGATCGGTCCACCCCCCATACCCGATTCGGGGTTGTTAGTCCGCTTTGGGCGGGTTTCAGCCAGGATTTCCGAGTCTCAGCCGGAGGTTCCGAGGTAGCGCAGGACGGCGAGGACGCGGCGGCTGTAGCCGGTCGCGTGCGACAGGTCGAGCTTGTCGAAGATCGCGTTGACGTGCTTCTCGACCGCACTCTGCGAGATGTGCAGGATCTCGGCGATCGAGGCGTTGGTGCGGCCCTGCGCCATGTTGTCGAGGACGTCCCGCTCGCGCGGCGTGAGGCGCGACAGCGGATCGGCCGGGGCCCCGTGCGCGGCGAGGAGGCGCCGCACGACCTCCGGGTCGAACGCCGCGCCGCCCTCGCCGACGCGGTCGAGGGCGTCCAGGAACTCGTCCACCTGGGCGACGCGATCCTTCAGCAGGTAGCCGACGCCGGTCGTGTCCGCGGTGATCAGCTCGGTGGCGTAGCGCTTCTCGACGTACTGCGACAGGACGAGGACGCCGACGTGCGGCCAGCGCTCCCTGATCTCCAGCGCGGCCCGCAGGCCCTCGTCGGTGTGGGTCGGCGGCATCCGGACGTCCACGACCACGACGTCCGGCGGGCCCGCCGCCACGGCCGCGAGCAGCGCGTCGCCGTCGCCGACCGCCGCCGCCACCTCGTGCCCCTCCTCGGCGAGCAGCCGCACCAGGCCCTCGCGCAGCAGCGTCGAGTCCTCGGCCAGCATCACCCGCACGGCAGCTCCGCGGTGATCACGGTCGGGCCGCCGGGCGGGCTGTCCACGCCGAACGTGCCGTCCAGCGCGGCGACCCTGCGGGCCAGCCCGGCGAGCCCGCCGCCGCGCGGGTCGGCGCCGCCGCTCCCGTCGTCCTCGATGCGCACGCCGATCATTGTCGCCGATCCGGTGACCTCCACCAGGACCCGGCGGGCGCCGGAGTGCTTGGCCGCGTTCGTGACGGCCTCGCAGACGACGAAGTACGCGGCCGTCTCGACCGCGTGCGGGGGGCGTCCGGGCACGTCGTAGGCGATCGTCACCGGCAGCGGGGTCCGTTCGGCGACCGTCTCCAGCGCGGCGCGCAGGCCCTCGCCGTCCAACGCGGCCGGGTAGACGCGCCAGGTGACCTCCCGCAGGTCCTCCAGGGCGCGCTGCGACTCCTCGTGCGCCTGTCTCAGCAGGTCGGCCGCCTTCTCCGCGTCGCCGGCGCGGCGGGCGCGGCCGATCAGCATGCCGAGCGCGACGAGCCGCTGCTGGACGCCGTCGTGCAGATCGCGCTCGATGCGGCGGCGCTCGTCGTCCACCGCGTCCACCACCTCCGCCCGGGTGACGGACAGCTGCGCGATGCGCCGCTCGTACTCCTCCAGCGGGCTCGGACCCAGGCACCGCCGCGCCACCGTCCGCTCCAGCGCGACGACCCCGACGAGCCCCTGCACGGCCAGGAACAGCAGCACCAGCCCGAAGATCACCGTGTAGAGGACGATCCACCAGCTCGGCGGGATGCCGTCCAGGTAGTCGCCGCTGACCCACCAGCTCCAGGCCAGCGCGACCGCCATCACCGCGCCGTAGATCAGCAGGACCAGGATCACGGCGCCGAGCATCCCGACCGGCACGCGCAGGACGAGATACGCCAGCGCCCTCAGCGGACCGTACTCGACGGGCCTGTCCTCGCCGTGGAACCTCCTGAGCCGCCACCGCTCCAGTTCGGTCGCCGCCTGGGCCGCGTCCGCGACGACCGTCGGCACCACCCGCTGGCCGCGCGAGAAGGCCAGCGAATAGGCCATCAGGAGCGCCGCCACCGCCAGCAGGACCAGCTCCACACCGGCGGTGACCGCCCCCAGCGACAGCCCCGCCAGGGCCCTGACGAGGGCGCGCGGGCCACGGCGGCCAGAAGAGCCGCGGCGGTCAGAAGTTCCGGTCACGTTCGAGTTCTCGCGTCTCCAGCCGATGCCTGCCTGCCCGCCGTCCGTCGTACGCGCGCTGTCCGTCGTACGCGCGCCGTTCGTCGTACGCGCGCCGTTCGTCGTACGCGCGCCGTTCGTCGTACGCGCGCTGTTCCGTGGCGTTCCGCTGTTCCGTGGCGTTCTGCCGTCCTGGTGCGTTTCGCCGCGTCTTCACGATACGCACGGCGACGAACACGGCGGCGGCGAGAACGGCCAGCGCGAGCACGCCCTTGGAGTACACGCCGACGTACTCCTCGACCGTCCGCCAGTTGTCGCCGAGCCCGTACCCGGCCAGGACGAACGTCGTGTTCCACAGCAGGCTGCCCAGGGCTGTGTAGAGCAGAAAGGTCGTCATCCGCATCCGCTCCACCCCGGCCGGGACGGAGATCAGGCTGCGGAAGATCGGGATCATGCGCCCGAAGAACACCGCCTTGGCGCCGTGCCGCGCGAACCACGCCTCCGTGCGGTCAAGATCGGAGAGCTTGACGAGCGGGAGCCGCGCCACCAGCGCGCGGATCCGGTCGCGGCCGATCAGCGCGCCGATCCCGTAGAGGACCAGTGCCCCGGCGATGCTGCCGAGCGTCGTCCAGATGAGCGCCGCGGCCAGGCTCATCCGGCCCTGCGCGGCGGTGAACCCGGCCAGCGGCAGGATCACCTCGCTGGGCAGCGGCGGGAACAGGTTCTCCAGCGCGATCGCCAGCCCGGCGCCCGGCGCGCCGAGGGTGTCCATCAGGTCGGTCGCCCATCCCGCGATACCGCCGGAGGGCTCGCTCCCGGCCGTCGCGTACGCCATTTCGATCATGTTGACGACGCTAGAAACCGGCGGCTCCCGTCACCATGG
>NZ_SMJX01000264.1 GCF_004348535.1 Actinomadura sp. KC216
CCCCGCTCGGCTCTCCCCGCCCTCGGCCGGTTCAGAGAGAGCAAGCCGCAGCGCGTGGCGGCCGGCAGAAGGGACGCGCTCGCGCCCCGCCTGCCGGCCGCCCGACGCCGCATTACCGCGTCACAGCGTTACTGCGTTACCGCGTCAGCAACGCTTCCAGGCGAGGTGGTAGTTCGCGTTCGCGTAGGCGGATTCCACCGCGATGAAGCTGGGCCTTCCGGAATCGCCCGCGTTGACCCGCACTTCGGTGTTGATGTTCAGGTTGCGGTCCGCGCCGCACTCCTTGTAGACGAGCTCGTCCCGCGGGATCCGGTCGTTGAACCGCCAGGAGCGGTTGGACGGGCCCTCGATGGTGTGCGACACCGAGCGCGTCTCGGAGCTGCCCTGGATGTAGTAGCTCGTCCGCCGGACGGCGGAGGCGCCTTCCTGGATGTGCGCGAAGCCGTTGGAGGAGATCCCGATGGGGGCCCACGTCCAGCCCTCGGGGGCGCCGACCTTGACGTTGAGCTGGCAGTTCTTCCGGAATTCGGTCGGCGGGGCGTCGCCGCCGCCCCAGGCCAGGTAATTGTCGAAGGTGACGGTGAAGGCGCTGCCGCCGTTGGACGGGGTGACCTTGGCCGTGCCGGCCGGGCAGCCCGAGCCGAGGACGGTCACGACCTCGAGGGTGGCGCCGCGGGGCGCCCAGGCCTGCTCGGCGCCTGTCTCGGGGTTGGTCTCGGAGGAGGCGGCGGCGTAGGACGCCGTCGCGAGGGCGGGCAGGAGCACGGCGGCGCCTACCACGATCCCCACACGTCTGGTGTTCATCATGGGTCGGGTCTCTCAGGAGGGGGTTGCCGCCGACCTCGTCGTCGCACGCGAATTCCACCAGCGGTGACCGGCGGACGACGCGGACATTGGCGGCCCGGGGCCGAATGGCGATCCTCACGGTTCGGAGAATCGTTTCGGAGAGTATTCTTTGTTCCACTTACCCGTCAACACTCAACGATTGACCATTTATTCACAATTCACATTGCCTTTGAATAGCTCTTTAAGGCCGCCGCACACGGGCTCGTTGGAGCGTGCTCGTCATCGCCGGCCCCGGGCGGGCCGGGGCGCGGACGGCGCTCGGCGGTGTGCCCGGCGGAGGCGGGTCTCCGCTGATCAAGACGCTTTCGGCGCGGGGACCGGCCTGCCGGAGGCCCCGCCGTACGCCGCCGTCGCCGCCGATCCCGGAAAAAACCGATCACGGCGCGTGGCGAAAGAAAGACCGCCCGCTATCCCCCACGACCGGCCGAAATGGGCCACGCCCACCCGCCGCCTGGCAGGCGAGGGGTGGGCGCGCGCCGTCACACCGTCTGTCAACCCATGGAGATGTCGAAAATGTGAAGCGCCGGGGCTCCCCGCACCGCGGACTTCGACACCGCCGGAACCGTCACGGCGGTCACCGTCCTGCCAGGGTCGACCGGGATCCGCTGGTAGAAGAGCTGGGTGCGCCGTTCGGTGCGTCCCGTCGCGGAATTGTTCCGGTAGTTCATGGTCGCCGGCACCGTCGAACCGGAGGGCGGCGCGCTGGTCCAATCGGGCGTGGAAAGCCGCGCCTTCGCGGACGTTCCGTCCGAATACCAGCCCGTCCAGTCACCGGCGGCGGGTCCGTAGGACGCGGCGGAAAGCACCCCGATGGAGTCGCCGGTTCCGTTCAGCGCGATGCTCTGGCCGTTCGCGACCAGGTTGTTCGCCGTCGCGACGGGCACGTCCGGCCAGCGCACGGTGACGCCGCCGACCGTGAACGGCGTCCCCGGGACCACCCCGGCCCGGGCGAGCGCCTCGGCCGAGTAGGACGACCCGGCGCCGTCGAAGCCATTGCCCAGCCCCGGCGGGTTCACATTCCCGTCGGTGGTGACACTGACGTTGCCGAATGCGTCGGACAGCGTGCCGTACGGCACCGTCACCACCAGATCGGCCCCGCCGAGACGCACCGTCTCCCTGAGCGAGCGCGCCGTTACCGACAATGGCACCGTCGCATTTCCGGGCTCGGCGACCCCGCTGACTTTGACCGCGGCCGTGGCCTTGCCGCCAGCGGGGACGCGGATCCGTCCCGATGCGGGGGTCACCGTCACCCCGTCAGGAGCGTCCGCCGTCCACGTCACGTCCGCCGCCTCGGCCGAGGCGTTGGTGACGGTCAGCGTGCTGGACGCGGTCGCGCCCGGCTTCTGCAGGACGATCGCCGGGTCCACCGAGACGCCGAACTGCGCCGGGACCAGCGCGCCCTTCGCGTACGCCTGGACTTCGCGCAGCGAGTAGCCGTACTGGGTGCCCCGCTCCGTCATCGCGACCCGCAGGTAGCGGCCCTGGCCGGACACCCGGCCGTGCCCGCCCGGAAACTGAGACGACCGGCGTCCGGCAGGTGGATCAAGGCGACCGCGCAGGTCGAGCCGGTCTGATTTCGGGCCGTCACCGAGTCCCGCGGGCGGCCCCGCCACCCCCTGCCGCATGGTCGGGGCCTGCCGCACGGTCGGCTCGACACGTGCGACGCGGAGATCGCCACCATGGACGCCCCGATTTCGTCACCGAAGAGAACACGGAGCGGGCCGAACAGAACACGGAGCGGTGGCGGGCGAAAACCCAAGGTCTTGATCACGATTACGCCCGATGCGCCGTTCTCGGGCGGGTTCGTCCATAGTTGAAATGGAACGTTCATTTTTCGGTTTCGGCCGGTGCCGCCGCTGGTCGGACGGCCTTCCGCTCGCAAGCGGCGGCGTCGCGGCACGTGCCCGCGGGTGAGCATTGCGTCAGCATCAGGGTGAAGGGACGAGAGCACGCGGGTGAAGGCGCGATGTCGCCACGAAACCCGCGAACATTCCGGCCGACCGGTCTATCCCAGTTGAATGATAAATGGCCGCCGAGTTGTTGGAGTCGCGTGACTATGGCACCCATCCCTCGGCTAGATTGTCCACGTTCGGCGCTGCCGACCGGGTAGGTGAGGTGGACCATGAACGGGTCTGGTGTGCTGCCGTCCGCCGGGGGCCAGGACGGGCGGGACCGTTTCGCCGAGCGGCTCCGGCGGTTACGCGCCGAGGCGGGCAACCCTTCGTTCCGGGTCATGGCGGCCAAGTCGCGGTCGGTCAGCCACGCGACCCTGCACGAGGCGGCCAAGGGAACGCGGTTCCCGAGCTGGACGACGACGCAGGCCTTCGTCGAAGCGTGCGGAGGCGACGTCGAGGAGTGGCGGGAGTACTGGTGCGCCGCGCTCGGCTCGGACGACGCCGCCGCTGCCGCCGCCACCGCCGCCGAGCAGGGCGGCACCGCGCTGGAGCAAGGCGACACCGCCCGGCTCGTCGGCACCGCCCAGCCGGGGGATGCGGAATCGGCCCGGCTCGGGGACGCCGACACCGCACCGCTCGACCGGGTTCCCGGAACGGCCGCCGGGGACGACCCGGCGTCAGCGGCCGAGCTGACCGCCGTGCCCGCACGCCGGCGAAGACGGCGCCGTGTCGTCGCGCTCGTCCTGGGCTGCGGGGCGCTGGGCGGCGGCGCGGCGATCACCGTGTCCATACTCCAGGACGACGGGGAAGGGCAACGGGAGCCCGGCGCGAAGGCCCCGCAGCCGGCGGTGGCGAGCGCCCCGGTGGTCGCCGGCGACAGGAGCGTCTTCATCGCCGACGTGACGATTCCCGATGGCACGGTGGTGAAGGCCGGGCAGCAATTCACCAAGACCTGGGAAATCGCCAACGCGGGCGCCGTCCCGTGGCGCGGGCGCTTTCTCGCCCGCGCGACGCTGCCCGCCGACAACGGCACCTGCATGACTCCGGGAAAGGTCCCGATTCCCGATACCGAGCCGGGCGCCCGGGTCCGGGTCAGCGTCCGCGTCACCGCTCCGGCCTCCCCCGGATCGTGCTGGGTCGGCTGGAAGATGGTCGACGGCAGCGGGCGGCAGCTCCTCCCCGGCGCGCGTCCCGTCTACTTCGTGGTGAACGTCGCCAGGTAGCGGGGCCGCCCGTGTAAGAGCATGTCAGAACCTGTCACATGGGGTACCTGACAGGTGCGCCCCCTCGGCAAGGTGGTCACTGCCCGCACTCCAGCGGGCGGTGACACGAGGGGGATTCGACGATGACGAGCATCGTCAAGGGGACGCTCGCCGCGCTTCTCGCGGTACCGGCGATGGCGGCGGTTCCGGCCGCCGCGCACGCCGAGCCCGCACCCGGATGCGGCAGCACCGTTCAGATCGGATCGACCGCCCATATTCGTCACGACGGACAGACTTTCGCATCGGTGAAGCAGTTCAAGGGATGCGGAAAGAACTGGGCCTATGTCTTCGTCTGGGCCGGCTACCGCAATTCGCACCGCACCTGGAACGCCTGTGCGGCGGTCGCCGACAATTCCGACCGCACCCTGCGGGGCACCCAGTGCCGGACCCGGACCAAGGAGGTCTGGTCGCTCGGCACCAACACGCTGGCGCACTGCACCCAGGCGGCCGGATGGATCCCGGACGGCCCCCGCGCCATGACCAGCGAGCGCTGCTGACGGCGGCGCGCGGCGGCCGGGACGGCTGAGACCGTCCGGCCACCTCTGAGGCCGCCCACCGCGGCGTTCCACCACCGATCACCCACCTGTCAGGCGGCGTATGCCCCTGCGCGGAAGCCTGCGCGGAAGCCCGCCTTACAACCAGCAGAGACGGGAGAACGATGAAGCTGCCCGCATATGCCGGCGCCCTCGTGGCGACGGCACTGATCACCCCGTTGACCGTCGTGTCCGCGACGTCGTCGGCACAGGCCGCGGCACCGGCGTCACCGGCCGCACCGGCGGCCGGGGTCCGGGCCCTGCCGAGCGTGAACATGGAAGCGGTCGTCAAGGCCGCGCAGATCGACCCGCGGCGCCCGGACGACACGCTCACCCCCGGCGCCAAGGCCGGCGTGCTCCTCGTCGAGCAGGCGCTGCGCGACCGGAAGCTGCTCGACAAGAAGTGGGTGGACGGGTACTTCGGCACCACCACGATCACCGCCTACGCGAAGTACCAGAAGTCGCTCGGCTACACCGGCCTGGACGCCAACGGCATGCCGGGGAGGACTTCGCTGGCCAAGCTCGGCGCGGGCCGGTTCACGGTCACCCACGTCATCACGCCGGGGAGCCGGGTGACCGTCGGGGGCGGCTTCGTCATCAACACGCGCACGCGGAGCATGCTCGCCGAGGCGGAGGGGCTGCTCGGCCGCGACCTCGTCCTGGAGCAGGGCTCCTACAACCCGGGTGGCGACCCCACGTCCGCAGGTACCCACGACGGCGGGGGCGTCGTCGACATCTCGGTCAAGGGGATGAGCGGGGCCACCCGCGAGGCGGCCGCCCGCGCGCTGCGCCGCGTCGGTTTCGCGGCCTGGGTGCGCAGCCCCCGGCAGGGCGACTGGCCGTGGCACATCCACGCCGCCGCCATCAGCGACACCGACCTGTCCGCTCAGGCCCGGCACCAGACCGGCGACTACTACCTCGGCCTGAACGGGCTCGCCGGCCGCGGACCGGACGACGGCCCGAAGGTGACCATCCGCACCTGGGAGGAGTACCAGCGCCGCTGACCGGTCCGGAAATCAAGGCCCCGCTGACAAGGAAGAGAAAAAGGAGAACGGTAATGGGAAAGCTCAACAAGGTCCTCAGCGTGACGGCGGCGACGGCCGCGATCGGCGGGACGGTGCTCGCCACCGTGTCGCCCGCTTCGGCGGCGGCCCGCGACGGCAAATGCGACAGCGGCGAGTTCTGCTACTACTTCAACAGCGGCAACGCCGGTTCGATCTCGGACTTCACCAGTTCGGTCGACGACTACGGCACCGAGCAGCCCTCCTGCTACGACTTCAAGGGCGCCGGAAACGGCAAGGGCAAATGCATCAAGAACAATGCCGCGTCGGTGTGGAACCGCAGTAGCAAGACCGTCCGGGTGTACTACAACAGCAACTACGGCGGCGCCTACCAGGACTTCAAGGCCGGGGCGAAGGGCAACCTGAACTCCACCCTGAAGAACCAGAACGCCTCGCACCAGTTCTCGCCGTCGTCGCGGGCGAACCTGTCGTACGGGCTGTACAAGGCCAGCGGCGGCCGCATCACCTGCGGCTTCGACGGCTACACCAGCACCCCCGGCCGGCACGAGGGCATCGACATCGCGCGCGGCGTCGGCTCGGACGTCCGCGCCCTGGTGGCCGGCAAGGTCATCTACGTCGCCCGCGGCCGCAACGGCAGCGGGGGCCTGTCCACCATCTCCATCTACAATTCCGCGGCGAACAAGACGGTGATCTACCTGCACACGGCGCCGCGGTCGTCGGTGAGCGTGGGCGACAACATCAGCCGCGGCCAGGTCATCGCGGACGAGGCGTGGCGCGGGGTGTCCTCCAGCTCGGGTGCGCACACCCACGTCGAGATGCGCCTCGGGCGGCAGACGCACGCCGCCAAGAGCGTCGGCGACCCGCACCTGGACAACCCGAACCCGACGTCGTTCTGGCGCTCGCAGGGCTACAACGTCCGATAGATCAGGGAGAAGGACGACCGTGTCAACACGAATCGCACGGCTGATCTCGCGGCTCACCGCGATCACCGTCGCGGCGGTGCTCGGCGGGACGGCGTTATCCGCCCTCACCTCGCCCGCTTCGGCGGCGGCCCGCGACGGCAAATGCGGCAGCGGCGAGTTCTGCTACTACTTCAACAGCGGCAACGCCGGTTCGATCTCGGACTTCACCAGTTCGGTCGGCGACTACGGCACCGAGCAGCCCTCCTGCTACGACTTCAAGGGCGCGGGCAACGGCAAGGGCAAATGCATCAAGAATGCCGCCGCCTCCGTCTGGAACCGCAGCGGCAAGACCGTCCGGGTGTACTACAACAGCAACTACGGCGGCGCGTCCCAGGACTTCAAGCCTGGAGCCAAGGGAAACCTGAACTCCACCCTGAAGAACCAGAACGCCTCGCACCAGTTCCTCACCGGGACGACGCAGTGCAAGACCGACGGCACGCACAGCAGGCTTCCCTCGTCGATCCTCGTGTACCGGGTGTCCGCCGGGCGCGTGGAGCGGGTGGCGTTCAAGACCTACGTCAAGAACGTCCTGCCCAACGAGTGGGTGTCGAGCTGGCCGAAGGAGTCCCTGCGGGCCGGGGCGATGGCCGTGAAGAACTTCGGCTGGTACTGGGCCCTGCACTCGACGCGCAAGACGTCATGGGGCGCGTGCTTCGACGTCTACGACACCACGTCGAGCCAGGTGTACAGGCCCGGCTCCGCGAAGGCGTCGACGAGCGCGGCGGTGGACGCGACGTGGGGCACCCGCATGACCCGCGGCGGGAAGATCCTCGAAGCGCACTACTGCTCCACCACGACGGCGTGCGGCGGATGGGTCGACGGTGACTGGATGTCGCAGTACGGCTCTCGCGACAAGGCCAACGACGGCTGGACCTACTCCAGGATCCTGAAGCACTACTACCGGTCGATCGCTCTCCAGTCCTGACCCGGAGAACGGCTGACCACGATCGATGAAGGGTGTCCGGAGCCGGCGCGTTCACACCGTGACCGCCGCTCTGGACACCCTTCGCGTCCGTCTAGGGAGCGGAGCCGCCGATCGTCGCGGCGGCCACGGCGGCGTGCTCGCGGTTGATCGTCATGATCCGGACGGACCAGCCGGGCGCCGCGCGGAGCTCCCGCGCGAGCGAGCCCCACAGCGCGGCCGCGCTCGCCGCCGCGCCGAGCCCGCCGCGCCCGGCGCCGAACAGCGGGAAGCACAGGGACGACAGCGGCGGCGCGAACAGGTGCCGCTCCCGCTCGGCCAGGGTGAACACGTTGCGCACCGCCAGCGGGATCACCTCGCGTCCCACCTCGTAGGCGTTCCGGCCGGGCCGGGGGATCGCGATCGCGGCGTGGTAGACGCGCTTCACCCCGTTCTCCGCCAGCCCGCCCGGGCCGGTCGCGGCGACGGTCCCGGGCGCGACCGGGAGCCCCAGCCGCCCATGCTCGGACAGCCAGGCGGACAGCTCGCGCTGGACGACGTCGTCGATGATCTCGCCGGCGGGTGTCCGGAGCGCGCCCGCGCGGCGCAGCGCCGCCGACAGCGAGGTGCCGAACGTCTTGGACATCTCGAACCACACGTTCTCCGAGGAGACCAGGACGTCGACGTCGCGCAGCAGCTCGATGGACCCGACGTCCAAGCTGACGCGCGGCGCCGAACCGATCCGCGGGAGATGGACCGTCCATGGCTGGAGCGCCTGCTCAGGAGGCCCCGGCACCGACGCGGCGGGCGGGGCGGCGTGCTCGGCGCAGGCGGCGATGATCTGCTCCGCCACCTGTTCGAGGATGACGCGCTCCTTGTCCTTGCGGAAGTAGCCGGGGGTGAGGCCGTAGATCTTCGCGGCGCGGCCGCGGCGGTCCTGCGCGGGCCAGTCGCGCGTCCCCGGCACGAGGCCGAGGGTGTAGCGGGCGGCGTCCGCGAGCTGCCCCGCCTCCAGCCGGTCGGCGGCGGCCCTGATGACCTCCTCGATCGCGGGCGGCGCCTCCGCCGCGCCCGGGCGGAGGAGGGCGGCGCTCTGCCGCAGCGCCGGAAGCCGCAGCGTGCGCAGCCGGACGAGGCCGTGCTCGCGGACGACCCGGAGATCGTCCACAAGGCCCTGGTGGGACGGGAGCGAAGGGGAGTCCGTCATGCCACCAGGGTCTGTGAAGGCACGCCGGTCGCGCTACCGTCCCGCGGCCCGCCGGGAGGCGCTTCCTTCCGCCGGGATCGCGCGGCCGGTCTCCTGCGGGCGCGCCGTCCGGCGTGGTCAGGCGGTACACCAGGAGGCCGACCCCGGCCGAGAGGACCGACCGGTGCAGGTCGGGCGGGACGAGGTCGCCGAGGGGCGACAGCGCCGCGAAGACCAGCGAGGCGAGCGCCACCACATAGGCGTCCAGGTTCCGTCCCTTCCGGAGGTCGCGCCGGATACGGCCGATGCCGTGCCGGTTCGGGTACGCGTCGTCGTCCATGAGGCGATGGTCCCCGGACGACCCGGGCCCGGGAATGCCGAATACCGGACAGCATTCACCGAATTGCCAAAAAGTTGACAGAATCCGCGTGCCGTTCCCGGTAGGCCGGCTTACCGCCGGATGACCGCCCGATCCTCGCCGGATCACCGCCGGAGGCCCGCCACCCTTATCCGCTGTGCTGGTTAACGCGGGCTTGACCGGCTTAACAGGCTTAACGGCAAGGGAAGGACGGACCGTCATGGAACCACACGCGCTTTGGGAAGCACTCCCCACCATCAAAGGGCAGACAAACACCGCGAACTTCCGCAATAGTTTGTGATGGAGTGATTCGGTCAGGACCCGCGGACCTGCCCTGGCGGCCGGAGCCCGCCCGCCAGGGCGGGGTCGCTCAGTTCGGGCCGGCGGTCCGTGGCTCCTCGCCCTCGTCGGGCGGCCCGCCCGGGGAGCCGATCCGGTAATCGATGCAGTAGCCGATCTGGGCGCCGCGCATCTCAACCTCCTGGGTCGTGATTCGTCCAGGCAGAGAATGCGCCGCGGGCCCGCGAACTTGTAACTCAAGATCAATGACAGAAACGTGACCGAGAACGAGGCCGACGATGAGCCAACTGGTACCTCGCATACGCGAAACCACCATCTCGGACTGGCAGCGCAAGATCCGCGGGCACGCGCGCCGCATCGACTACTACAAGGCCCTTGACACCTGCCTGGAGACCGTCGTCCCCGGAACGGTCTTCACCGGGGCGGACGCCCGGCACCGGCTCGCCGAAGAGGTCGGTGTGTCGTCGGGCTCCACGCTGTACAACCTCGTGGGCGACAAGAAGCAGAAGTACCCGTCGCTGCGCGTGGCCGTTTCCGGCACCCCGCTGCTGGACCTCCTCCCGGCGGGCGCCGTCGAGGCCCTCATCGCCGAGGCCAAGGTCTGGAGCCACTGGCCGCACCGGGAGGGCTGGCTCGCCGGGCTCGCCGCGACCGCCCCGGACGACCGGCGGTGGGCCGCCACGACGCTGATCAGCCGGATGGCGGACTGGGCGGCGCGGACGCCCCGGCTCGCCGCCGCCGAGCACGCCGCCGCCCCGCTGATCGCCGTCCAGGACCTGTGCCTGATCCTGGACGGCGAGGCCGCGCCGGCGGACGCCGCGGCGCTGCTGGCCCGGGTGGTGGAGCTCGCCGCCGGACCGCTCGGCACCGAACCGGACACGGTCCTGGACACCGCGTACGACGACCTCATGCGGCTCGGCTTCGAGCACCCCCGGTACGTGCGCGACGCGCTGTCGAGGGCGGGGGCGGGGCTCGGCGAGCTCGCCTACCTGCTGAACCGCGTCGACGGCGCGACCCGCGGCGCCGTGGCCGACCGGCTGGAACCGGTCCTCGCGGAGATCATGCGGCTGACGGATCCGGACGAGCTCCGCTCGGCGCCCCAGAAGCGGAGGGAGGCCTGATCGATGGCCGACGAGTCGGAGGTCCAGCTGCTGGCCGAGTTCCGCACCGTCCTGGCCTACGCCGCGGAGACGAACGACTACAAGCGGCTGCTGGAACTCGCGCAGCACGCGTCCCAGGACACGGGTATCAGCCACTCGGTGCGGCTGAGCATCGAGTGCGACTTCCAGGCGCTGGCGAGCCGGTCCAGGCTGGTGGCGAAGTCGGTTCCCATCTGGGACGACCTCGCCCGGCGGGCCGAGTCACTCCTCCCCGCGGACGACCCGACGCTGATGAGCATCCGGTCGATGCACGCCCAGTACGTCCGCCGGAGGGGCGAACCGGGCGACGCGGAGCGCGGCGTCCGGATGTACCGCGACGAGCTGGAGCTGCGCGCCGAGCACCTCGGTGACGATCACCCCCGCACCTGCGTCGCCCGCACCAACCTCGCGCTGGCCCTGCGCGAACGGGGCGGCTCCGGGGACGTGGACCAGGCGCTGCGGATCCTCCAGGAGGAGACCCTCCGCCGCCTGGACCGGTACGGGGCCGGACACCCCTTCACCTGGCGGGCACAGATCGTCTTCGCGCAGACGATGGTGCGCGCCGCCGAGCGGGCGGAGGACGAGCGCGAACGCGAGAGCCATGCGCGCGAGGCCCTCGCCCTCGCGCACTCGCTGCTGGAGGCTCGCCGCCGCCGCTACGGGGGTTCCGACAAGTCGACCCTCAACGCCCGGCTCGTCCATGCCCAGGCCCTGCTGGTGCTGGGAGAGACCGCCGAAGCGGTCGCCGAGCTGCGCGACGTCCGGAGGATTCCGCGACGCCCCGGCATGGAACCCGGCTGGCCCGAACTCCTCCTGGCCCGCGCACTCGCACCAGCCGAGCCGGACAAGGCCCTGAAATACGCCCGCGAGGCCCTGGCCCTGCGCAGACGCTACTACCCCGCAGGCAGCCGCCAGGTCCTAGAGGCCTGGCGCCTGGTACAGGACCTCGACGACACCTCCTAGAGCAAGGCCGCGTGTCAACGCGCGGCCCGCGTGTCAACGCGATCGCGGGCCAACGCGGCCCCAGGGTCAACGCGGCCCGGGGACCCACGCGGGCCATGGAGCAACGCGGGCCATGGAGCAACGCGGGCCATGGAGCAACGCGGGCCATGGAGCAACGCGGCCGCGGACCACTGCGAGCCGCAGGTCAGTGCGGGCCGCGGGTCAGTGCGGGCCGCGGGTCAGTGCGGGCCGCGGGTCAGTGCGGGCCGCGGGTCAGTGCGGGGTGTGTGGGAGGTTCAGGGGC
>NZ_SMJX01000265.1 GCF_004348535.1 Actinomadura sp. KC216
CCCGCACACCCACCGAACCCCCACGTCCCCATGGCACGTGCGGGTTCGGTGGGTGTGGCACTCGGCAACGCGTGCACTCCTGGCGACCACTTCCCACCACCCGTGGACGGGACAACAGGGGGCTGAACCGAACTGATTTCGACCACCCGCACACCTAGCTCGCTGTGCGCCGCAAGGACGTCGTTTTCTCGCGGCCGTGGAGGCCCCCGCCCATCAGACTCCCGATAAGCCCTAGTCGGCGGATTGGGCTCCGCGCGGGTGGGCCTGGCGGTGGACCTGCTTGAGCCGCTCGGCCGAGACGTGCGTGTAGAGCTGGGTCGTCTGCAGGGAGGCATGTCCGAGGATCTCCTGGACGCTCCGCAGGTCGGCTCCGCCTTCAAGCAGGTGGGTGGCGGCGCTGTGGCGGAGGCCGTGCGGGCTCAGGTCGGGTACCTGGCCGACCTCGGAGATCCGATCGTGGACGATGCGGCGTGCACTGGTCGGGTGGAGTCGTCCCCCACGGGCGCCCAGGAAGAGCGCAGGGCCGCTGTGATCGGTGGCCAGGGCCGGGCGTCCCGCGCGGAGCCAGTCCTGGACGGCGCGAGCTGCCGGTTCCCCTACGGGGACGGTGCGTTCACGCCCGCCCTTGCCCAAGACCCGGACCGTGCTGCGCCCGGTGTCCAGGTCGTCGATGTCGAGACCGCACAGTTCGCTGACCCGGACGCCCGTCGCGTAGAGCATTTCGAGAACGGCCAGATCGCGGAGCCCCAGCGGACCTTGGGCGTCCATCGTGTCCAGGAGGCGTGCCGCCTCGTCGCGTGTGATCACCTCGGGGAGATCGCGCTGCCGCTTGGGCGTGCCGAGGAGCACCCCTGGATCGCCCGAGAGTTGGCCGCGCCGGTGCAGATGCCGGGTGAATGCGCGCACAGCGGCCGTGCGGCGGGCCAACGTCGCCCGAGAACGACCCAGGGCATGTTGACGGGCGAGCCAAGCCCGCAGCAGCGAGACATCGAGGCCCGCCGGTTCCGTCACGCCGGTCTCCGCGGCATAGCCGATCAGGTCGTTCAGGTCACCGAGGTAGGCGCGCAGCGTGTGCGGTGAGACGTCGCGTTCGGCGCGGAGGTGGCGGCCGAAGTCGGTGACGGCGTCTTCCAGCGCGTTGCTCACAGCGTCACGCTGCGCCACCGGCCGGATCGAAGCAAGCACCGAAGCCCGGTTTGCCACGAATCGCCGGAAACATTCTCCAAAGTTATCCACAGGTCGTGATTTCTCGGCGACGCAATGTAACGGGTCGGCATCGTCGGAGACCGGAGGTGAGGCCCGTGAACGCCCACATCAGCCTCGGCCGGCGCGGCGAGGACGCCGCCGTCGACTACCTGGTCAAGCTCGGCTGGACGATTCTCGACCGCAACTGGCGGTGCCGCGACGGCGAGCTCGACATCGTCGCCCACGACGGCCGGAGGCACGTCATCTGCGAGGTGAAGACCCGCAGCTCGGACCGCTTTGGCGACCCCGCCGAGGCGATCACCACCGACAAGGCGGCCCGGTTACGGCGGCTGGCCTGGCGGTGGGCCGCCGCGCACGGCGTCAACGGCACGCAAATGCGGGTGGACGTCCTCGGCCTGATCACCGACGGCGGCGACTTCTCGGTCGACCACCTGCGGGAGGTGTGCTGATGACGCTCGCGAAGACGCGCTCGGTCTCCCTCATCGGGGTGGACGGCTGCGTCGTCGACGTGGAGGCCGCCATCACCAGCGGTGTCCCCGGCCTTCACCTGGTCGGCCTGCCGGACACGGCGCTCAGCGAGGCCCGCGACCGGGTCCGCGCCGCGATCTACAACTCCGGGGAGGATTGGCCCAATCGCCACGTCACAGTGTCCCTGTGCCCGGCGAGCATGCCGAAGAAGGGCTCCACCTTCGACGTCGCCATCGCCGTTTCATTGCTCGCGGCCGCGGAGGTCGTCCCGGCGCGGGCCTGCGCCGACCTGGTCATGATCGGCGAGCTCGGCCTGGACGGCCGCCTCCGGCCCATCCAGGGCGTGCTGCCCGCCGTCCTGGCCGCCGCCAACCAGGGGTGCCGGACGGTCGTCGTCCCCCGCGCGAACGCGGCCGAGGCGGAACTCGTCCCGGGCATGAAGGTGGTGGCCGCGAGCACGCTGCGCGGCCTCCTGTGCCTCCTGCGCAACCAGCCACCGCCCATCGAGGAGGACGAGGAGGACAGCGGTACCCTCCCCGCAGACGGGCTCGCCCTACGGCAGCAGGACATCCCACCCGATCTCGATCTGGCGGACGTCCGCGGGCAGGCCGAGGCCCGCCGGGCCCTGGAGATCAGCGCCGCCGGCGGCCATCATCTCTTCTTCGCGGGGCCGCCCGGCTGCGGAAAGACGATGCTCGCGGAGAGGCTCCCGACGCTGATGCCGCCGCTGGAGCCCGACATCGCCCTGGAGGTCACGGCGATCCACTCCGTCGCGGGGACGCTCCGGCCGGGCCAGCCGCTCATCACCCAGCCGCCGTTCTACGCGCCGCATCACACGGCCTCGCGCGCCGCGCTGGTCGGCGGCGGCTCCGGCCGCGTCTTGCAGCCAGGGGCCGTGTCGCTCGCCCACAGAGGGATTTTGTTCCTGGACGAAGCTCCAGAGTTCTTCAGAGGAACGCTGGACGCCCTTCGCCAACCTCTCGAAGAAGGCGAGGTACGGATCAGCAGGATCGAAGGCATGGCGCACTTCCCGGCGCGGTTCACGCTCGTCCTGGCGGCGAATCCGTGCCCGTGCGCCGCGGCCAAGCAGATCGACTGTTCGTGCGCCCCCGGCACACGCCGCAAGTACACCTCCCGCCTGTCCGGCCCGCTCCTCGACCGCATCGACCTCAAGCTCGAACTGACACCGGCCAGCCGCGCCGAACTCCGCTACGACCTGGAGTTCGCCGAGTCCAGCAAGGTGGTCGCCGAACGCGTTCTGCTCGCCAGGGAGCGGACTGTCAGACGCCTCGCCGGAACCCCGTGGCGATGCAACTCAGAGATCCCCGGCCCGGAGCTGCGCCGCCGCTTCACCCCCTCCTCGGAGGCGATGGAAGGCGCCGACGAAGCCCTGAACAGGGGCGCGCTCAGCGCACGCGGCCTCGACCGCATCCTGCGCGTCGCATGGACCATCGCGGATCTGGCGGGCCACGACGAACCAAGCCCGGACGACGTCGGCGGCGCGCTCACCCTGTGGTCTGCGGGGCGCCAATGAGCGGCGAGCGCACCGCCCGCGCCACCCTCACCTCGGTCGCCGAACCCGGCGACGCCTTCCTCAACCGGATCATCGACCACTCCGGCCCGGAGCAGGCACTCGAATCGATCCGCACCGGCCGGCTCCCCGACGACGTGCCCGCCGACATGAAGGAGATCAAGCGCCTGGAGAACTGGCGGATCCGCCTGATCGCCGCCGAACCGGACCAGGACATGGCCGTCTGCGCCCAGTTCCGCGGACGTCTCGTCTGCCCTGGAG
Source organism: Actinomadura sp. KC216 (assembly GCF_004348535.1). Lineage (GTDB taxonomy): Bacteria > Actinomycetota > Actinomycetes > Streptosporangiales > Streptosporangiaceae > Spirillospora. The sequence goes on from NZ_SMJX01000265.1 coordinate 3,467, forward strand.
ACCCCGAGTGGCCGACGACGCTGGACGATCTCGGAAGCGGCCGTCCCTACGCCCTGTGGCTGCGCGGCCCCGGCGACCTGCGGTACAGCTGCCTGCGCTCCGTCGCCGTCGTCGGTTCCCGCGCCGCATCCCCCTACGGCATGCGAACCGCCGCCGATTTCGCCTTCGAGCTGGCGGACGCGGGCTGGACGGTGATCTCAGGCGGCGCCCTGGGCATCGACGCGTCCGCCCACCGGGGCGCTCTCGCCGCCGACGCCCCCACCGTCGCCGTCCTCGCCAACGGCGTCGACGTCCCGTACCCGGCGTCCAACGAGGGCCTGTTCGCGGAGATCGCCCGGCGTTCGGTCCTGGTGAGCGAGTCGCCGCCGGGCACCCACCCGCACCGGCTCCGGTTCCTCGTCCGCAACCGGGTGATCGCCGCACTGTCCCGCGGCACGGTCGTCGTGGAGGCGGAGGCCCGCAGCGGCGCCCTCAACACCGCGACCTGGGCGTCCAAGCTCGGCCGCATGGTCATGGCCGTGCCCGGCCCGATCACCAGCCGGTCGTCGGTCGGCTGTCACCGGCTCCTGCGCGAGGACGGCGCCACCCTCGTCACCCGCACCGAGGAGATCATCGAAGCGGTCGGCCGTCTCGGCACCGACCTCGCCCCATTACGGCACAGCCCCGTCCTCCCCCGTGATCGCCTGGAGCCGGTTACCCGAGCCGTCCTGGAGGCGTTCCCGGCCCGAGGCGCGGCCGGTCCCGCGCAGCTCGCCGTCAACGCGGGCGTCGAGCTGACGACGATCAACGCAAAGCTGGGCCTCCTGGCCGCCGCCGGCTTCGTCGAGCGAACCTCTTCAGGCTGGCGCCTGACCAAGGCAGGCAAATCCCCCAAAGGCCCGGCCGACGACAACGATCAACCTCCGGCCACCCTCCACAAGGAGCCCGAATGACCGACCAGCAACGCCCACGTTTCAACTCCCCAAGAGCCTCAATCCACCGAAGCATCACCCTCGCCCCCGCCCGCCACCACACCCAACGGACCAAGGCCGCTCCAACCTTCACAGGCCAACGCAAGAGAGGAGTCACCTGGCGGACGAGGTAACCCAGGTCGACCTAACACCGGATCGTGGGTGCGGCCGTGGTGGGTGCATGTCGAGGGTTGGGAGGCGGGCTCGACTGGGCCGCCTAATTACAGGTCGTGGCTGCGATGCGGGGCTGGAGGGAGGTGGCCTACTCGTCGGAGGGGAGCTCGAAGTCGCTCTTGGCCAGTTCTTCGACGTTGACGTCCTTGAACGTGACGACACGCACGTTCTTGACGAAGCGGGCAGGGCGGTACATGTCCCAGACCCAGGCGTCCTGCATCGTGACCTCGAAGAAGACTTCGCCGTTGTCGACACTGCGCACCTGGAGGTCGACCGAGTTGGTGAGATAGAACCTGCGCTCGGTTTCGACGACGTAGGTGAAGAGCCCGAGAACGTCGCGGTACTCGCGATAGAGCTGCAGCTCCATCTCGGTCTCGTACTTCTCGAGATCCTCGGCGCTCACGCTCGTGCCCCTTCCGTGTAGCCCTCGCCGGGGACCTCCCCTTCGGTCTCCTCCACCAAGGCCACCTCTCCATTGTTACGCAAGGCACGCCCCACATTGACGTAGGAGAAGCGATGCTCTGGACAGGGTCCGTGCGCGTCGAGCGCCTTGCCGTGCGCGCGGGTCACGTATCCCTTGTGAAGGTCGAACCCGTACTCCGGGTATCGCTCGTGGAGGGCCACCATGATCCGGTCTCGGGTGACCTTCGCGACGATGGACGCCGCGGCCACACATGCCGCCGCCTGGTCCCCTTTGATCATCGCGAGCCCGGGAACGTCCAGGCCGGGGACCGGGAAACCGTCGCTGAGCACGTAGGCGGGGCGCTTGTCCAGGGCGGCGAGGGCCCGCCGCATCCCGGTGACGTTGCAGCGGTGGAGACCGATCCGATCGATGTCGTGGCACGGGATGACGACCGCGCTCCACGCGTACGCGCGTTCGGTGACCTCGGCGTACAGCTCCTCCCGTCGCGCCGGTGTGAGCAACTTGGAGTCGGTGAGGCCGTCGATCTTGCCTCGCCCGCCTTGAAGGATCACTGCGGCGACGACCAGCGGTCCCGCGCACGCGCCCCGCCCCGCCTCATCGACGCCGGCGACCGGGCTCAGCCCCGCATGTTCCAGGGCACGCTCAAAGGCGTACATCCCCGCGTCACGGCGCGGCGTGAACCGAAGTGGACGACCCTTCATGCTCCGCAGCGTACGTCGCCGCGCCCCTTCGCCGCTCCCCGAATGCCGCCGTTCCCACCATGTCCCCGATCACCTGTCGGAGGCCTTATCGCCGAACGAACCGCACGACCCGCGTCTTGAAGGTTGGACATGGCCAACGCCCTGTGCGCGCGCACGTCCGTGGGCGCGGTCAAGGTCCTGGAAGGGTGATGTCTCCCGTCCGAAAATGGCGGGCCCGTCTGACCTTTGAGGGCATCCTGCTCACGCCGCCCGGAACGCATCCCATTAGTTGCCCTGGCCCCGGCGAGATCATCTTCGGGCACGTCGAGTTGCGAACCCGGTGGCGGGTGACGCCGCGTCCAGGCGTGCCTCGGCGGCCATTGTCGTTGTGCGACGTGGGAAGGGCTCAGGTGGCTTTGAGGCGACGGCGTCTCAAGAGGTAGGCGAGGGGCATGGTGCCGATGACGCCTAGGGCGAAGGGGGTGGCTGGGAGCGCGGCGGCCAGGGATTTCTGTTTGAACGTGTCGGGAATCGGGAGGGTGTCCATGCGGTCCAGCGGCCAGACGATGACAAAGGCACGGCCGATGACGCGGTTGATCGGGATGGTGCCGCCCCCGGGGTCGCCGCGGTGCGCGCGAGAGTCGTAGGAGAGTTCGCGATGGTCGCCCATGACCCACAGCTGGCCCGGCTTCACGGTGACGTCGAAGGGCTCGTTGGACGGCTTGTTCCGCTCGTGCGTGTCCGGGTTGGTGAAGAGGTAGGAGTCCTCGTCAAGCGGGACGCCGTTGACCGTGACGCGGCCCTTGGCGTCGCAGCATTTGACGTGGTCGCCGGGGATACCGATGACGCGCTTGATGTAGTCCTTCTCGTTGGGAGCGACACCGAAGGCGGTGCCGACGGCGCGCAGCGCGCGGGAGACCGGGTTGCCGGGTTCCTCGACCTGGATCTCCGGGTCCCACGAGTCGAGGCCGTTGAAGACGATGACGTCACCGCGGGCGATGTCGCGGGTGTGGTAGACGATCTTGTTGACGAGGACGCGGTCGCCGACCTGGAGGGTGTTCTCCATGGACCCGGACGGGATGTAGAAGGCCTGGACCGCGAACGCCTTGATGACGAGCGCGAGCACGACTGCGACCACGATGAGGATGGGCAGCTCTTTCCAGAACGAGCCCTGTTTCTTCTTTTTGCGCTTGGCGTCGTCTTCGGAGTCGTCGACCGCTCCCTCGACCGAGTCAAAGGGCTCCTGCTCTTCGGGCACCGCGCCCTCGGCCTCGGATCGCACGTCTCTCCGATCGTCCTCGTCAGTCATCAGAGCGAAAGCCTAGCGGCGCAGGGCCACGCGGACGCCGCCCGTGGGCGTGTCGTCAGGGACAGGATCGGCCATTTCCATCCGAAACTGGCAACGCCCCGTTCACCGTTTCGGGTTCCCGGGGCGTTGTCATTCATTGGCTCAGATCGGCTCTGTCCGTCCGCGGCGATCGAGTGCGTCGCAGTGTCGGTGGCGGATGGAGAGGACTCAGTGGTCGCGCTTCTCCTTGATACGCGCCGCCTTGCCGCGCAGGTTCCGCAGGTAGTAGAGCTTGGCGCGGCGGACGTCGCCGCGGGTGACGACCTCGATCTTGTCGATGGAGGGGCTGTTGATCGGGAACGTCCGCTCGACACCGACGCTGTAGCTGACCTTCCGGACGGTGAAGGTCTCGCGGGCGCCGCCGCCCTGGCGCCGGATCACCACGCCCTGGAAGACCTGGATACGGCTCCGGTTGCCCTCGGTGACACGCACATGCACCTTCAGCGTGTCGCCCGGGCGGAAGTCCGGGACGTCGGCGCGCATCGCGGCCTTTTCGATCTCCTGGATCAGGGTGTGCATCGCAGCGGTTCCTCATGGTCGAACGCGGGCGTCGAGAGGCCCCGGTGGGTCTTTCGTGGGGGCGTCGCGCCGCGGGAAGTGGTCTTGGGGTGCCGTGCGGTCTGGACGCACGGACGCTCTAGTCTGCCATATCTTCGGCGTCAACCGGAAAACCGGCCTCGCGGAGGACGGCGCGGTCCCGATCGTCGAGGTCCTCCGGGGCGAGGCGGGCGAGCAGGTCGGGACGGTACCGCGCGGTGCGGCGGATCGCCTCGTCGCGCCGCCAGCGGGCGATCGCACCGTGGTGGCCCGACAGGAGGACGTCCGGAACGGATCGTTCCCGCCAGACGGGGGGCTTGGTGTACACGGGGCCCTCCAGGAGCGACTCCATGGCGCCGGGCGCGAACGAGTCGTCGGCGACGGAGTCGGCATTGCCGAGGACACCGGGCAGGAGACGTCCGATCGCCTCGATCATCACCAGGACGGCGACCTCCCCGCCGGCAAGCACGAAGTCGCCGAGGCTGACCTCGTCCACGGGCATCCGCGTACGGGCCTCTTCGACAACGCGCGAGTCGATGCCTTCATAGCGTCCACAGGCGAAGAGAAGCCATGGTTCGGACGCGTACCGCGCCGCGTCCGCCTGCGTGAACGGCCGCCCACTCGGCGTGGGGATGATCAGCCGCGGCACCACCCCGGAGGAGGCCGGTTGGTCTGCTCCGGCACCTACGTGGGGCTCGCTCACCGACGACGGATCGGTGGGTGACGGTGTGCTGGAGGACGGCGGGCTTGCTAGATGCGGGCTCCCGGGCGCCTGGCTCGTGGGCAGCGCTCCCGCAGCGGGCGATGAACCGGCAGGGTGCGGCGTGCTGGAGGACGGCGGGTCGACTTGATGCGGGCTCCCGGGCGCCTGGCCCGTGGGCAGCGCTCCCGCACCGGGCGGCGGACCGGCAGGGTGCGGCGTGCTGGAGGACGGCCAGTCCGCAGGGGGCGGGCTCGCAGGAGGCAGCTGACCCGAGTGGGGCAACGGGCCCTTATGAGGCGATGGCCCGACGGAATGTGAACCTGCAAGTGGCAAGCCCGGAGAAGGCAAATGACTCACAGGCAGCAATGGGCCCGTAGGAGGCGACGGGCTGGCAAGAGATGAACCCGCGGGAAGCATGCCTGTAGGAGGCGGCGGGCTGGACGGTGGTGAATCCGTAGGAGGCGTGCCTGGAGGGGGCGGCTGGTTCGCAGGAGGGAACCGATCCGCAGGAGACGACGGACCCGCAGGAGACGACGGGCTCGTAGGGGGCGGGCCGGAGGATGGCGGAGGTGTGGGGGGGACGATGGCGTCCAGGGCCTCGCCCCACGGTTCCGGCTTCATGACCATGCCGGGGCCGCCGCCGTACGGCGTGTCGTCGACCGTGCGGTGCCGGTCGTGGGTCCAGGCGCGCAGGTCGTGGACGTGGACGTCCAGGAGTCCGGTTCGCCGGGCCTTGCCCAGAAGGGAGATGTCGAGGGCGGCGAAGTACTCCGGGAAGATCGAGACGATGTCGATTCTCATGATTCGTCGAGCAGGCCGGGGGGCGGGTCGATGACGAGCCGCCCCCCGGGAACGTCCACCTCGGGGACGAGCGCGGTCACGAAGGGGACCAGTGTCTCCCCGGCGGGGCCGTCCACGACCAGGAGGTCCTGGCCGTGGTGCAGGACGTCGGCGACCCGGCCGACATCGGCGCCCTCCGCGGTGACGACGGCGAGCCCGATGAGTTCCCGGTCGTGGAAATCGTCCGGGTCTGCGGACGGGGGGATCTCGTCGGCGTCGACGACGAGCCAGGTGCCGCGGAGTTCTTCGGCGGCGTCGCGGTCGCCGATTCCGGCGAAGCGCACGAGCAGGCGTCCCGAATGCCAGCGAACACGCTCGACGGTGAGGGGGCCAGCGGCCGCGGGGTCGGTGACGATCTCCGTGCCCGCGGCGAACCGGATGTCCGGTTCGTCCGTGCGGACGTCGATGGTGACCTCACCGCGAACCCCGTGCGGCCGTCCGATCCGTCCCACCACGAGCGGTTCGCTCATCGGGACGCCACTCAGCGGACCTCGTTGACGTCGAGGAGGTCAACGCGCACGTAGCGGCCCCCGGAGAGGGCGCTGATCACCGTGCGGAGGGCCTTGGCGGTGCGTCCGCTGCGGCCGATGACCTTTCCAAGGTCTTCGGGGTGCACCCGCACCTCGAGGACCCGGCCGCCCCTGATCCGGCGGGCGCGGACCCGGACGTCGTCCGGGTTCTCCACGATCCCGCGGACCAGGTGCTCGAGCGCTTCTTCGAGCACGTCAGCCCTCGCTCTTAGCTTCGGTCGTCTCGGTGGCCTTCGCCTCGGACTTCTTCGGCTCGGCCTTCTTCTTGCTCCGGGTCTGCGTCGCGGCGCCGGCGGACTCGTCGTCGCCCAGCGACTCCTTGACGGCGGCCTCGAACGCGGCCTTCTTGTCGGGCTTCGGCTCGGCGACCTTGAGGGTGCCCTCGGCGCCCGGCTCGCCTTTGAACTTCTGCCAGTCGCCGGTGATCTTCAGCAGGTTGAGGACGGGCTCGGTCGGCTGCGCGCCGACGCCGAGCCAGTACTGCGCCCGCTCCGAGTCGATCTTGATGAGCGACGGCTCCTGCTTGGGCTGGTAGAGCCCGATCTCCTCGATGGCGCGCCCGTCACGCTTGGTGCGGGCGTCGGCGACGACGATCCGGTACTGCGGGTTCCGGATCTTCCCCAGACGCTTGAGCTTGATCTTGACTGCCACGGGTGTGGTGTACTCCAGACTTCATTACAGGGTGGACGGCCCGTGCCAGGTGGGGAACACCGGCTCACAGCCGCCCGAGGACTCCGGTCGCCCAGGACGAGAGAGGGCGCCTGGCGACTCCGGGGTTTCCAGCCAATCATTCTGCCAGACGATCCGTGGAAACGCGCAATCGCGCGAAGTCGTGTTGCCCGACCACGGGCGCGGCGATCGAGCGCGCCGGCGCCGACGAGATCGGCTGAGGCTGTGACCCGCAGCAATGCGGCGGTGGCCGCTCCACCGCTGCAGCGAGACAAGAAGCGTGGCCGCCCGTAGACGCCACCCGGGAGAGCACCGCTCGCCTGGGACCACCGACCGCGCCCGGCGAACGAGGCATGCAAGCCGGCTTTGGCGGCATTCGGGACAACACCGCTTGGCCGGAACACAGCCGCGCCCAGCGATCGCGCGCAGGCGGCCTGAGCTGGGCCGCGTCTGAGAGGACGCCACTCGGCCGGGACGCCGACAGCGCCCGGCCAACGGGCGCGCGCGACCCCGTCATGGACCCGCGTTCGGGAAGCATGGTTCGGTTGGAGCGCCAGCCGAACCTGGCATGCAGCCCAGCCTTGGCCGCGTCCTAGAGGGCAAAGCTCGGCCGGGGTACCGACCGCGCCCGGCGAACCAGCGCGCGCAACCCGCGCTTCGACGGCATCCGAGAGAGCACCACACGGCCGGGACACCAGCCACGCCCAGCGAACGGGGCACGCAACCCGAGCTTGGACGACGTCTCCAAGAGCCCGATTCTGTCAGAGCGCCAGCCTCGCCTGCCGAACCCGTCATGCAACCCGGGCTTGGGCCGCGTCCTAGCAGGCACCGCTCAGTCGGGGCACCGACCGTACCCGGCGAACCAGCGCGCGCAACCCGCGCTTCGACGGCATCCGAGAGAGCACCCCGGCTGGGGGCCATCCGCGCCCGGCGAACGGGCACGCGCAATCCGGGGCTTGGGGCCTGAGAGAGCGCGGTTCCCTCGGAGCGGCGGGCCGCGCCTGCCGAACCTGGCATGCAACCCGGGCTTGGCCGCGTCCTAGTAGGAATTGCTCGGCCGGGAGGCTGGCCGTGCCCGGCGAACCGGCGCGCGCAAACCGGGCTTCGGCGGCGTCCAGGAACACTGTTCGGGCGGGGCGCCAGCTGCGCCCGGTGAACCGGCGCGCGATTAGCAGGGGCGTTGACCCGGTGCCGTGTCCTGGGAGCCGTCGACTGGGCGTTGCTGAGGGTGGCTACTTCTTCTTGCGGCTCTGGAGTTTGTCCAGGTCGGGCATCTGGAAGCCGGGGGGGAGCTGGCCGCCGAGGCCGGGCGGGAGG
>NZ_SMJX01000266.1 GCF_004348535.1 Actinomadura sp. KC216
GAACAGCGGGACCGCGACCGCCGCCGACACCGTCAGCAGCCCGTACCGCCCCGCCAGGAAGACCACCCGGTCCGGGCCGGACAGCTCCAGCGCCGCGCCGCCCGCCAGGTCGTCGCCCACGGGATGCCCGAACGGCCCCCAGAACGCCATGGCCAGCGCGGACATCAGATAGACGGCGAACGCGACGGGCATCCAGACCGCGTACCAGAGGCCGTCCTGCGCGTCCCCGATGACGCGGAGGTCCAGCGAGTGCGCGGCCAGCGCCGCCGTGATGAGCGCGAACATGTGCGGCAGCTCGTACGCGAGCCCCTGCGCGATGAACCGGTACCCGCCCACCAGCCCGAACGCCGAGTTGACGCCCCATCCGGCGAGCCACACCGACGCCCACGCCACCACCTCCATGGCGTTGAACCAGACGACGCCGATCGAGGTGTCCACCGCGGCGCGATCGCCGAACGGCACCACCAGCGCCGCGAGCGCCGCCGCCACCGGCAGCGAGATCACCCCGACCCTGGCGAGCAGCATGTCGGCCCGCGCCGGGACGCGCCGCTGCGTCGTCAGCAGCCGCGCGACCTCGTGGAACGGCTCGGCGGGACGTCCCGCGAAGGCCGCGTTCAGCGACGCGGCCGCCACCGCCAGCACGCCCAGGGCCAGGACCTCAACCATCGGCGGCCGTCCCGAGATCCGGATCGAGACCGGCGACGATCAGCCGCGCCTCCGCGAGCCCGGCCCCGTCGAGCAGCGACGTCAGCACCGCCACCGCCTCCCGCCACGGCTCGCGCGCCCGGCCGGGCCGTCGCCCTTCGAGCGCGGCGCCGATGTCCCGCAGCCGGCCGTCCAGCCGTTCCTGGACGTCCGCGACGTCGCGGATCATCCAGCGCAGGGCCCGCGACCGCCCGACCCTTCGCGCGAACGGGCCGAACCGCTTCGCCAGGACGTCGTCCGGGACGCCCGCCAGCGCGTCGTCCCGCAGCACGGCCGCTCGCTCGCCCGCCGCCTCCCAGCCCGCCACCCGCAGCAGCCGCGACACGCTGTCGAGACGCCGCGCCGCTTGCCGCGTCGGCGCCCGCGTCCCGTCCTCGTCCCAGAACGACCCGCTCGCCGTGTCGACGGCAGTGACCTCGGCCGCCTGGACGACGTCGCCCTGCAACGTCAGATCGACCCGCAACCCCGCCGGCCAGTGCGCCAGGACAGGCCCGAGCGGCACGTGCAGCACGTCGAGGCGCAGCCCGTCACGGTCGTCCGCCCGGTCGGCCATGGAGACCTCGTCCAGTTCCAGCGGAGGCCGCGACCCGTCACCGCCCACCTCGGCCAGGTCCGCCGAGGCCCGGACGCGCGGCTCCGGCATGTCCCGCCAGACGACCTCGATCGCCTCCGCCAGCGCGTCACCCGGATCGCCGCAGACCACGAGCATCCCGGTCTCCGCGGGCGATAGCGCGGCCCGCCATCCGCGCCGCCGCAGCCCGGCCTCGACCCGCAGCCGGTCGGCCGTCCCGTCCGCCGCCGACACGACGAACGGACGCGGAGTCGCGAAGGCCCTCAGACCCACCGCAGCGCCCCCTCGCGCCACGCGTACAGCACCCCGACGAGGATCAGGCCCAGGAAGAGGAACATCTCGACGACCGCCTTCACGCCCACGGACGCGACGACGAGAGCCCACGGATACATGAAGACCATCTCCATGTCGAAGGCCAGGAAGACCATCGACACCGTGTACCACCGCACGTGGTACCGCGACAGCGCATGTTCGGCCGGACGCGCCCCCGACAAGAACGGTCCCGCCTCAAGGGCCTCGCGAGGGGCCGCCGCCCACGAGACGGCATAGACGGCGGTGATGAGCGCAGCGACCAGCCCCACCACCGAAAGGACGACAACGAACGGCGCCATTGCCCCTCCGGGGTACGGGTTACCTCACCACCACCTGCACCTCTACCTGATCAGGAACCCGCGAAACATCCGGTCACCCGTGCCCGCTGTGGCCTCCGTGCCCTCCGTGGCGCTCCCGATCGGCGGCCGCGGCGCCGAGGATCATCTCGTCCACGACCCAGCGGGCCTCCGGGGACAGGTCGACGAGCGCGCGCAGCACCTCGGGCCGGATGATGCCGTTCTCGACGTCCCGCCGCAGCGCCTTGAGCGTGAGGTCCTCCCCGATCGGCTCGGCCTCGCTCGGGAAGCCGAAGAACCCGATCGGCACGCCGAAGAACGTGGCGAGCGCGGTGAGCGTCTTGAGCTGCGGGTTCTCCTGCCGTCCCGTGCGCAGCTTCCACACGGTGGTGGACGAGATGTCCTCACCGGTGAAGCGCGCGATGGCGGCGGCGGTCTCCACGTTGTTGCGCGGCGGCTCCGCGTGCGCGGGCCACAGGTTCCGGATCAGCCACTCGACCTTGTCGGCCAGCGAGGCGGCCGGCGACACCCCGTCGGTGCGGTCCCGCATCATGCCCTCCCAGCCGCCGTACTCAATGATTTTAGTTGACCACATAACATGCCGGTCAGCCAAGGACACACGCCCCCTCCCTGAAGTCGCACCGTGATCTCCCTCTCAGGTCTCGCCCTCTCCTCCCACCCGGTGAACTTTGCCAAGAACCGTTGCAAAGGGTCTTTGCAACTTCTACGGTCCGAGGCATGAAGGAACGACCACCGCCCGAGACGATCACCGATCCGCGGCAGGTGCGGCTGCTCGCGCACCCGCTGCGGCAGCGGATCGCCGAGATCATGCGGCGCGGCCCGGTCTCGTCCACCACCCTCGCCCGCGAGCTCGGCCAGAGCACCGGCGCGACGAGCTACCACCTGCGGCAGCTCGCCAAGCACGGGTTCATCGAGGAGGTGCCGGAGCTGGCGCGCGGACGGGAGCGCTGGTGGCGGGAGGTGCCCGCCGACCGGCGGCTGCCGCCGCGCAGCGAGCAGTCCCCGGAGCTGCGCCGGGCGGTGGACGAGCTGACCCGCCTGGAGTTCGCGAACGAGCTCGACATGCTCGCCCACTACCAGCGGGAACGCGACCGTCTCGGCGAGCCGTGGTCGGACGCGCTGCTCTTCTCGTTCGCGACCGTCACGCTCCGGCCGGACGAGATCCGTCCCTTCTTCGAGGAGTACATCGCGCTCCTCTACCGCTACAAGCGCTCCGACGACGACCCGCCGCCGGACGCCCGCACCTTCCACGCCCGATTCCTGGCATTCCCGGAGATCTGAGGTCCGGGCCGCCGAGTTGCCCCTCGACGGCCCGGACGGGCGAGGCCCGCATCACCACGCCGAACGGCGTGTTCTCACGCGACAACGAACCCCACGGAAAGGAGAGCACTCCATGCTGCTCTCACGCAAACACCGGCCGCCCGCCCCGCGAGGCCGCCTGCTGAAATGGGCGGTGCTGCTGCTCTGGGTCGCGATCACGGTCCTGGCCGTCCCGGCCGCGAGCCGCCTGCCGGACGTCGTCGAGGGGAAGGCGTCCGCCGAACTCCCGCGCGGCGCCCAGTCCACGAAGGTCGAGGAGCTGACCCCGCGCTTCCCCGGCGGCGAGCTGGCGCCGGGCATCGTCGTCTACGCCCGCTCCTCCGGCATCACGCCCGCCGACCGGGCGAAGGCCGAGTCCGACCGCCGCGCCCTCGCCCCCATCGCCGCGCGGCCGATCGCACCGGCGCAACCGTCCGGCGACGGCAAGGCGCTCATGCTGAACGTCCCGCTGCCGGACGACGACACCCTCGCCGACAAGGCCGAGAAGCTACGCGACCAATCCCAGGCCAACGCACCGGGCGGCCTCGACATCCGCCTGACCGGCCCCGCGGGCTCGGCCCTCGACGTCGGCGACGCCTTCGAGAACATCGACAAGCCGATCTTCATCATCACGATCCTCGTCGTCACGGCCGTCCTGCTGCTCACCTACCGCAGCCCGATCCTGTGGCTGCTGCCGATCGTGAACGCGGCGATCGCGCTCCAGGTCGCGAACGCGGTCGTCTACCTCCTCGGCGAGCACGCGGGCCTCTACGTGGCGGACGGCATGTCCACCATCCTCAACGCGCTCGTGTTCGGCATCTCGACCGACTACGCGCTGCTGCTCCTCGCCCGCTACCGCGAGGAACTGCGCCGCCACGCCGACCGGCACCGCGCGATGGCGATCGCGCTCCGCCACGCCGCCGCCCCGATCATCGCGTCCGCCGCGACGGTCTCGCTCGGGCTGCTGTGCCTGCTCGCGGCCGACATGGGCTTCAACTACGCGCTCGGCCCGATCGGCGCCATCGGCGTCCTCGCCGGCCTGGTCGTCGTGATGACCCTGCTGCCCGCCCTCCTCGTGATCTTCGGACGCTGGATCTTCTGGCCCCGCATCCCCCGCCACGGCGACGCCCCGCCGGCCCGCGGCGCGTGGGACCGCGTCGGCCACCGCATCGCGGCCCGCCCCCGCCTGGTCTGGATCGGCGGCCTCGCCGTCCTCGGCGCCCTGTCCGCCGCCGCCCTCGGCATCAACACGGGCCTGGACCGCGCGCACTTCCTCACCGACACGCCCGGCTCCGCGATCGGCGAGCGCCTCCTCGCCGATCACTACCCCGGCGGCCAGGGCCGCCCACTCCAGGTCATCACCGAGAAACCGGACACCCCCCAGGTCACCGCCGCCCTCCGCGACGCCGACGGCGTGGCCCGCGTCGAGAACCCGCAGCCGTCCAGGGACGGCCGCCTCACCAGGATCGAGGTCGTCCTCGACGCCCCGCCGGACAGCGCGGCGGCGAAGCAGACCGTCCGCGACCTCCGCCGGACGATCCCGGCCGCCACGATCGGCGCCAGCACGGCCGGCGAGATCGACCTGGCCGACGCCCAGTCCCACGACCGGCGCATCGTGATCCCGCTCGTCCTGGCCGTCGTGTTCCTCATCCTGATCGCGCTGCTCCGCGCCCTGCTCGCCCCGATCCTGGTGATCGCGACGGTCGTCGCCTCCTACTTCGCCGCCCTGGGCGCGTCCTGGCTGCTGTTCCGGTACGCCTTCGACTTCCCGGCCCTGGACACGCAGGTCGCGCTCATGGGCTTCCTGTTCATGGTCGCGCTGGGCGTGGACTACAACCTGTTCCTCGTCGCCCGCGTCCGCGAAGAGGTCGGACGGACCGACCACCGCACCGGCGTCCTGCGCGGCCTCGGCGTCACCGGCGGCGTGATCTCCAGCGCCGGACTCGTCCTGGCCGCGACGTTCGGCGTCCTCGGCGTCATGCCGGTCACGATGATGGTGCAGATAGGCGTCCTGGTCTCCCTCGGCGTCCTCCTGGACACCTTCTTCGTCCGCTCCGTCATCGTCCCGGCCCTGGCCCTGGACACCGGCCCCCGCTTCTGGTGGCCCGCCCATCCCAAAGCACGCCGAACAAACGGCGGAGACCCCACACCCACAGATAGAGTAAAGGCGAATACAACCGGGACTGACTAGCCCGGACCATGCAGCGATACCGGGAGGCAGGAACAATGCTGACTCCCGGTGTCGCGCATGAGACCCTCCTCTCCAGAAGAACGCTTCAACTCTGGGCCGTCACGTTCTTGACGTGCTTCGGAATCGCCTCGGCCGCCGCCGGGCTGATCGAGGCATTGTTCAATGACCCCTTCAAGCCGTTCGGCGCCTATTACCTCGGCGCCGCCCTCCTCGGCTGCTGCACGATCGCCACGGCCCGGGTGTGGCCGCGCACGTCGTTCTCCCGCTACTTCCCCATCCCCGGGACGACGATCACGATCGTCGTCGGTGACCTCTTCGACCAGGACGGCCACCTCGTCGTCGGCATGAACGACACCTTCGACACCGACACCGGCTCGGTGATAGCCCCGCACAGCATCCAGGGCCAAATGCTCGCCCGCGAGTACGGCGGCGACCTCACATGGCTGGACGAGGACGTCGAAAAGGCCCTACGGGACGTCCCGCCGACCCGCCTGGAATCACGCACCGACCGCCCACGAGGAAAGCTGGCGAGATACCCGATCGGAACCGTCGCCGTGATAGGCGAAAGGCACAGGAGATTCTTCTGCGTCGCCTATTCCACCACGGACAACGGCAACGTCGTCCACTCGTCCCTCGACGACCTGTGGCAAAGCCTCTCCGGCCTCTGGGAGGCCGTCCGCCTCCACGGTGAACGGCGAACCGTCTCGGTCTCCGTCCTCGGGACGGGCCTCGCCCGGATCAGCAACCTGCCGCCCGGCGACCTGATCCGCCTGATCCTCATCTCCTACATGGCGGCCAGCCGCGAAGCGGTCATCGCCGACCAGCTCCGCCTGGTCATCCACCCGCCCCTGGCCGCCAACCTGAACCTCCAGGGGATCGAGGACTTCCTCTCTGCTCAGTGAGAGCCGTCCTCCTCCCCTTGCCGGAGTTGAAGACCGGCCGCGATACCGATGCCGCGCTCGGTCAGGAAATAGCGTTCGTCATTCCGCCCCAGCACCCCCGAAACGATCAGAGGACGCGGCCGAGCTTCCCGCACGTGCCAGCCTTCCCGCTGCTGTCGACGCCGACGACCATCAGCACCGCAGCACGCTCGCCGGGCACATCGGTGTGATCTGGCACGCCACGGCAACACCCAGGTCGGCGAGGACCAAGGTTTCTCCGATCTCCTCCCAGGCGTCCCGCACCCGGCGGCCCGGTGCCGCTTCAGGTCTTGCTGGCCGTCACCATTACCGGGTGGCCGTCGGGGTCGGCGACGTAGGCGATGCGCTCGCCCCAGGGGGTGTCGGCGGGCGGCACCAGCACCGGATGTCCGAGGGCGGCGAGCTCTTCGACCGAGGAATCGACGTCGTCGCAGTACACGCACAGCTCGAAGAAGCGGCCGGAGATCGGCCGCTGCGGCAGCCCGTGGATGCCCGCGCCGCCGTCCGGCACCACGCCCAGGCCGATGGACGAGCCGTCGCCCAGCCGCAGCGCGACGAAAGTCGCCGTGCCGTTCTCCTCGAACCGGTAGGTCTCCTGGAAACCGAGTGCGTCACGGTAGAACTCAAGCGAGCGCTGCAGATCGTCGCAGGCCAGCATGGGGAACGCTGAACGAAACTCCATGCCCCGCGACGCTACCGCCGACCACTGACAATCACCGAGTCCCGCTCCCTAGTCTGGCGGGATGCGGCTCGACCTGATCACGGTTGTCGTGGACGACTACGACCCGGCCATCGAGTTCTTCACCGGCGCCTTGGGCTTCGACCTGGTCGAGGACTCGCCCTCGCGCACCGGCGACGGCCGCCCCAAGCGGTGGGTGGTCGTCCGTCCGCCGGGCGGCGAGACCGGGATCCTGCTGGCCCGCGCGGACGGCGACCGCCAATCCGCTGTCGTCGGGGAGCAGGTCGCGGGCCGCGTCGGATTCTTTCTCCGTGTCGATGACTTCGACGAGGCCCACCGACGCATGAAGGCCGCAGGCGTCGTCTTCGCGACCGCACCCCGCACCGAGCCTTATGGGCGGGTCGCCGTGTTCGTCGACATTGCAGGCAACCGGTGGGACCTCCTAGGCCCACGCCCATCTGATCAGTGACTTCGGTGCGACATGGTCGTGCAATAACCTGGATCCGTTCGAGTACGGTCAGCGGGCACGGGCGCTGGTCGCCAAGTTCCGTCTAGCGTACGGCTACCAGTCGGCCACTCTGGAACGCGATGTCACCCGGGCCGCGTTCGTCGCGGCGGACGCCGAGAACGAGGCCGCGCGCGGCTGACCGTCCACAAAGCAAAAACCGCAGATCCGATCATCTGCGGTTGCGTCCTGGCGTACCCCCGAGCGGATTCGAACCGCCGTTACCGCCTTGAGAGGGCGGCGTCCTAGGCCACTAGACGACGGGGGCGTGTGTCCGCGGAAGGCAGACGCAGCTGGGGTACCAGGACTCGAACCTAGACTAAGTGAACCAGAATCACTCGTGCTGCCGATTACACCATACCCCAGGGAGGTACGGGCGCCCCGGGCCGGTTGGGGCCGGGTCGCTCGCGCCTCGATGAGAATACAGGACCTTGGGACTGCGACCAAAACGATTACCGCAGCGGCTCGCCGGGCCGGAGCCCCCGTGCTTTCCGGCCCGGCGAGCCGTCATCCGGGCGGGTCGGTGAGCCGGTCCGCGGGCGGGGCCGCGGGTTCGATGGCGAAGAGTTCGAGCTGGATGTCGTCGGGGTCGCGGAAGCACAGGACGGGCCCGAAGGGCGTCTCGGCGACCGGCGAGCAGGTGACGCCGAGGTCGGTCAGGCGGGTGTACCAGCGGTCGAGGGCCGCGCGGTCGGGGACGGCGAAGGCGAGATGGTCGAGGCCGGTGCGGCGGTGGTCGAAGGGGCCGGTGGCGTCCCGGTGCTGGACGAGGCCGAGGACGGTGAGGCCGTCGGGGAGGATGCAGATCGTCTCCAGCCAGCGGTCGTCGTCCTGCACGTGGAACGGGGTGAACCCGAGGATGTCCCCGTACCACTGGACGCTCTTGTCACGGTCGGTGACGGAGAGGGAGAGGTGGGAGAGGCCGGTGACCGACGGCGGCGGCATACGCGCTCCTTACTCCGGTTCGGAGTGTCGAGAATACTCTGGATCGGAGTATCTTCAAGGCCCATGGCGAGGGAACTGACGACGACGTCCTACGCGATCCTGGCGTTGCTGGCCGTCCGGCCATGGACGACGTACGAGCTCAAGGAGCAGATGAAACGCTCCATGCAATCAATGTGGCCGCGCGCGGCGAGCGTCCTCTACGAGGAGCCGAAGAAGCTGGTCGAGCACGGGCTCGCCCGGTCGCGCACCGAGTACACGGGGCGGCGCAAGAGCACGGTCTACGAGATCACCGAAGAGGGCCGGGCGAGTCTCCGGCGGTGGATGGACGAGCCCGGCGCCGGTCCCGTGATGGAGTTCGAGGCGATGCTCAAGGTGGCCTTCGCCGACCAGGGCGATCTGGAGCAGCTGCGCACGACGCTGCGCCGGATTCGGGACGACGCCGAGCGGCGCGTCGCCATCACCGAGGCCAGGATGGCCGAGTACGAGGAGGGCGGCCCCTACCCGGACCGGCTCCCCGTGATCGCGCTGCCGGCACGGTTCCTGCGGGAGCAGAACGCGCTGCTGCTGCGCTGGGCCGAATGGGCGCTGGCCGAGGTGGAGCACTGGGACGGCGTGACACCCGACACCGGCGCCCGCGTCCCGCCGGACGCGTTCAGCGGATAGCGGCGGGACGCGGGCGGTGCGGCAGCCCGTCAGCGGGTGAACTCGGGTGGGCCTATGTGGCGCCGGCCCCAGTCGACGAGGGGGCGCAGCCGGCGCCACGAGTCCCGGACGCGCTCCACCACCTCCGGAGTCTCCATCCACGGGTCGGCGGGCCAGCCCTCGTGGGCGTAGAGGGAGCGGTGGCGGAGGAGGTCCAGCCGCGGGTGGTCCACCGGTGTGCCGCGCGGGCGGGTCTTGAGCCGGTCCCCCGCGATCTCCATTCCGGCGGAGCGCAGGTCGTCCACGATGCCCTGGAGTTCCGGGCCGTAGATGTCGGAGCCGACCGCTTCGCGGTAGCGGCGGAGCTGGTCGGGCGAGGGCGCGTACATGCCGCCCGCGACCATCAGCCCATCCGCGTCGACCTGGACGTAGAAACCCTCGCTCGTGTGGCCGCCCTGATGCGTCTTGTAGGGCGACTTGTCCTTGCTGAACCGGACGTCCCGGTAAGGGCGGAAGAGCTTGACCGCGCCGAACTCCTCCTCCAGCTCCGCGCACAGCTCGGCCAGGGGTTGGCGCACATGGCGCTCGTACGTTTCCTTGTGGGCCGTCCAGTACGCCTTGCTGTTGTCGGCCTGCAAGCCCTCGTAGAACGCGAACGCCTCATCGGAAAAGCCGGTGAAGCCGCTGGAGCCGCTCGCCATGGCGCCTCCCTTCAGTCGCGGGCGACGACGCGGTTGGTCAGGCTGCCGATGTTCTCGACGGTGACGGTCACCTCGTCGCCGATCTCCAGCGGTCCGACGCCTGCGGGCGTGCCGGTGAGGATGACGTCGCCGGGCAGCAGCGTCATGACCTGGCTGACGTACTCGACCAGGGCCGGGATGTCGTGCAGGAGCAGGGACGTGCGGGCGTCCTGCCGGACCTCCCCGTTGACGGTCGTGGTGATGGCGAGGTCGGCGGGGTCGGCCTCTGTCTCGATCCACGGGCCGATGGGGCAGAACGTGTCGAAGCCCTTGGCCCGCGTCCACTGCCCGTCCTTCGCCTGGAGGTCGCGGGCCGTGACGTCGTTCGCGCACGTGTAGCCGAGGATGACCTCGGCGGCGCGGGACGCCGGGACCTCGCGGCACATCCGGCCGATGACGACGGCCAGCTCGCCCTCGTAGTCGACCCGCTCGGACAGCTTCTGCGGGTAGGCGACCGCCTCCCCCGGGCCGATCACGGCGGTGGACGGCTTGGAGAACACCACCGGCTCGGCGGGCGGCGCGGCACCGCCCATCTCGCGGACGTGGTCGGCGTAGTTCTTGCCGATCGCGATGACCTTGCTGGGCAGGATCGGCGCGAGCAGCCGGACGTCGGCGAGCGGGAACCGCTGCCCGGTGAAGGTCAGATCACCGAAAGGGTGGGCCGCGATGGCGGCGACGGTGTTCTCCTCCACCACGCCGAAGGACATGCCGTCGTCGGTGGAGAACCTGGCGATACGCATGGTCGAGAGCCTAGCCAATGCCGGGGGCACGCCCCCGGCCCCCCTGAAACCGCCCTGGAACCGCGGGTTCTCAGAAGCCGCAGGGGCGGCCGTTGAGGCGGCAGGCCTTCGGGGTGGACGTCGTGCCCGACGCGCCGAACTGGACGTCCCACGTCCCGCCCGGCGGGATCGCGGGCGCGCCGTCCAGGTTCCTGATCTCGGCGTTCGCGCCGCCCTTGACGAGCCGCGCGCCCCAGATGTTCTTCACGGACGCGCCGGGGACCTGGAACGTGAGGCGCCACGTCCGCATCGGCCGGTCGGTGCGGTTGGTGATGACCATCCTGCCCTCGAAGTACCCCTGGCTCTGCTGGACGAGCGCGTACGTGATGCCGTCGCCCTCCAGCACGGGGCCGATCGGCACGCTCGGCGCGGCCGGTGCCCGGGTCGCGGGCGGCTGCCCCGGCACCCCGCCCGCGGGACCGGTGGACGCCGGAGGTGACGCGGGCTGCCCGCTCGGCGGCGGGCCGCCGGGCTCGCCGGGCGAGGCCGGAGCGGAGGTCGCCGGGGCCGACGGTGCCGGCGCGGCCTTCCCCGTCGTCTCGGAGCCCCGGTTGTACAGCAGCACCGCGGCCGCGGCGATGGCGAGGAGCAGCACCAGGCCGATCAGCGCGATCAGCAGCACGCGACGGCCCGAACGGGACCGCCCGGACGGCCCGGACGG
Organism: Actinomadura sp. KC216; assembly: GCF_004348535.1. Lineage (GTDB taxonomy): Bacteria > Actinomycetota > Actinomycetes > Streptosporangiales > Streptosporangiaceae > Spirillospora. The sequence goes on from NZ_SMJX01000266.1 coordinate 11,267, forward strand.
CGGCACTCCCCCGGACGGCGAGGCGGCGGCGTGCGGCATCGCCGGTGCGGTCGCCTCGGCGGAGGGCGGCGGCGCGTACGCGTGCGCCAGACCAGGAGCGGGGGCCGTGGAAGGGGCGGGTGCGGAAGGCGCTGTCCCGTGGCCGGGATCCGATGACTCCGCCTCAGCGCCGAACTGCTCCGTCCACGGCGCTTCGTCGCCCCGGGTGGGCACCGCCTGCGGCTCGGCGGGCGGGGGCGGGGGCGGCGCCTGCTCGTGCATCGCCGCCTGCTCGGCCGCCGGAGCCTCGTGAATTTCGTCGGGCACCGTGGCCGGATCAGCGTCCTGGGCGGGCTTCTCGAACGTCACA
>NZ_SMJX01000267.1 GCF_004348535.1 Actinomadura sp. KC216
GTTCCCGAAATTTCGGGTGGGTGATCGCCAGGACGTTGCCATTCGCTTACTCGGGCGTGGGCATCGGTACCGGACGCACGGGCATCATCAGGGCTCTTGCGACTTTCGGGGCGATTGGGAGGGACGCGATGTGGGACTTCGCGGGCCGGGACACCGCTATCGACCTGGGCAGCGCCACCGTGCGGATGCATGTCCGAGACCGCGGTGTCGTCTGCCGGGAGCCGTCGCTGCTCGCCCGATGCCGGCGGACCGGGCGCATCCTCGCGCTCGGCGGGTCGGCGCAGGAGATGGCGGGACGCAATCCCGACGTGGCCCTCGTCCGGCCGATCCGGAGGGGCGCGCCCACCGAGACCGACGAGGCCGAGTACCTGATGCGGCACCTCGTGCGCAAGCACCACCGGCGCCACTACACGGCGCGCCCCCGGCTGGTCGTGACGGTGCCGAGCGGGCTGAGCTCGGTGCACTACCGGGCCCTCCAGTTCTCCGCGTACCAGGCGGGCGCGCGGCGCCTCACGCTGGTGCCGACGCCGATCGCCGCCGCCATCGGGATGGGCATGACGTCGTCGGCGCGGCCCGAGGTCGCCGTCATCGCCGACATCGGCGCGGACGTCACCGATGTCGGCGTGATCGCGTTCGGCGGGCTCGTGACGTCCCATACCGCGCATGTCGGCGGCGCGGCGCTGGACCGCGCGATCGTGGCGCTCGTCCGGCGCGAGCAGAACGTCGCGCTGTCGGTGTCGGCGGCGGAGGCCGCGAAGCTGGCGGTCGGGGCGGTGCCGCCGCTCGGGCGGCGGCCGGTGCGGCAGACGGTGGTGCACGGGCGCGACGTGGCGACGGGGATGCCGCGCGAGGTCGTCCTGACGACCGTGGACATCGGGCGGGCCATCGCCGGGCCCGTGGCCGAGATCGTCGAGGCGATCGGCCAGGGGCTCGCGGGCTGCTCCCCGGAGATATCCGGGGATCTGCTGAGCGTCGGCATCACGCTGACGGGCGGGTCCGCGCGGCTGCCGGGGCTGGAGCGGCTGATCCGCGACCGGACCGGGCTGGCCGCGCGGGTCGGGGACGACACCGGCGACGCGGCCGTGCTCGGCGCCGGGGAGGTGCTGCGGTCGGCCCATTCGCAGGAGCCGTCCGCCAGGGAGAGCTCCCCGCGGCCGCATCTCGTGACGACCGTCCCCGAGTTCGAGTACTGACCGGCGTACACTCCGGGTCCCATGAGCGACGCACCCGACGAGGGTCCCGGAAGCCCGCGGTTGCAGGAGGTCTCGGACGGGGTGTTCGCCTACGTCCAGCCGGATGGCACCTGGTGGATCAACAACACCGGCTTCCTGGTGGGGACCCGTGGCGTGACCAGCGTGGATTCGTGCTCTACCGAGCGCAGGACCCGCGCCTACCTTGAGGCGATCCGGTCGGTGACGGAGCGGCCCGTGCGGACGCTGGTCAACACGCACCACCATGGCGATCACACGTTCGGCAACTACCTGTTCCCCGGCGCGACCGTCGTCGGGCACGAGGGGACGCGGGCGGGCGCGATCGCGTGGGGCAAGCCGTTCGACGAGCCGTTCTGGACGAAGGTCGACTGGGGCGCCGTCGAGCTGGAGCCGCCGTTCCTCACCTACACCGAAGGCGTGACCCTCTGGGTGGACGATCTGCGGTGCGAGGTCCGGCATGTCGGGATGCCCGCGCACACGACCAACGACTCGATCGTGTGGATCCCCGACCGGCGGGTCCTGTTCTGCGGCGATCTGCTGTTCAACGGGGGCACCCCGTTCCTGATGCAGGGGTCGGTGTCCGGCGCGATCAAGGTGCTGGAGGAGGTGATCGCGCCGCTGGACGCGGCGGTGATCGTCCCGGGGCACGGGCCGGTGGCGGGGCCGGAGCTGATCGACCGCGTGGTCGGGTACGCCCGGTTCGTCCAGGCGACGGCCAAGGCGGGGAAGGCGGCCGGGCTCACGCCGCTGGAGGCCGCGCGGGAGGCCGACCTCGGCCCGTTCGCGGAGCTGACCGACGCCGAGCGGCTCGTCGGCAACCTGCACCGCGCCTACGCCGAGCTGGACGGTCTCGAACCCGGCGCGCGGATCGACCTGGTCGCCGCGCTCGACGACATGATCGAGTTCAACGGCGGCCGCCCGCTGACCTGCCGCGCCTGAGCGCCCGCACCTCAAGGAGAAAATGTCGTGAATGTTGGTGTGCGCCGGTTGTAGCGTGGCCGCCCATGAGCGAAGCGCGGGCACTTCTGGACAGCGGGGACATCGCCGGGCTCATCCGGCATCTGCGGTTCACCGCGGACGGCATGGACCTGGCCGAGGTGGCGGCGCTCATGGAGGGCGCGGCGGCCCGGTCCGGGTTCGACGACATGCGGCGGGCGGCGGCCGCGATGGTCCGCGCGCGGGGGCCGCAGGAGCTGTACGACTTCGGGTACGCGTGCATCGAGCGCGGCGTGCCGTTCCTCGCGATCCCGGCGCTGCGGCGGGCGCTGGAGCTGATGCCCGAGGAGCCGGCGCTGCTGATGGAGCTGGTCTCGGCGCTGGAGCGGGAGAACCGGCACGCCGAGGCCGTCGCCGCGCTGGAGCCGCACGTGGTGTCGCTGGACCCGTGGCCCGCCCGGTACCTGCTCGCCTGCAACGCGCTGCTGGCCGGGGACCTCGTCCGGGCGGACCGGGAGGCGACGGCGCTGCCCGCCCCGGACGACGCCGACTGGGCGCCCGCCCATGACCGGCTCGCGCGGATGCTCGGCCGGGCGCGGGCCGTGCGGGACGTGAGCCCGCTGGACGCCGAGGACCTGCGGGGCTGGCATTTCACGCTCGGCGGCGCCATCCTCGCCACGGTCTCGCCGTACGGGTTCGACAAGGGCATGACGGGACGGTTCGCGTACACCTCCGACGGCTTCGCGGCGTGCCGCCGGGTCCTCGACCGGCTGCGGGTGATCCTGGACGCGGCCGGACGCCGCCCCGCGTCGGTCGGGCTCCTGCCGGACCGGTCGAGCCGGATCCTGGGGCTCGCGGCGGCGGAGGCGCTCGGGCTCCCGGCTGAGCCGTACACCCCCGGACGCCCGGACGTCCTGGTGGTCGCCTACGACCTGAACGAGACCGAGGCGGACGGGCTGCGGGAGCGCGCCGAGGGGCAGATCCTGTTCGAGCGCGCCACCTGCTGGACGGACCCGCCCGCCGTCAGCGCCGACGTCACCGGGCTCCTGCACCAGATCATCGTCGCGCCGTGGGGCGAGCAGCTGCGGGTGACGCCCGAGGGCGAGACCGAGACCGTCCCGGCGGACGGGCGGCCCGTGGAGGAGCTGGCGGCCGAGATCGTCCGGGCCGTCCCGGAGGACGACGAGGGCGACGGCGCCACGCCGCCCGACCCCGACGAGGCCCTCGCCGGGTTCGCGCGGGCGGTCGCCGGGCGGTGGCTCACCGGCCCGCGGGACGCGGTCCGCTCCCCCGGCCCGGTCCCGAGCAGCCGCTTCGCCTAGGCCGCCTAGCCGGTCATGTCGCGTTCGACGGCCTCGGCGGCCTTGCGGGCGGCGATGAGGACCGGGTCCCACACGGGCGAGAACGGCGGCGCGTAGCCGAGGTCGAGGCCCGTCATCTCCTCGACGGTCATGCCGTTCCACAGCGCGATCGCGAGGCCGTCGACGCGCTTGGCGGCGTTCTCCTCGCCGACGATCTGCGCGCCGAGCAGCCGTCCCGAGCGGCGCTCGGCGATCAGCTTGGTCCGCATCATGGTGGCGCCCGGGTGGTAGCCCGCGCGGGTGGTTGACTCGACGGCCGCGCTCAGCGTGTCGAACCCGGCGGCGGCCGCCTCGCGCTCGTTCAGCCCGGTCCGCGCGACCTCGATCCGGCATATCTTCGACACGGCGGTGCCGACGACGCCCGGGAACGTCGCGTAGCCGCCGCCGAGGTTGATCCCGGCGACGCGGCCCTGCTTGTTGGCGTGCGTGCCGAGCGCGATCGCGACCGGGGCGCCGGAGACGAGATGGCGGGTCTCGACGCAGTCGCCCGCGGCCCAGACCCGCTCGGTGCGGGTCCGCATCCGCCGGTCGGTGACGATGCCGCCGGTCGGGCCGGTCTCGATCCCGGCGGCGCGGGCGAGGTCGGAGGCGGGGCGCACGCCGAGCCCGAGGACGACGATGTCCGCCGGGTACGTCCCGTTCGCGGTGCGGACGGCGGTGACGTCCCCGTCCGGGGAGGTGTCGAAGCCCTCGACCGGCTCCCCGAGGTGCAGGTCCACGCCGATGTCGCGGATCGCGTCGGCGATGACGGCCCCCATGTCGGGGTCGAGGGTCTGCATCGGCTGGTCGGCGGCGTCCACGATGGACACCTCCAGGCCGCGCATCACCATCGCCTCGGCCATCTCCAGGCCGATGTAGCCGCCGCCCACCACGACCGCGCGCCGCGGCTCGTCCCGTTCGAGGACGCGGCGGATGCCGATCCCGTCGTCAAGGATCTGAACGCCGTGGATGCCGCGCGCGTCCGCCCCGGGCAGCCGCGGCCGTGCGGGGACGGCACCGGTCGCGACCATCAGCTGGTCGTAGGGCTCCCACCGCTCGCCGCCGCCCTCGTGGTCGCGGACCCGCACCCGGCCGCCCTCCACGTCGATCTCGACGGCCTCGGTGCGCAGCCGCACGCCGATGTCGCGCTCGCCGAACTCGGCGGGCGTGCGGGCGATGAGGTCGTCGAGCTCCTCGACCACGCCGCCCACGTAGTACGGGATGCCGCACGCCGAATAGGACACGTGGTGGCCGCGCTCGACCACGAGGATGTCCAGGTCGTCGGCGTTCCGGAGCCTGCGGGCCTGGGACGCGGCGCTCATCCCCGCCGCGTCGCCGCCGATGACGAGCAGCCGTTCCCGTGCGGCCATGACGCATCCCCCTCGGATTCTCAGATCCCGTACACGCGGCGTGCGTTGCCGGACGCGACCAGGCCGGCGACGCGTTCGGCGTCCCGGGCCGTCCAGGCGCCGTCGTCCACTCCCCCGGCGAGGAAGCCCGCGAGGCCGCGCCGGAACAGCAGCGCGCCCAGGTGGAACAGCTCGGCCAGCCCGAACGCGTCCGACGAGTAAAGCACCTTCCCGAACGGCGCGAGCTCCAGCAGCTCGGCGATCAGCACGGGCGAGCGGTGCCCGAGGTTGTGGGTCGCGAGGCCCGCGTCGACGTACACGTTCGGGAGCACCTGGGCGAGGTAGCCCGCGTTCCGGTGGAACGGGTAGTTGTGCAGCAGCATCGCGGGGACGGGGTCCATGGCGCGCAGCAGCTCGATGAGCAGCAGCGGGTCGCCGCGGCGCAGGTCGGCGTCGACGTCGCCGAGCCCGACGTGGAACTGTACCGGCAGCCCGGCGTCGACCGCGCACCAGACGAGGAACCGGTGCAGGACCTCGTCGTGCACGCGCGGCACGTCCGACCCCATGAGGCGCCCGGCCGCCGCCGTGACCTGCGCCGGGGACGGGCGGTCGCCCGACAGCTCCAGACCGGCCCGGTACGCGGCGATCGACTTCGCCCCGACCGCGCCGTGCCGCTGGACGCGGGCGCGGACCTCGTCCGCGAAGCGCGCGGCGTCGACGCCGGACACCGCGACCCGCTCGGCGACGCTCTCCAGCCGGACGATCTCGTGCGCCGCCGCGCCCGCGAGGCGTCCGAGCTCGGGCGGGTCGAGGAGCGACCGCGGCGTGTACCCGGTGTCCACGCACAGGGCCGCGAGCCCGGCGGCCTCCAGGAAGCGGCGGTTCACCTCGGCCGCGCCCAGCTCGGCGCGGCGGGCGAGGTAGGCGTCCGGCTCCGCGTGCGCGTCGAGGCCCAGGACGGGCGGGCACCAGCGCCGCAGCGCGAACCCGACCTGCGTGTCGAACGTGCTGACGCCCGGCGGGCCCGCCGCCTCCGCCTCCGTCAGCAGCGCCTCGAACTCCGCGCGGTCCAGGTCGCGGTCGAGGACGCCGTGGCAGTGGTGGTCGGCCAGCGGCAGCGACTCCAGGTATTCCAGCACGGCCCGTCTCCTCCCAGTAAGGGGATGATCTCCCTACGATGCCTGTGCGGGGCGTCACCCGTCGCCCCGTCACGCCGACGCCACTCCGATCGGGAGCCAGCACCGTGGAACAGACCCCTGAGATCGTCCCCACCGGGCACAGCCTCGACGCGCACGCCCGCGCGCGGCTCGGCAGGCGGGCCGCCGAGACCGCGCGGCGGCTGGCCGGGCAGGACATCGTGGCCGTCGCGCTCACCTGGGTGGACGTCAGCGGGATCACGCGGACCAAGACCGTCCCGGTGGGGCGGCTGGAGCACGCGGCGACGTGGGGCGTCGGGATGTCGCCGGTGTTCGACGTGTTCCTGCTGGACGACTCGATCACCTCCGGCAAGCACATCGGCGGCCCGTCCGGTGACCTGCGGCTCCACCCGGACCTCGGCCGCCTCCGCGTCCTGGCGGCGCTGCCGGGCTGGGCGCACGCGCCCGCGCTCCGGTACGCGCAGGACGGCGGCGTCCACCCGCTGGACACGCGGGCGCTGCTGCGGCGCGAGACCGAGCGGCTCGCGGAGGGCGGCTGGTCGGTGAAGGCCGCCGTCGAGATCGAATGGGCGGTGTCCCTGAGGGACGGGGCAAAGGATGGCGGGGACGGCTTCGTCGCGGCGTGCCGCGGCCCGGCGTACGGGATGACGCGGGTCACCGAGCTGGCCGGATACCTGCGGGACGTCCTGTCGGCGCTGAAGGAGACCGGCGTCTCCGTCGCGCAGCTGCACCCCGAGTACGCGGCCGGTCAGTACGAGGTGTCGGTGGTGGCGGAGGACCCGGTCGGCGCGGCCGACACCGCCGTCCTGGTGCGGGAGACGATCCGGGCGGTGTCGATGGCGCACGGCCTGGCCGCCTCGTTCTCCCCGAAGGTGGAGGCGGACTCGGTCGGCAACGGCGCGCACGTCCATCTGAGCCTGTGGCGGGAGAACGCGTCGTCCGGGCCGGTGAACGCGATGGCGGGCGGTGACGGGCCGTACGGGATGACGGCCGCCGGGGAGGCGTTCGCCGCGGGGATCCTGCGGCGGCTGCCGGCGCTGCTGGCGGTCGGGGCGCCGGCGGTGGCCAGCTACCTGCGGCTCGTCCCGTCGCACTGGGCGGGCGCGTTCGCGTGCTGGGGGCTGGAGAACCGGGAGGCGGCGCTGCGGTTCGTCACCGGCGCGGAGGGCGAGCAGTCCCGGGCGGCGAACCTGGAGGTCAAGTGCCTGGACGGGGCCGCCAACCCGTACCTGCTGCTGGCCGCGCTGCTCGCCGCCGGGCGGGACGGGCTCGGCGCCGACCTGAAGCTCCCGGAGCCGGTCGAGGTCGACCCGGCGTCGCTGGCGGAGGCGGAGCGCGCGGCCCGCGGCATCGAGCCGCTGCCGGCGTCGCTGGCGGAGGCGGTGGAGGCGTTCGAGGCGGACACCGTCCTGCGGGACGCGCTCGGCGAGGCCGTCACCGACACGGTGTCGGCGGTCCGGCGCGGCGAGATCGCGCTGCTGGACGGCGCGTCGCCGGAGGAGATCACCGCCGTCACCCGCTGGCGCCACTAGGACGCGTCCGATGCATCGGCGCCGCCCGGCCCGGCTCGAACCGCCGCACGCGCACCTGGACCTCGCCGCAGGCGCAGCGGGTGTAGGTCACCACGCCCTCCGAGGTCAGGTGGCGCGAGAGCACCTCGTACGCCTCGGACTCGGGCCAGCCGCAGCGTGGGCATTCCTCCACCGCACACATCCCCCGTGGAAGTCTGTAAGGGTTGTATTTAGTATGTCGTTTACAGCATGGCATGCCACCGGAGGCCACGGCAATGCGGATCACTGGATACAAGAGCCACGGGGTGGCGGCCGCGGCGGCGCTGGTCAACGCCGTCACCAGCACCGGCGGTGACGACTCCGCCGACGCGCTGCGCCGGATCCTGCGCGAGAACGAGTTCTTCTGGCGCCAGTTCAGGGACGACGACGCCCCCGACTTCCGCATCTGGGGCCGGACGCTGCGGCCGTTCTTCGAGGCCGAGCGGGTCGAGGACGCGATGGCCCTGCTCAACCGGCTCCTGCTGCAGGTCCCGATGCACCCGCACCTCGCCGACCACGAGCCGCACGGCCTGCACATGCACTACGCGCCGCCGTCGTCCCGCCTCCCGGACCGGTTCCGCGCGACGACGCTGATGAACCTCGCGGAGCTGATCGTCGAGCACGGGCTCACCCGGACGGGCGTCTGCGCGGCCGACGGCTGCGACCGCGTGTACGCCGACACCTCCCGGGCCGGGCGGCGCCGCTTCTGCTCGGAGTCCTGCGCCAACCGGACGAACGTCGCCGCCTTCCGCGCCCGCCGCCGCGGCTGACCATCCCGGCGTGATCTGTCTCGCTTTCAGCGGCTTTACCGAGGAATTGCCGACTTTCGGGAAGGACGTCCGGCATGTCGTCCGGGTTCTTCCGCCGCCGAGCCGATCTGTTCCGCCGGACCCGCCGGGACGACCGCGCGGTCGTCCACCGGGAGGCGCGGTCCGACGCGTACCGCATCGCGCGGCTGACGATCACCGCCGTGGCCGCGTACGTGCTGGCGCTGCAGGTGCTGCCGGAGGGCGGGCCGAAGCCGCTGCTGTCGCCGCTGACGGCGCTGCTCGTCGTCCAGTTCTCCGTCTACCAGACGATCAGGGCGAGCATCCTGCGGGTCGCCGCCGTCACCTCGGGGGTGCTGGTCGCGGTGATGGCCGCGAGCACCATCGGGTTCTCCTGGTGGACGCTCGGCCTGACGATCCTCGCCGCGCTGGTCATCGGGCACGTGCTCCGGCTGCGCGAGCACGTCCTGGAGGCGCCGATCTCCGCGATGCTGATCTTCGCGCTGGGCGCGGCCAGCGAGACCGGCGCGGCCGAGCGGGTCCTGGAGACGCTGATCGGCGCCGCCACCGGGCTCGCCGCGACGCTGCTCGCGCCGTCGGTGCGGGTCCGCCCGGCGGAGGAGGCCGTCCAGGACATCACCGAGAAGCTGCGCGCGCTGATCGAGGACATCGCCGACGGGCTGCGCGGCGAGCGGACCGGCCACGAGGCGGCCCGCTGGCAGGACGACGCCGAGCGGCTCGCCCGCGAGATGGCCCGCGCCGACCAGGAGCTCGGCGCGGCCGAGGAGAGCGTCCGGCTGAACCCGCGGACCCGGGCGCGGCGGCTCATCGACGCGGGCGTCGCGCTGCGCAACGCCATGGAGACGATGGAGCACTTCACGCTGTCGCTGCGCGGCCTGACCCGGGCGCTCGCCGACGACGAGCGGCTCGGGGAGCGGGGCCGGCTGCTGACCGACGGGTCACTGCGCAACGAGCTCGGCGACGCCCTCGCCGGGATCGCCGCCAGCGTCGCCGCCTACGGCCGGCTGGCGCGCGCCGACCTGGCCCGCGACGCGCGGCCGTTCCTCGCCGAGCACGAACTGGAGGTCCGCGTGGACGTCGCCCGCGAGCGCCGCGCCCGGCTCGCCCGCAGGCTGCACGAGCGTGCCGTGGCCGGGGACCCGTGGCCGCTGTACGGCGAGGTGACCATGGACGTGGACCGGCTGATCGAGAACCTGCGCGTCGAGCACCGGGCCCGCGCCCGCGAGCAGTGGCGGCGGCACCGCGGCGCGTCCCGGCATCTGCCCGCGCGTCCCGTCCGGGCCGTCCAGCGGGCCGGGCACCAGCTCCGCCGGGCCGCCGGGTCCGCCGTGGACGCGGCCGAGCGGAGCGCCCGCGAGTCCGGCGAGGACTACTGGCCACGGCGCTGACGAAGGCCCCGGGCCAGGGCCGGAAGCCAAAGGCAGAGACCCGTTCCTGAGGGTTGCCCCTGGGGGTCAGGAACGGGCCTCTGCGCGGATGGACCTCAGCTGGGGCCGGTCAGCGGAAGGTCGGCTCCAGCACGTCGACGCCACGGGTGTTGTCGGCGACGTATACGTACTTGCCATGCCAGTACGGCTGCCAGGAGGAGGCGTCCGCCGGGCGGTAGTAGGCGACCTGGCGCGGGTTCGTCGGGTCGCGGACGTCAAGGAAGCGGGTGCCCTGCGCGTAGAACGACTGGACGAGGATGCCGTCACGGACGTCGAGGTAGTGCGCCGAGCAGTCCAGGCTCTTCGGGTCGCTGCCCTCCTTGCCCGCGACGCCCCACGTGCCGACCGTGCGCAGGCGGAACGGGTCCTGCGGGGTGGAGCGCCAGCCCTCGCCGCGGTAGGAGCCCTCCAGCGACGCGATGACGAGCAGCCCGTCGTTGGCGCAGCCGTCGTTGAAGGTCTCCTCGGTGACGTAGATCAGCTTGCCGTTGCCCCACCTGCGCGGGTCGGCGGCCTGGTTCCGGGTCCGCCCGGTCGCGCGGTAGCTGTTGTGCATGAACGTGGAGTTGGTGGTGGCCTCGTCCAGGCCGCCGCCCGCGTACGGGACGGGGTCGTAGGCCGTGGCCCTGCGCCACTTCTTCGCCACCGGGTCGTAGTGCCGGCCGGAGGTGTGGTAGCCGCGGACGCCGCCGCGCCCGGACGCCCACGCGACGCCGTCGGAGTCGACCTGGATGTCGTGCGTGTAGTCGGTCTTGCCGTCGTTGCGGCCGGTGTCGATCGGCTTCTCGAACACCTTCGGCCTGGCCGGGTTGCGGACGTCGGTGACCCAGACGGGCCGCCCGCCCCAGTCGGCGGGCATCCAGTCCGCCTTGGCGGGGCCGCCCGTCCAGAGGTACTTGCAGTCGTTGACGCAGGTGGTCGTGTGCCCGGCCGGGACCTTCACGTAGGTGATGTGCCGCAGGTTCTCCGGCTTGGACGCGTCCACGACGTAGATGCCGGACTCGCCGGTCTTGGTGTCCCCGCCGAACGCGCGCGGGTCACGCGACAGGTAGATGATCTTGCGCTTGGGGTCGTAGTCGGTGTCCTCGGTCTCCCACATGCCGGGCATGTTCAGCTGCCCGACCAGCTTGGGCGAGCGGGGGTCGGCGGACACGTCGTAGGCCTTCAGCCCGAACTCGCCGGTCGCGTACATGATCGTCCGCTTGTGCCGGCCGTGGCCGTAGTCGATGAACATCAGCGAGATCGCGCCCTTGGCGTCGGTCACCCCGCCGACGCGCCGCACGCCCTTGATCGCCTCGGACTCCGCCTTCGCGGCGGTCGCCCGGTGGTAGTGCCCGGCGTGCCGGCCGCCGCCGGTGCCCTCACCCTCGGACGCGGCCTGCCCGGCCTGCCCGGCCTGGGCGGTCTGGGCGCCGGGCGGCTCGGGCGGGCACGCCGCGGCGGTCCCGGCCATCAGCACCGCGGCCGTCGCGACCGCGCCGCCGCCCTGGAGCAGGCGCCTGACGGTAACGGATGTGCGGGGAGACATCGCACCTCCAAGGAGAGATCATCGCAGGCGCCAGTGTGAACGAGCCGGGAAGGTTGATCAACAGGGCGGCGCATCACGAAATGGACTCAGCACCGTAAGGACTGGTCGGACCTGTCGTCCTGACCTACCCTCCCTGGGGGGCCGACCCCCCAGACCCCCCGGGGGATGTG
>NZ_SMJX01000268.1 GCF_004348535.1 Actinomadura sp. KC216
TCGCGCACGTACCGGACGCGCGCGAGGCGCTCCGCCTCGGCCATGCCGGGCGGCATCACGTCGCCCGTCAGCACCACCACGTCGGGCGGCCCGCCGGGTGCGGGCGGAACATGCTCCATCGGCGCCACTTCCAGGCTGTGTGCGGAGTTTTACAGGAAGGCATCTCGGGGAGGCATTGACACGCTAGGAAGCGTTCGTAGGATTGTCAACAATCAGCACGGTGTACCGCGGCCCAGGTCACCGCACTGAGACGTGTGCTGCAAGACCGTCGCAACCGCTGCCCATGCAAGGCCAGGACGGATCCCAGAGCGCTCTAACAGCTCCCCAGGGAGCCAAACACGGAGAGTCCTTTCGGGTGGCGACGCCTTCGCCCACCCCTGTGCACGGGGAGGTCCAGCATGCCCAAGCTCATGACCATCACACTGGAGCGCCGCGGCGTCTCGTGCGTCGCGGAACTGCTGGAGAAGGACGCGCCGCGGACCTGCGAGGCGGTGTGGCGGGCCCTGCCCCTCGGCGGCGACGCCTACCACGCCAAGTACGCCCGCAACGAGGTGTACACGATGATCGAGCGGTTCGCCGAGGAAGAGGTCGGCTTGGAGAACCCCACGGTCACCCCCATCCCGGGCGACGTCGTCTACTTCTCGTTCGCCGGCGGCATGCTCGACCGGCGGTTCAAGGAGGAGAAGGGCATCCACGCGCTGCCCGGCGTCATCGACCTGGCGATCTTCTACGGGCGCAACAACCTCCTGCTGAACGGGGACGTGGGCTGGGTCCCCGGCAACGTGTACGCGACGATCGTCGACGGCCTCGACCGGATGGCCGAGGCGTGCAACGACGTGTGGCGGTCCGGAGGAGCCGGTGAACGCCTGCTCTACAGCCGTGCAGAGTCTTAGAGCGGTGGCCGCGCAGATGACATTCGACCCCACGCTGGTCGTCGGCCCCGAGCTGCTCGCCCAGCACGGCATCGGCGTGGTCGCGCCGTTCGACTTCGCCCTTGACCGCGAGCTGTGGCGCTGGACGCCCGACGACGTGTCGCTCTACATGACCCGGCTGCCGTACGTACCGGTGCCGGTGACGGTCGAGATGGCCTCCGCGCTGTCGGATCAGTCGATCGTCCGGCAGGCCACGCGGGACGTGCTGGCGCCCGAGCCGCTCGCCGTCGCCTACGCGTGCGCCTCGGGCAGCTTCATCCGCGGCAAGGCGGGCGAGATCCAGCTGAACCAGTCGATGCTGTCGGCCGGGGCGCCGGTCTCGACGACGACGTCCGGCGCGCTGGTGGAGTCGCTGGCGCTGCTCAACGTCAAGCGGATCGCGGTCGTCACCCCCTACATCGACGCGGTCACCGAGCGGCTCGTGTCGTTCCTGAACGAGTACGGCGTCGAGGTCGTGTCGTCGGTCGGGATGGGGCTGCTCAGCCACATCTGGAAGGTCGGCTACGGCGAGATCGTGTCGGCGGTGTCGACGGTCGACGGCCCGGAGGCCGAGGCGGTCTACATCAGCTGCACGAACGTGCCGACCTACGACATCATCGCCCCGCTGGAACAGATGATCGGCAAGCCGGTCCTCACCGCCAACCAGGTCACGATGTGCACGGCGCTGCGCGCGATGGGCCGCTCCGCGGCCGGTCCCGGGCAGTCGCTGGTGCAGCTGGCGCCGTCCACGGCGGCCTGACCGCCCCGAGCGTTAGGATTGCTGATTCCATGCACCAGAACGTGTTGAGCGCGGGTTTCCTGTACCCCGGCTACAGCGCCGAGGACGACTACCCGGCCATCGAGCGCCTCATCGGCGAGGTGCGCCTGCCGGTCGTCCACACGCTGATGCGCGAGGACGCCCACCGCGTGGACGCGCTGCTGGACATCGGCGGCGACGACGTCCTCGGCGACGGCGCCCGCGCGCTGCGCGGCCTCGACGTCAAGGCCGCCGTGTGGGCCTGCACCAGCGGGAGCTTCGTGTTCGGCTGGGACGGCGCCGAGCGGCAGGTCCAGGGCGTCGCGGAGGCGGCGGGCGTACCGGCGTCCAGCACCTCGTTCGCGTTCGTGAACGCGGCGCGCGCGCTCGGCGTGACCAGGGTCGCGGTCGCCGCGACCTACCCGTCCGACGTCGCCGAGCGGTTCGTCGTGTTCCTCGGCCACGCGGGCATCGAGGTCGTGGCGCTGTCCTGCCGGGGCATCATCACCGCCGCCGAGGTCGGCACGCTCGGCCGCGAGGAGGTGCTCGCGTTCGTGGCCGCCAACGACCATCCGGACGCCGAGGCGGTGCTGGTGCCCGACACCGCGCTGCACACCGTGTCCTGGCTCGACGAGCTCGAGGCGCGGATCGGCAAGCCGGTGCTGACCGCCAACCAGGTGAGCGTGTGGGAGGGGCTGCGGCTCGCCGCCGGGCCCGGGGGGATCCCGACGCGCACCGGGCTGGGCCGGCTGTTCGCCGTCCCCGCCCCCGACTCCAGCGTCCCCGCCGGAGCCGCCGAGCCGGTCTCCGGGCAGGGACGGCGTACCTGACAGACGACGAAAGGGGCCCGTGGCATGGGCCGATTGGGTGAGCTGGAACCTGTCCCCCGCAAATCGACCGTCGAGCTCGTCTCGGACGAGCTGCGCTCGGCGATCATGTACGGGTCGCTGGAACCCGGCGCGCAGCTCGGCGAGGCCGAGCTGGCGGGCCGGCTCGGCATCAGCCGGGGCCCGCTGCGCGAGGCGATGCAGCGGCTCGTCCAGGAGGGCCTGCTGGTCAGCGAGCCGCACCGCGGGCTGTTCGTGATCACCCTGGACGAGGGCGACGTGGAGGACGTCTACCTCGCCCGGCTCGCGATCGAGCGCGAGGCGTGCCAGCTGATCATGGAGCGGAACCGAGGGGAGGCGGTGGCCCGGCTCACCGACGCGCTGGACGCCCTGGTCGAGGCCGCGAGCCAGCGCGACCGGGTCGCGATGAGCGACGCCGACCAGGCGTTCCACGAGGTGCTCGTCAGTTCCTCGGGCAGCCACCGGCTGGAGCGGATGGCGCACACCCTGCTGGTGGAGACCCGGATGTGCCTGAACGCGCTGCAGGACACCTATCCGGAGCCGTCCGAGCTGGTCGAGGAGCACCGGCGGCTGGTCGACGCGATCGGCGACGGCGAGGAGGAGCGGCTGCTGACCCTCATCGAGGAGCACATGACCGACTCGATCGACCGGCTCCGCGTGTCGTAGACACGCCTTCGGGACGGCGCTTTACATCGTGGCCGGAGGCCACCTACATTGCAGATTGTCGACAATCTACCGGAGGGACCGGAGGACGCCGCATGGCACAGCTGTCTCCCCTGCTGAAGCAGGCCACCCCCGTCCTGGCCGAGCGCGGCGAGGGCGTCTACCTCTACGACACCGAGGGCCGCCGGCATCTCGACTTCACCGCGGGCATCGGCGTGACCAACACCGGCCACTGCCACCCGCGCGTGGTCGAGGCGGCGCAGAAGCAGGTCGGGACGCTGATCCACGGGCAGTACACGACGGTCATGCACGAGCCGCTGCTGCGGCTCACCGAGGCGCTCGGCGAGGTCCTGCCCGAGGGCCTCGACTCGCTCTTCTACCTCAACAGCGGCAGCGAGGCCGTCGAGGCGGCCGTCCGGCTGGCCCGGCACGCCACCGGACGGCAGAACATCGTCGTCTTCCACGGCTCGTTCCACGGCCGGACGATGGGCGCCGCCGCACTGACCACGGCGGGCACGAAGTTCCGCGCCGGGATCGGCCCGCTGATGCCCGGCGCCGCCATCGCGCCGTTCCCGCAGGCGTTCCGGTACGGGTGGTCCGAAGAGGAGGCGACCCGGTTCGCGCTGCGCGAGCTCGACTACCTGCTCGTCACCGCGTCCCCCGCCTCCGACACCGCCGCCTTCGTCGTGGAACCCGTGCTCGGCGAGGGCGGCTACATCCCCGCGCCGCCCGCGTTCCTGGAGGGCCTGCGCGAGCGCGCCGACCGGCACGGCATCCTGCTGATCGTGGACGAGGTGCAGACCGGCTTCGGCCGGACCGGCGAGTTCTGGGGCCACGAGCACTCGGCCGCGCGTCCCGACGTCCTGATCACCGCCAAGGGCCTGGCCAGCGGGTTCCCGCTGTCGGCGATCGCCGCGCCCACCGCGCTGATGGAGAAGGCGCGGCCCGGCTCGCAGGGCGGCACCTACGGCGGCAACGCGGTCTCCTGCGCCGCCGCGCTCGCCACGCTGCGGGTCGTCCAGGACGAGGACCTCGTCGGCAACGCGGCCCGGCAGGGCGCCCGGCTGAGCGACGGCCTGCGCAAGGTCGCCGCCGACCATCCGTCCATCGGGGACGTGCGCGGGCTCGGGCTGATGCAGGCCAGCGAGTTCACCACCCCGGACGGCGAGCCCGACGCCGACACGGCGCAGCGGGCGCACAAGGCCGCCGCCGATCGCGGGCTGCTGCTGCTGACCTGCGGCGCGTACGGCAACGTCGTCCGGATGATCCCGCCGCTGATCGTCACCGAGGAGCAGATCGACGACGGGCTCGCCCTCTGGTCGGCAGCCGTGGCGGACGCCACAGGCTGACGCTTCAGGCCTGGGCGACGGCACCCTCCTTCAGCAGGGTCTCGGTGTCGTCGAAGCCGAGGTCTTCCAGGACGGCCCGGGTCTGGCCCCCGGGCAGGACCGGGACGCCGTCGGTCCCGGCCCGGGTCCGGGAGAAGCGCGGGGCCGGTGCGGGCTGGCGCCGGCCCCCCAGCGCCGGGAACACGTCGCGGGCCGTGTTCCACGGGTGCTCGGCGGCCTCGGTCATCGACAGGACCGGGGCCACGCACGCGTCGCTCGGGACGAAGATGTCCGTCCACTCGTCGCGGGTCTTCGTCCGGAACACGGCGGCGAACCGCTCGCGCAGGACGGGCCAGCCCGCGCGGTCGTGCTGGCCGGGCAGGTCTTCCCCATCGAGACCGGCGAGGCGCAGGAACTCGGCGTAGAACTGCGGCTCGATGGCGCCGACGGCCATGTGGCCGCCGTCGGACGTCTCGTACACGTCGTACCAGGGCGCGCCGGTGTCGAGCATGTTGACACCGCGCCGGTCCTCCCAGAGGCCGCCGGCGAGGAAGCCGTGGATGAACGTGGACAGGTGCGCGGCGCCGTCCACGATGGCGGCGTCCACGACCTGGCCGCGCCCGCTCGTCCTCGACTCCAGCAGCGCGGACAGGATCCCGACGACGAGGTACATGCTGCCGCCCGCGAAGTCGCCGAGCAGGTTCAGCGGGACCTGCGGCGGGCCGTCCGCGCGGCCGATGGCGTGCAGCGCGCCGGTGATGGCGATGTAGGCGACGTCGTGCCCGGCGGTCGGCGCGAGCGGCCCCTCCTGGCCCCAGCCGGTCATCCGGCCGTAGACGAGCCGGGGGTTGCGGGCGAGGCAGTCGTCCGGGCCGATGCCGAGCCGCTCGGTGACGCCGGGCCGGAACCCTTCGAGGAGGGCGTCGGACTTCTCGACCAGGCGGAGCACGACCTCCCGGCCGCGCTCGCTCTTGAGGTCGATCGCGATGGAGCGCTTGCCGCGGTTGGTGAAGTCGGTGCCGCCGCTGGTCTCGCCGTCCCGGACGGCGGACGCGCGGTCCACCCGGATGACGTCGGCGCCGAGGTCGGCCAGCAGCATCGCGGCGAACGGCCCGGGCCCGATCCCGGCCAGCTCGATCACCCGCACTCCGGAGAGGGGCCCGTTGCCCATCAGCGACTCCCTGAATCTCGTTCGGGCTCCCAGTGTGCCCGATCCGGGTAAGTGCGTCCTGACCCGGGGCCGGTTTCGGCGGGCGGGTCTCAGCGGGCGGTGACGGTGACCGGGGAGGTCCGCGCGGCGGGCGCGACGAGGAGCCGGTGCCTGGTGGTCGACCGGTCGACGCCTTCGGCATGCGGGACGAGCCCGCGCGCGGCGGCGGCCAGGTAGTACCAGCGGCCGGACGGCGACTTCCACCAGGTCCCGCTGACCGGACGGCGCGCGTCGCACGCTCCCGTGGCCCGGTCCTTCGCGCCGAGCAGCGTGGCGCTCGCGGTGGTCCTGCCATCGATCCGGGTGAGGCGGGTGCACACCCAGTCGGCGTGCTTCCCGCCGTGCGGGATCGTCCCCGACCAGAAGTTCCACGCCATCGCCTCGGAGACCGGCCCCGGGTCGGTCTGGCAGGCCAGCCGGTTCCAGACCTTCCGGCCTTCTGGGCCGAGCCGGGCGGGCCGCTCCGTGCGACCCGGGCGGTAGTCGGGCGAGTGGTAGGCGAGGACGGTGGCGCGCGGGCCGCCGAGGTCGCCGACCGTCCTCCCGCCGAGATGGAACAGCGGGCCGCGGCCGCAATCGGTGCCCGCGCGGGCCGGGGCGGTCACGCCGGACGACACCGCGAGCCGCTCCCCCGCGAGGGTCTCGGGGGACGCGTCCCAGGGGGCGAGGAGGTAGCGGCCGCCGCCGAGCGCGATCGGGGCGGACGGGTCGGTCCCGGCGGCCGCGACGTCGAGGCCGCCGCCGGGCGTGTACAGGGCGATCCGGTCGCCGAGCCGCAGCACGGCGAGGGGCGCGCCGCCGTCGCGGCCCGCGTAGAGGAGCTGCGGGGCGGCGCCGGGGCGGCGGGCCGCGCGTTCGCCGGGCGCGGCCTCCCATGCGGCGGCGGCGCGCCGGGTGAACGCGCGGTCGCGGACGAGGTCGCCGCGCGGCGGCCAGGCGTCGAGGGTGCGGCCGCGCGTCCAGGCGTCCGGCGCGGCGGCGACGAGGCGCGGCTCCCGGGCCGCGGGCTCGTCGTCGCGCTCATCGCCGTCCGTCAGCACCAGCGCGGCGACGAGCGCGGCCGTGAGGACGGCGGCGACGGCGAGCGGCGCCGTGGAGCGGGTCCGGACGGGACGCAGCGCGGACTCGAACCGCCCGGACCGCCGGGCGGACGGCGGCGGCACCTCGTCCGCGGCCCGGATCATCGCCCACGGGTCGCGGACGCCCAGCTCGACCAGCTGGTCCCGGACGGCGTACGGGGGCAGGCCCTGCATGTGGCGCAGGACGTAGGCGACCCGGACGTGCGGGTCGAGCCTGGCCAGCATCGCGGTGAGCGCGGGATCGGGCAGCTGCGCGGGCAGCGCGCGCAGCCACGGCCCGAGGCCGATCCGGAGCCGCCGTGACGGGCGCAGCGCGCGGCGCAGCACCCGGGTGCGGCGGCGGGCCAGCCCGGCGGGCGAGCGGTCCCGGGCGCCGCGCGCGGTGCCGTCCACGATCCGCCGCGCGATCGCCAGCCGGTAGACGCGCTTTCCCGTCCCCGGAAGGACGAAATACGCCATCCGGACAAGGTCGCCATAGGCCGATTTCGTGGCCGGTGTTTCCGTTCGCGGATCCGCAAGCACGTCTTCCGTCACGGCAGACCACTCCTTCTGGGCCGTTCCTTCGTAGCGAAGCTAGAGGTTAAGCCGCACGAGAACGCGCATGAAGCGGAATTGGGAGAACGATTAATCGGCCCATTGAAATGGCATTCGATTTCTTCGCGGGCGCGGCGCGGGGACGCGGCGCGGGAGGGCGGGCCGACCGGACCGTTCGCGCGAGAGACACCTCGCCCGTTTCGTCCCCGTACTACGCTGTTGACCTCCGGGGAACCTCCCCGGGCCGCAGGACATCGAAGGATCGCGCCCCCGCCGCGCCCGAGGACGAGCAAACGACAAGGACTTCCCGATCCATGATCCCCCACCCATGACCGAGGACGTTCCGGGCTACCGGGTGCTGGAGCAGGTCGGCGAGGGCGGCTTCAGCGTCGTGTACCGCGCGCACCAGGAGCACCTCGACCGGATGGTCGCGCTGAAGGTCCTGTCGATCGGGTCCGTCGACGACGCGGCGATGCGGCGCTTCCAGCGGGAGAGCAAGATCACCGGCCGGCTGTCCGGCCACCCGAACATCGTGACCGTCCTGGACACCGGCACCACCCGCTCCGGGCGCCCCTACATCGCGATGGAGTACTTCGAGCACGGCGCGCTCACCGACCGGCTCGCCCGCGAGGGGCCCCTGCCGGTCGCGGACGTGCTGCGCATCGGGGTGAAGATGGCGGGCGCGCTCGCCGCCACCCACGAGACCGACGTCCTGCACCGCGACGTCAAGCCGCAGAACGTGCTGCTGTCCCGGTACGGGGAGCCGGCGCTCGCCGACTTCGGCATCGCGCGGCTGGTCGACACCTTCGACGCCACCCACACCCAGGCGTTCACACCGCACCACGCCGCGCCGGAGGTGCTGGAGGGGCGGCCGCCCGGCGTCGGCGCCGACATCTACTCGCTCGGCTCGACCCTGTACCAGCTCCTCGCCGACCGGCCCGCGTTCAAGGGCCCGCCCGGCGAGGGCATCGCGCCGCTGATGCTGCGGATACTGAACGACGCGCCGCCGCCGATCCCGCGGCCGGACGTCCCGCCGCAGGTCACCGACGTCATCGCCCGCGCCATGGCGAAGACGCCCGAGCAGCGGTTCGCGACCGCCGTCGAGTTCGCCCAGGCGCTCCAGCGGGTGCAGGCGGAGCTGGGGCTGCCGGTCACCGACGTCGCGCACAGCAGCGGATCGGTGCTGCCGGTCCCCCGCCCGGACGGCGGCGGCACGGGCACCGGCTCGCCGTCCTCGGGCACGGCCCCGGCCGGTTCGCCGCAGGCGCCGCGGCTGTCGTTCCCGGACGTGTCGGGGCCGCCGCTCGTCCCCGAGTGGGCACCGACCGCGGTCGGGCCGTCCACCCCGGCCGTCGCGCCGCGGCGCCCGGAACCGCCCGCGCCCGCGCCGCCGTCGCCGTGGCATCCCGACGCGCCGCCGCCGCACGCGCCGGGCGCGCTCCTCCCGCAGCACGTCCCCGCGACGCAGCCGCCCGCCGACCCGTGGTCGAGCAGCGCCAACACGACACCGCACACCACGCCCCACGCGAACCCGCGGCAGCTCACCGGGGACGCGCCCGGCGACGGCCCGCGCCGCGGCCTCATCGTGGCGGCGGGCGTGGCGCTCGTCGGCGGGCTGGCCCTCGGCATCGGCGCGCTCGCCCTGACCGGCGGCGGCACCGAGGAGCGGAACCCGGCCGCGGGCTCACCGGAGCCGTCCTCGGCGGCCCCGCAGGGGAACGCGTCGGGCATCCCGCCGGAACCGATCACGCCCGCGCAGCTCGCGGCGGCCCGCCCCCGCAAGCTGGTCGCACGGCCCGTCGGGCGGACGGCCGCGCTCCTCTGGACGTTGCCCCCGGCGGCGCGGGACCTGCCGCTGCTCATCCAGCAGCAGCCCGCGGGCACCAGCCCGATCGTGACGGTGAAGGCCGGCTCCCGGTCGGCGACCGTGCCGGGCCTGCGGCCGAGGACCGCCTACTGCTTCAAGGTCGGCGCGGTGCTGCGGCTCAACGACGGCAGGGAGCCGGACGTGGCCTGGTCCTCCCCCGCGTGCGTCGGCAAGGCGAAGAAGCGGGCCTAGCGGCACCGCCACACGGGAAGCCCGGCGAAGTCCTTCCAGTCGCCCGGCGTGTTCACCAGGTAGCCGATGACGTAGCCGGTCTTCCCGTTATAGGTGATCTTGGTGTACATGTCGCCGGTGAGCTCGGCGTTCCGCTCGTAGTACTTGCCCCGCTCCTGGCAGTTCACGGTGACGTTCTCGCCGTTGTTGTCGTACATGGTGGTCACGACCGTGCCGCCCTCGGCGTCCGCGATGCTCCTGATGTAGCCCGTGGACTTCCCGTTGCGCTCCACCGGGTACCGCGCGGTCGGGCCGGTCAGGTTCGCCGACCGGGTCGCGCCCGGTCCCGTGCCGGCGCCGTTCACGGCGGCGACCTCGAAGGTGTAGGAGCCGTTCGTCCAGACCTCGCCGAGGGTCGCGGACGTGGCCGAGACCGTCCGGCTGCCGGGGACGGGGCCGTCCCAGGTGAGCTTGTAGGCGGCCGGGGCCGCGCCGGCCGGTGCCGTCCACGAGAGGCTCGCCCCGCCCGCGGTGGCCCGCGCCGTGAGACCGGTCGGCGCGCCCGGCGTCACGCACGGCCGGACGGGATCGCTGGGCGCCGAGACCCCTTCGCGCGTCCGGCCGCGGGCGTCCTTGTACCGGACGGCGACGCGGAACCGGTACTCGCGGTCGCAGGCGCCGCCCGTCACCGTGAACGTGTACGGGCCCGACGTGATCGCCGCCGGGGAGGCCGACAGCCCGGCCGGGAGGTCCTTCAGCAGGTACCCGGTGATCCCCTCGCCCTGCGAGGGCTGGAAGTCGACGCGCATCGTCCCCGAGCCGGGCGTGACCGACACGTTCGACGGCGGTGTCGGCGGCTCCCCCGGGCGCGGCGGCTGTGGCGCGGACGGCGGCCGCTGGGGCGGCGGGGCGTCCCCGTCGCCGGGCAGCGGGATCGGCCGGCGCCTGGGGCCGCCCGCGACCCGGTCCTTGTACTTGTCGATGCCCCGGTGCGCGCCCTGCCGGTCGATGACGACGGCGTGCGGACCGGACGGGTCGTTCGCCCAGAGCAGCCCGTCGCGGACGAAGACGTCCAGCGCGGCGGGCCGTCCCGTCACCGGGATCGGGCGCTGGAACCGGTTGGCGGCGGCGTCGTACACGATCAGCGCCCCGGCCGTCTCGTCCGGGATGTAGACCTTCGCGCCGAGTATCTGCGGCGGCCGGTACCGGTGCTTCGGCATCGCGAGGCGCGCGCTGGTGTACCGCCCGGTGCCGGTGTCGACCGTCACCAGCGACCCGGTCCCGGGCACCAGCAGCGGGACGGTCTTGCCCTCGGTGTGCGCGGGCGCGAGCACGCCGCCGCGCCCGGCGTGCCGCACGGTCGTCGGCAGGCTCACCGTGAGGTGCGCCCCGGACGGCTTGACGACGGTGGCGGTCGCGGCGGTGGAGTCGGTGACGACGGGATCCCCCGCCGCGATGGTCAGCGCCAGGCTGTCACCAGGGGCACCGACCTTGACTGGCGGCTGGAGGTGCCCGTCCTTGAACGCCGACACCTCGCCCTTCTGCGACACCGGCACCCACAGCGAGCCCTGCGCGTCGATCCCGGCCTGCCCGAGGATCGGCGGCAGCGCGGCGGGCGCGCCGACCGGGGCCAGCCCGACCGGGTCGATCTGCTGCACGGCGCCCTTGACGGAGTCGACCGTGTACGCCTTGCCCGACCCCGCGAGGACCTGGATCCCCTTGCCGAGCGGGCGGCTGCCGGAGATGTTCATCTGGGACGGGTCGAGCCGGCTGACGACGCCCGTGTCCAGGTCGACGAGCAGCACGGTGGCGCCGTCCTGGACGACCTTGATGTTGTGGCCGCGCATCTGCGGGATCACGCCGGTCTTGCCGTCCACCTTGCCCGCCGGGCCGTTGACGTGCACGACCAGGCCCTTGCTCTTCGCGCTCAGCCAGGCGCCGACGTCCGCGATGCGGTACTTGGCGCTCGCGACGCCGACCCCGTACACGGCGGCGGCGATCCCGAGCACGCCGACCAGCCCCACCGCGATCTGCCCCGTCAGCCGGTCACGACGGAACAGCACCCCCACAC
>NZ_SMJX01000269.1 GCF_004348535.1 Actinomadura sp. KC216
CCCCCGCACAAGCCCCCCACCAAGTCGACTACGATGCGGACGAGCCCGCCGGCGTAGCTCAATTGGCAGAGCATCTGTCTTGTAAACAGAAGGTTAGGGGTTCAAGTCCCCTCGCCGGCTCCCACGCCAGAAGCCCCTCGCAACCATTGCAGGGGCCTCTTGCTGCACCGTGAGAGCCACAAGAATCAACCGCCAAACAAAGCGCCCCTCATAGCCTCCACAGCCGGCGCCTATCGTCCACGACCAGGTTCCCGTAGGCGTGCTTCGTGATGGCAATACCGCATGCCCGAGCATCTCCGACACCACATGCAGCGGCGTACCCTGCGCCAGCATCAGCGAGGGCCCCCGAGACCGCAGCTCATGCGGAAGCCAGCGACCGAGCCCGGCATGCTTGGCGGACTTCGGGATCGTGTGCAAAAGTTGTCCGGGCCCGTGGTGTGCCGACGTCGGACGGGAAGAAGATCCTTCCACCCCTCACCGAGGGCGAGCCGCGCCTTAGCCTGGTCCGAACGCAGCTTCCAAAGCTGGTCAGAATCTCGGGCGTGAGCACTAGGGGCCGCCGTGACTTGGCCGTCTTCAGCTCACTGACCGCGATGCGAGTCTTACGACCGCTGGTCTAGTCACGATCCTTGGCTTGCTTGCCGAATTGGGCTGTTTGGGATCAAGGGGCGGCAGCGCTCAGGCCGCTCCGTGGCCTCGCGCCTGGCCGTCCGGAGCGTGCGGCGTGGGCGCCGGTCACCGGAGGGCGGCGCTGGGCCGCGCATTGTGCCACCTTCGCTGGCCGCCCCGACCGGCCGCCAGGGGGTACGCGCCGCCGCCCAGACCTCAACAGAGTTGCGCACCACTGCGCCGACACAGGGACGTTACAAGTTGGGTCGGAAAAGTGCGTGGCTCCCCCCGGCCCCGATCTGTCGAGGATGGCGGCGGCCAGAATCCGTCAAGGGCGCTTCGCGTCACTTCGTGATGGCCTAGGCCACCCTTGACGGAGTACAGGTCTCGTCGGGGCCGGGGGAGGAAGGTAGGAGGAACAACAGCGGCTACGCCGCACGCCGAGCACTCACGGTGCTTCCACCCCACGCGGCGGCCGCCCGACACATGGGAGAGGATCAACCTCGACGCCCTAGGAGGCACGGTTCTCATGGCACGTGGTCAGCCCACGTCGGAGGATGCGATCGTGCGTCTGCTGTCCATCGCGGCCCTCGACATTAGGGCCATGGCCAGCAGGCGCCGCACCTACGGAGATCACCCTGCCGACGATTACCACGAGCGCATCCGCAGCCTCGCTGACGCATGCCACAACCTGCCCGGTCCTCTGCACATTCGACATAAGCGGGAGCGCCGGCGGGCGGCCGACAACACGCTGGAATACCTCTGGAAGACGGCATCAGACACGCAGGTAGCTTGGATGCGGATCACGCTTGGCAAGATCGGATTCAACTACCGTCACCTGGATGACCTCCGTGCCAGGACGATCAAGGATCTTCATACGCAGGGTCTCCTCGGCGACGACTGAGCGCTGCCCGCAACCAAGATCCGGAACAGAGGCGGAACGGCAGCCTCCAGTGAGCGCCACGTCCGGTGTTCACGAGCAGGTGAGGACCGTAGTCACTGCGCTATGAACCAGCGCCCTCCGGAACCGTGTCCCTCTGGTTCCCGGGAGCCACGGGGGGCGCCACGCGGATGGATGGTCTTGACCGGAGTGAACGGGCAATGAAGCCGCGTTGGGCGTCTTGTGGGGGCAAGGACAGGCACAGGTAGCGGGCGTGATGGCGTACGGGCACTTGAGCGAAGGCCAGGATGTCGAGGCGCGTCGGCTCATCGGCGGCTTCAAGGATCAGGGGTTTGTAGAACGACCGGAGCCTGACGGCACGGACGTCCTCGAACAACACGTTGATGTGCTCCTCGCCGTCCGCCGCCGCGCGGGAATGCAACAACAGCTCTGAATGACCGACGCCATATCGCCAGGGGCGGAACCGGCGATGCAACGTGAGGGGTTCCATGACCCTCATGATGGCGCGGACTCGCCGATCTGGTGCGCGGCACAACGGCAGGTGGTCTGCTCGCATTCGCCGCTGAGATGGTCGACGGTGACCAGTCCGCGGTCTTGGCCGCTGTCGAACGCCATGCCGGTTGGGACGCCGACAATCAATTCCGAGGATCCGCGCGCGAGCTTCCGGTCACCGTCCGTGCGCTGCATCTCCTCGATCAGATGGCCTTCCACGAACGTCGGCGGCTTCTGAAGCTATTGCCTCCAGAAGTTCAGCCGTGAGCTAGCTGCGGCCAACTCGGTGATGTCCTTGCGGGTCGATAGGCTCCGGCCGTCGTCGATCTGGAACGGGGAGTGGGTATGGGAGCCAAGACCGGGCTATTGGTCTACGCCGACAGGGACGTCAAGGAAGTCCTTCGTGCGGCGCCCGCGCCGGATCCGCAGCGGACGGCGGCTTTGATCGAGCGCGTTTATCCCGGGTGGACGGTTCGGGAGGATGAACCGTCGGTTCTCGGGGACGGTTGCTACCCGTCTTATGGGACGACCTACGCCACGAGTCTTCCGGGTGTCGACATCATCTGCGATCAGCGGATGATGCTCGACCGTCCCTCAGAGCTGGCGGCTCACCTGGTCGAGGCGAGCGCGGGGCGCAGGCTGGTTCTGCACGCGATGCACAGCGTCGTCGACTGGCTGGCCTTCGCCATCTGGGAGGACGGGTGGCTGGTCCGTTCCCTCAGCCTGTCCCCTGATAACGGGATCATGGAGAACATCGGCGAACCGCTCTCGTTCGAGGCGCCCTACTGGGCCGGGAAACATCCCGTCCCGCACGATCCCGCCTGGTCGGACGAGCCGTACGCGTTGCCGTTCCATCCGCTCGATCTCGGTGAGGAGGCGTTGCGCGCGTTGCTGGGGTTCATCCTTGAGGGCATGCCCGAGCCGGATGACGCCGATCCGTACGACGTTGACCTGCTCGGTTTCCAGCTCACCGATCCCGATAATCCGGACGAGGTGGCCGATCACGAGGCCGCCGTCGCGGAGGCCGTCCAGGCCATGGGACCGCCGCGACGCTTCACCTACGGCCCCGACGGCTCGCTGATCGAGATCGACGCTCTCTGAGTAAGGCGTTACCGGCCGCCCCGTGTCCTTATCCGGACGTCGCCGGACGGGGGTGGGGTGCTCACCTGGGGTGGAGTGGGATGTGGCCCAAGGGGGCGTCGGATGTTTGTCGAAAATGACCTTGTTTGGGGCTACTTGGTGGGCGTTGTCGCTATGAGAATGATCGGCAAGCTTCCACTCTCCGACGGGACGTACCCCCCATGAACCTGCGCGACGAGATCGAGACCCTTATCCGGGCCTGGGACGCCTACGAGACCGGCCACGGTGGTTCACCGATCGTCGATTTCGACTGTGCGCCGGGACGCAACACCGCCGAGCCCGCCGCGGACCGGTTGAGCATCTACCGCCGGCTCACCGAGCTGCGCGCCGGGGCGACAGGGGCGCTGGCGGATCGGCTCGATGCTGATCTGGCCTATCTCGGGGCGCTTCTCGGGGAACGGCGCCCGCTGGACGACTACGTCCGGGCGACCCAGGGGTGTGGCACGGCCGGGTGGCCCGACGAGTATGTGGAGGAGCGCGCTGAGCAGGCGCGGGCCGCGTGCGCAGATCTCGGCATCGGGTGGGGCGACCGTACCAACGCCGAGCTGCGGGAGGCGGAGGGGCTGCTCGACGTGAGCGAGGCTCCCGATGCGATCCGGCAGGCCACCGAGGAGCTGGAGCCCGTCGTCCGCGAGGCGACCGGCAGCACCGCGCCCTATCGGCTGACGATCGAGACCGCCGACGTGGACGCCTACTGGGCGTACTGGCTGGACGGGGCCGGGCAGGACGTCCGCCTGCGCCTCAACCTCCCGAACGTCGAATTCACCCAGACGGGCGCCCGGCAGTTCGCGCTGCACGAGGTCCTCGGGCACGGTTTGCAGAGCGCCAGCTTTACCGCGCAAGCGGAAGCCGAGGACGTCCCCTGGGTGCGGCTGTTCAGCATTCACGCGCCATTGCAGGTCATGGCGGAAGGCATCGCCCAAGCGTGGCCGCTTTTCCTGCTGCCCGAGGACAAGGTGCTGATCGCCCGCCTCCGGCTCTCCCATTACAGCCAGCTCATTCTGGCCGAGGTGCATCGGGCCATCAACGACGGAACGCCTGTCGGCGAGTGCGCCGACTATGTGAGAACCGCCGTGCCATGGTGGACGGACAAGATCATCGCCCGGTATCTCACCGACCGCGGAGCCGACATCCAGCACCGTAGCTACATGTGGTCCTATCCGGCTGGATTCGATTGGTTCGTCGCTCTTGCCGAGGCCGGTGGCGACGTTTCTCGGAAGGTGCTCCAGGCCGCTTACCGGGCCCCGCTCACGCCGACCGATCTCGCCGATCTGTGGCCGGACGGACCGGTCGTGGGCGGGCCTGGGAGCCCCGTTCGGCTGGGGAAGCCTCCGGTTTTCTGAAGCGCCGGAGGTAATGGTCCGGCGCGCGGATATCGAGACCGTCGCCGCTTAGCCGACTGGGGCTCGGCGGTGCCTCTCGGTGCAGTGCCTTGGCCGGGGTCGCTCTGTGTGGGGGACGGATTTACGGTTGAGGGCATGAGATTGCTGGCGTATCAGCGGAGCGTGGCTGGGCCGAGGGCCGGGATGGAGGCTGCTCGGTGGTGGGGGCGGATGGTCAGGGATCCGCTCGCGACGTACGGCGCGCTGGTCCGGCGGTACGGGGACGCGGTCCAGGTGCCGTTCGGCATACGGCGGGCGTTCTTTCTGCTGTCCCGGCCTGAGCACGCCGAGCACGTTCTGGTGGCGAACCAGGACAACTATGTGAAGGCGTTCACGTACCGTCCGCTGCGCGCCTTCCTCGGGGACGGGCTGCTGACGAGCGAGGGCGAGACGTGGCGGCGGCATCGGCGGCTCGTGCAGCCGGTGTTCGCGCAGCGGCACATCGTCGCGTTCGCGCCGCAGATGGTGGAGATCACGCGCAGGGGCGTCCAGCGGTGGCCCGACGGTGTGCTGCTCGACGCGGCGGAGCAGCTACGGCGGCTCACGCTGGACGTGGTGGGACGCGCCCTGTTCGGCAGCGAACTCGCGGGCGAAGCCGCAAGGACCGGGCGGTCGCTGGAGGCGCTCCAGCGGGCCGCCGTGGCTGGAACGTTCCTGCCGGGTGGGGTGGCGCGGCGCGGGGTCTACGCGCGAATGCCGTGGTTGAAGGACGGCATCGCGCACCTCGACGGAATGGTCGAGACGGTGGTCAAAGGGTCCGGCGGGGAACTGCTGGATCTGCTGAAAGAGGGCGGCGGCCTTTCCGAGGACGAATTGCGCGACGAGGTTCTCACGCTCCTGCTGGCCGGGCACGAGACGACGGCCGCCTCGCTGGCATGGACGTTCGTGTTGCTTTCCCGATACCCGGCGGCGCGGGAGCGGCTGGAGAAGGAAGTCGACGAAGTGCTCGGCGGACGGGATCCGCAGGCGGAGGACGTCGATCGCCTCCCCTGGACGCGCGCCGTCCTCTCGGAGGCCATGCGTCTCTATCCTCCGGCGTGGACCATCGAACGCGATGCGGTCGAGGACGACGACGTCGCCGGGGTGTTCATTCCGGCTGGGTCGACGCTGGCGATTCCGCCTTACCTGCTGCACCGGAACGTCGAATTCTGGCCCAATCCCGAGGGTTTCCAGCCGGAGCGGTTCATGGGGGAGACGGATCGTCCCAGATATGCTTATCTGCCGTTCGGGGGCGGCCGGCGCATTTGTGTCGGCGCCGGTTTCGCGATGCTGGAGGCGACGCTGATGCTCGCGACGATCAGCCGTACGCACCGGCTCGATCTGGCGCCCGGCGTGACCGTTCCCGGACGTGCGGAAGTCACCTACCGTCCCGCCGGGCCAGTTCCTATGCGCGTCACACGCAGATAGGTCCGCGCGGGCCGCGCATCGGCGGTCTTTCCGGTCGCCGCGCATTTCAGGCGGGCTTGATGTTGTGGTTGCGGTGGAACACGTTCTGCGGGTCGTAGGCGCGCTTCACCTCGCGCAGCCGCCGGAAGTTCTCCGGGGTGTAGGCGGTGGCCGTCCGGGACGTGTCGTGCAGGAAATTTAGGAACGACCCGCCGGTCGAATACGCGGCCAGCGGCGCGGCGTCCGCGGCGGACCCGTCGATGGTGAGCGAGAACGGCACGTCGCGGTGGCCGACCGGCCCGGCGTCGGCGTCCGGACGCGCCATCGCGCCGCCCCAGTGCCTGATCTCGATACCGGACGCGCCGCTCCCCGCGATGGCGGCGATCAGCGGGTCGGGCAGGTCGGCGACCAGGTGGAAGTGGTGGGGCGCGGTGCTGCCGAGCGACTCGGTCTCGGCGTACGGCATCGTCCGGAAGTCGTTGTGCAGCGGCCGCCCGCCGACCCGGCACAGTGACCGCAGGGCCCGCTCGCCTTCCTCCGCCGGGCCCGCGTAGACGCCGCGGACGATGACGACGCGGCCGTGCTCGGCGTGGTCCGTCACGGCGATGGAGACGCTCAGCGCGTCGGGGCGGGTGGCGGCCTCGTCCCGGAAGCGGGTGAGCACGTCACCGGCCCGGTCGGCGGGGAACATCGCGGCCCCGCCGTACACCGTGGACACCGGGTGGAGCCGGAACTCCAGCGAGGTGACGACGCCGAAGTTGCCGCTGCCGCCGCGCAGCGCCCAGAACAGGTCGGCGTTGCGGTCGCGGTCGGCGGTCAGCGCGCGCCCGTCGGCGGTGACGACGCCGGCGCGCAGCAGGTGGTCGGCGGCGAACCCGTAGCGGCGCGACAGCCAGCCGACGCCGCCCCCGAGCGTGTAGCCCGCGACGCCGACCGACGCGTGCGAGCCCGACAGCGGCGCGAGCCCGAGCGGCGCGGCGGCGGCGATGACGTCGCTCCAGCGGGCGCCGGGACCGACGCGGGCGACGCGGCGGGACGGGTCGACCAGCACGCGCGCCATGCGAGACGTCTTCAGCAGCAGCCCCTCGTCCGGCGGGACGAGGGTGCCGTGCCCCGTGGCCTGGACGGTCAGCGGCAGCCCGCGGTCGCGCGCCGTGAGGATCGCGGCCCGGACGTCCGCCGTACCCGTGGCCTCGATGACGAGGAGGTCGTCGCTGCGCGTCGCGGTCGAGGTGGTCATGATCTTCCTTCTTTCCGGAGTCGCCGGGCCGCGGGGGCGGTGCCCGTTCTGCGGACGACGCTATAGTCATAGTTCTTGATAGTCAAGATTCGTGACTAAATTAGCCACCGGAGGCGGTGCGGCCTGCAGCGATGTGACGGCCCGTCCTTAATGGGCACAGGGACGGCATGAACATCACAGGCATCATCAGCGCGATCGTCATCGGCGCGATCATCGGCGCGCTCGGGCGGCTGCTCCTGCCCGGCCGCCAGCCCATCGGCGTCATCCTGACCGTGCTCGTCGGCATCGTCGCCGCGATCATCGGGACGGCGATCGCGCAGTCGGTCGGCGTGTCCACGACCAAGGGGATCGACTGGATCGAGCTGGTCTTCCAGGTCGGCCTCGCCATGCTCGGCGTCGCGCTGGTCGCGGGTTTCAGAGCCCGCCGCAAACAGCAACGCCGCTCTCCGCGCTGAGCCTCCGCCGCACGGCACCTCGCGCGGCGTCCCGTGCGGTGCCTCGCGCGGCGTCCCGTGCGGTGCCTCGCGCGGCGTCCCGTGCGGTGCCTCGCATAGCACCTCGCGCGGCGTCCCACACGGCGCGGCGTCCCACACGGCGCCCTGCACGGCGTTCGCGTGGCGCCCCGCACGGTGCCTGTGCGGGGTGGGTCAGGAGGTTGGGATCTCCAGGTCCAGTTGAGCGAGGGTGTCGGGGTCGGCGAGGAGGTCGATCGCGACGATCCGGCCGTCCACGATCGTGAAGTCGAACACCACGCGCGGGCGGCCCCCGACCGACCAGACCAGCCCGGCCGCCCCGTCGATGAGCGCGGGACGCGTGGCGCGGGCGCGCCCGGAGAAGGTCTCCGCCACGGCGGACGCGCCACGGACCAGCGCCGGGGCGCCGGTCGCCACGCCCGCGGCGTCGGCGCGCAGCAGCACCTCGGGGTCGAGCAGCGCGAGGAGCTCCTCGAACTCGCCGGCCCGCGAGGCGGCGAGGAAGGCGTCGACGACCTGGCGGAGCCGGGGCAGGTCGTGGCCGGTGGCGGCGGGCGCGTCCTGGACGCGGCGGCGCGCCCGGCTGGCGAGCTGTCGGGTGGCGGCCGGGGTCCGCTCCACGATCGGGGCGATCTCGTCGAACGACATCGCGAACATGTCGTGCAGGACGAACGCGAGCCGCTCGGCGGGCGCGAGGGTGTCGAGGACGACGAGCATCGCGTGGCCGACCGAGTCGGCGAGCACCGCCTCGTCCTCCGGCGTGGCCCTGCCGTTCCCGGCCGCATCGGCCGTGTTCATCGACGCGGACGGGACGTGATCGTCCAGCGGATCCTCGCGGCGGGTGCTGCGGGAGCGGAGCATGTTCAGCGACACGCGGCCGACGATCGTCGTCAGCCATCCGCCGATGTTCTCCACCTCGCCGACTCCGGCCCGGCTGGCGCGGAGCCACGCCTCCTGGAGGGCGTCGTCCGCCTCGCCGGACGATCCCAGCATCCGGTAGGCGACGGACCGCAGATGGGGCCTGTGCTGCTCGAACGCGTCCGCCAGAAACTCGTCGCCGTCCATCCGTCACAGCCTTCCGTCGGCGCGTGTCATAGCAGTGACCAGCGAGAACCCACCAAGGAGCGATCATGAACGAGGGCATCAAGACGATCATCTACCCCGTCCAGGACCTGGCGAAGGCCAAGGCCCTGTTCGGCCGCCTGCTGGGCGTCGAGGTCACCGCCGACGCACCGTACTACGTGGGCTACGACATCGGCGATCAGCACGTCGGCCTGGACCCGCACGGCCACCGCCACGGCGCCACCGCCTACCACCACGTCGACGACATCGAGGGAACGATGAAGGCGCTGCTGGAGGACGGGGCCGAGACGGTCCAGGGCGTCAAGGACGTCGGCGGCGGCAAGCGGATCGCCGTGCTGAAGGACCCGGACGGCAACATCATCGGCCTCACCCAGAACCCGTAGGCCCAGGGGCCGGGCGGCGCGGACGTCCCCAAACGCGCCGCCCCGGCCCGCCGCCCGTCACCTGCCCCGGCTCATCACCGCCCGAGGTATGCATCTCGGCAAATCGGGTTTGGAACGGGCGAAGTTTTGATCTCATAGAGCGATTACATAGATGCAGAGAGTCACGGCGGGTCTAGGGGAGGCCAGATGTCGGGGGACTCGAAGGTCGCGGGACACGAGCGGGACCAGCGGGACCAGCGGGCGAAGCGGAGTGAGCGGGGGGCTCCGGCGGGGCAGTACGCGCCGATCGCGGGCTATGAGGCATTCCGGCTGCTCAGGCGGAGATACCGGCGGGTCGCGGCGGTCGTCGGGGTGCTGTTCCTCGGGTGGTATTTCGCGTATGTCGGGCTGGCCGCGTTCGCCCGGGAGTTCATGGCGCGGCCGGTGGCGGGGCACGTCAACGTCGCGCTGCTGCTCGGCGCGCTGCAGTTCGTCTCCACGTTCGTGCTGGCGGGTGTGTACGTCGCGTACGCGCGGCGGCGCCTCGATCCGCTGGCCGGTGAGCTGCGGTGACGGGGTCCGGGCTGGTGTTCGGGCTGTTCGTCGCGTTCATCGTGATCACTCTGGGGATCACGGTCTGGGCGCGGGCGAACACGCGCGGCGCCGACGACTTCTACGCGGGTGGACGGACGTTCTCCGGCCCGCAGAACGGCATCGCGCTCGCGGGCGACTACATGTCGGCCGCGTCATTCCTCGGCATCGCCGGGATCATCGCGCTGTCCGGATATGACGGGTTCCTGTACTCGATCGGGTTCCTGGTGGCGTGGCTCCTCGCGCTGCTCCTCGCCGAGCTGATGCGCAACGCGGGCCGGTTCACGATGGGGGACGTCCTGTCCCGGCGGGTGGAGCGGCAGGCGCCGGTGCGGCGGGCGGCGGCCGTGTCCACCGTCACCGTGTCGGTGTTCTACCTGCTGGCGCAGATGGTCGGGGCCGGGGCGCTGGTGTCGCTGCTGCTCGGCATCCACCGCGGCGAACGGTTCCTCGGCATGTCCGCGGACGCCGCCGAGACGGTCACGATCGTCGTCGTGGGCGCGCTGATGATCTTCTATGTGGCCTACGGCGGGATGAAGGGCACCACCTGGGTCCAGATCATCAAATCGGCGCTGCTGACCGCGGGCGCCGCCGTGCTGACCGTGCTGGTGCTCGGCAGGTTCGGGTTCGACGTCAGTGCCGTGCTCGGCTCGGCGGCCGACGCGAGCGGCAAGGACGAGGCGTTCCTGCGCCCCGGCCTCCGCTACGGGCAGGACGTCCCCGGCGACGCCTACCAGACGATCGTCAACAAGCTCGACTTCATCAGCCTCGCGCTCGCGCTGGTGTTCGGCGCGGCGGGCCTGCCGCACATCGTCAACCGGTTCTTCACCGTCCCGGACGGCCGCGCCGCGCGCCGGTCGGTGTCCTGGTCGATCGGGCTCGTCGGCGTCTTCTACCTGATGACGCCGCTGCTGGGCTTCGGCGCCGCCGCGCTGGTCGGACGGGATGAGATCGTCGCGCAGGACCCGTCCGGCAACACCGCCGTCCCGCAGCTCGCGCACGCCGCGGGGGAGCAGCTCGGCGGGCACATCGCCGGCGACGTCCTGCTCGCGTTCGTCGGCGCGGTGGCGTTCGCGACGATCCTCGCCGTCGTGTCGGGGCTCGTCCTGGCGTCGTCGACGTCGCTGGCGCACGACTACTTCGGGCAGGTGCTGATGCTCGGCCGCCCGCGCGAGTCGCAGGAGGTGGCGGTCGCCCGCTTCGCGGCGTTCCTCGTCGGCGCGCTGGCCATCGTCCTCGCGGTCGTCGCGCGGAACCTGAACGTCGCGTTCCTGGTCGCGCTGGCGTTCTCGATGGCGGCCGCCGCCAACCTCCCGGCCATTGTGCTGTCGCTGTTCTGGCGGCGGTTCAACTCCGCGGGCGTCGTCGCGGGCATCTACGGCGGGCTGGTCAGCTCCCTAATGCTGGTGATCTTCTCGCCCGTCGTGTCGGGGAAGACCGACCCGGTGACGGGGGAGAGCCTGTCGCTGCTGCCCGCGAGCGTCGACTTCCACCTGTTCCCGTTGGAGAACCCGGGCATCGTCGCGATCCCGATCGGCTTCGCGTGCGCGGTCGCCGGCACCTTTTTCGGACGGGAGAAGGCAGACCGCGAACGCTATGACGATCTTTCTGTCCGGGCCCTCACCGGGGCGGGTGCGCCCTGACGTCGCGGTGTGACGGAGCGTGAGAAGCGTGCTGGCCGGGACCGTTCCCTAATGTGCCGAGTGCCCCGGCCAGGACGGGTTTCGCGTGGCACAATGTCAACCCGCCGTGGAG
>NZ_SMJX01000026.1 GCF_004348535.1 Actinomadura sp. KC216
CCCCCGGCCTCGGCCACTACGAGGCCACCAAGGCGGCCGTGGACGCCCTCACCCGCACCGCCGCTCTGGAGCTCGCGGGGCACGGCATCCGCGTCAACGGCGTCGCTCCTGGACCGGTCCACACGCCGATGACGGCCGGGCTCATGGAGAACGCCGAGGCCCGCGCGGCCTGGGAGTCCCGCATCCCGCTGAACAGGATCGCCACCACGGACGACATCGCCCCCCTGGTCCTGTTCCTGGCCTCGGACCAGGCGAACCACATCACGGGCACCGTCATCCAGGTCGACGGCGGCCAACTCCTCACGTAGTTGGCCCAGGGGGCGACCCCCTGGAACCCCCGTCACGGCGCAGGCGATCCTCACGCCGCTGTTGCGGTCCGTCGTGCCCGTACAACGTGCGGCGCGCGTCGCTCCGGTCGCCTGCGCCGCCGGGTCGTGCGACCTCCGGCGCTGGGCGCCTACGGCCGCACGACCCGTGGCCCCGGCTGAGCTTGAAACGCCGAAGGCGCCTTCCTCCAACCCGGGGGAAGGCGCCTTCGATGTTCTCGTTACTTATGCGGGACGGCGCTGTGGAGGGCGTCGGCCGTGGCGTTCTTGTGGGCGCAGGCGACGCGTTCGATCTCGCCCGGGTCGGCGCCCTTGGAGATGAGTTCCAGGATGCGCTCGTGCTCGACGACGGAGCGGCGGGCGCGGCCGGGGACGTAGGTGAAGGTGGAGCGGCGCATGTGGTCAAGGCGCGTCCACTCGGCCTCCAGCAGGGCCTTCAGGTGCGCGTCGGGGCAGTGCTCGTAGATGGAGAAGTGGAACTCCCGGTTGAGCGCGGTGAACGCGGTGGGGTCGAACTCCTCCAGCGCCTCGACCATGCGGTCGTTGATCTTGCGCGAGCGGCCGATCTCGCCGGCCTTCATGTACGGCGCGGAGATGGCGGTGGCGTAGCCCTCCAGGCGGGCCAGGATCTGCAGCGTGTGCTCCACCTGCTCGGCCTCGAAGACCGCGACGCGGGCGCCGACGTTGCGCACCACCTCGACGAGCCCGTCGGACTGGAGGCGGCGCAGCGCCTCGCGCAGCGGGATGGTGCTAACCCCGGTCTCCTGGGCGAGCTGGTTGATGACCAACCGGTAGCCGGGCACGTAGGTGCCCTCCAGAATGCGCGACCGCAGCAGTTCGTAGCAGAACTCGGCCTTGCTCTCCTTGGTCTGGTCCTGCTTCTTCGCGGCAGTCACCCGGTTCTCCTCATCTTCGGCCCCACACCCCCCGGAACGACCCTGTCACCGCGACAGCGCGTCCAGCACGGCGGCGCGGAAGGCCGAGCCGCCCAGCACCTCGTGGTGGGCGCCCGGCACCGTGACCAGTCGCGCCTCGCCGAGCTCTTCGGCGAGGTCTCCGATTCCTCGTGTCAGCTCATCATTGTCGCCGACGACGAACACCGGAAGGACTTTGGCGTTCCAGGCACCGCCCGCGAACGGCGTCGAGCGCAGGCCCTCGACGCACAGCGCGAGCCCGGCCGCGCGGTCGCCGTGGGAGGTGATCATGCCGGCGATCATTCCGGTGAACGGGTCGGCGGGCTCGGCGCCCTCGCGGACGGCGCGGTGCAGCGCCTCGACGTCCACGGCGGTGAACGGCTCGGCGGGGCTGAGCCCGCCCAGCACGGTGCGTTCCACGCGGTCGGGGGCCGTCGCGGCGAGCTCCCATGCGATCCTGGCACCGAGCGAGTAACCGGCCGCGTCGACGGTGGAGTACCCGGCGCGGTCCAGGACGGCGACGAGGTCGGCGGCGATGGCCGGAGCGGTGGCCTCCGCGGAGGCGGAAGGCGGGGCGCTCTCCCCGTGGCCGGGCAGGTCCGGGACGACGACCGTCCGCCCGGCGGCGGTGAGCGCCTCGGCGATGCCGGTGTCGACCCAGTCGGCCTTCCCGTCCGAGCAGAGGCCGTGCACGAGGAGCACGGGCGGCGCGTCCACCGGATCGGCGGACGTGAACGTGCGAACGGCGAGGTCGCCCATCCGTCAAGCACCTCCTAGAGGATTTCGCATACGATTTGCGATCATACTGCACGGGAACATCGGGTTCCGCTCCCGGTCGTCTCGCATCTTGGAACGGTTGAAGCGAGATGTATTGCACTCTCGTCATCGTGCATGACTTCATATACGATTTGCTCAGACCTGATGCCAGGTTCGTTCCCGTCCCGTCACAGGAGAGCTCGCAGTGCCGCACCCGCTGGGCGACCGGCCCTCGAAGATCATTGCCGTCCACCTCAACTTCCCGTCCCGCGCGAGGGAGCGCGGGCGCATCCCCTCCGAGCCCTCGTACTTCCTCAAGCCGCCCTCCTCCCTCGCCGGGACCGGCGACCCCCTGGCCCGCCCGGCCGGCTGCGAGCTCATGACGTTCGAGGGCGAGATCGCCCTGGTCATCGGGCGGCGCGCGCACCGGGTGGCGCCCGGCGAGGCGTGGGAGCACGTCGGGTGGGTGACGGCCGCCAACGACGCGGGCGTGCACGACATGAAGTGGGCCGACCGCGGCTCCAACCTGCGCTCCAAGGGCGCGGACGGGTTCACCCCGATCGGGCCGCGGCTGCTCGACGCCCGCGCCCTCGACCCGGCGGCGCTGCGGATCCGCACCTGGGTGAACGGCGAGATCGTCCAGGACGACACCAGCGACACGCTCCTGTTCCCGTTCGCGGCGCTCGTCGCCGACCTGTCCCGGCTGGTCACCCTTGAGGCGGGCGACGTGATCCTCACCGGGACCCCGGCGGGCGCGTCGGTGGCCGGGCCGGGCGACACCGTCGAGGTCGAGGTCACCGCCGGCCCGCAATCTACCGGACGGCTGTCCAACACGGTGGTGCAGGCGGGCCCGCTCGACGGCTGGGGCGCGATGCCGCGCGCCGACGACGCCGCCCGCGCCGACGCCTGGGGCTCGGCCTATGTGGCGAAGGCCACGCTCGACGAGGCCGTCGCGGAGGCGCTGCGCGGCCTGTCGACCGCCACGCTCAGCTCCCAGATGCGCAAGCGGGGCCTGCAGCACATGTCGATCGACGGCGTCCACCCGGCGGGCGGCGACGGCGTGAAGATGGTCGGGACGGCCCACACGCTCCGCTACCTGCCGCTCCGCGAGGACCTGTTCGAGCGCCACGGCGGCGGCATGAACGCGCAGAAGCGCGCCATCGAGGAGCTGCGCCCCGGCCAGGTCCTCGTGATGGACGCGCGCCGCGACGCCTCGTCCGGGACGATCGGCGACATCCTCGCGCTGCGGGCCGCGAAGCGCGGCGCCGCGGGCGTCGTCACCGACGGCGGACTCCGCGACAGCGCGACCGTCGCCGCCATGGACCTGCCCGTCTTCCACGCGGGCGCGCACCCGGCCGTGCTCGGCCGCCGCCACGTCCCCTGGGACACCGGGCTGCCGATCTCCTGCGGCGGCGCGCTCGTCCAGCCCGGGGACGTCCTGGTCGGCGACGCCGACGGCGTCGTCGTCATCCCCCCGGACATCGTCGAGGGCCTCGCCGCCGACGCCGCCGAGCAGGAGGCGCAGGAGCGCTTCATCACCGAGCGCGTCGCCGAGGGCGAGCCCGTCGACGGCCTCTACCCGCTCGGGCCGCGCTGGCGCGAGCATTACGAGACCTGGCGCCGCGACCACAGCTGAGACCGCAGCTCAGAGCCTTCGAGGAGCAACGTTGAAGTTCCGCACCGACCCGGCCACGATCCGCGGGTCCATCGCGCCCGTCGTCACGCCGTTCACCGCCGAGGGCGCCGTCGACCACGACGCGCTGCGCGGCCTGATCCGCTGGCAGCTGGAGTCCGGCTCGCACGGGGTGTCCCTCGGCGGCTCGACCGGCGAGCCGAGCGCGCAGACCGCGGCCGAGCGCATCGCCGCGATCCGCACGGCCGCCGACGAGGTCGCCGACCGCGTCCCGTTCCTGCCCGGCACCGGATCGGCGAAGCTGGACGAGACCCTGGAGATCACCGCGGCGGCCCGCGAGGCCGGAGCCGACGCGGCCCTGATCATCACCCCCTACTACGCGCGGCCCACCCAGAACGCCCTGTACGACTGGTACGCGACCGTCGCGCGCGAGTTCCCCGACCTGCCGCTCGTGATCTACAACGTCCCGTCCCGGACGGCCGTGGACATCGCGCCGGAGACCGTCCGGCGGCTGTTCGCCGACTTCGACAACGTCGTCGGGATCAAGGAGACGACCAAGGACTTCGAGCACTTCTCCCGCGTGCTGCACGCCTGCGGGCCCGAGCTGCTCGTCTGGTCCGGGATCGAGCTGCTGTGCCTGCCGCTGCTCGCCCTCGGCGGCGCCGGGTTCATCAGCGCCGTGACCAACCTCGCGCCCGCCGCCGTCGCGCGGATGTACGAGCTGTGGACGGCCGGCGACCACGCCGCCGCCCGCGACCTGCACTACCGCCTGCACCCCCTGGTGGACCTGCTGTTCGTCGAGACCAACCCGGCGCCCGCCAAGTGGGTGCTTGAGCGGCAGGGCCGGATCCCGTCCGGGCACGTCCGGCCGCCGCTCGCGGCGCCGTCCGGCGACGCCCAGGCGCGCATCCGCGCCCTGCTCGACCAGGGCGGCGACCTCACCGCGGGGATCTGACGCACGATCCCCGCGCAGCGCCGTCCCACAACGAACCGGAAGAGAGCACGATGTCCCTCCCCTCCTCCCCCGACCGTCCCGACGGACTCCCGGAGCGCATCCGGCACTGGATCGGCGGCGAGCCCGCCGACAGCGCCGACGGCGCGGTCTTCGACGTCGTGGACCCCGTCTCCAACGCCCCCTACGCCACCTGCGCCGCGGGCGGGCCCGCCGACATCGGCCGCGCCGTCGCGGCGGCCCGCGCGGCGTTCCCCGCCTGGTCCGCCGTCGGCAACCGCGAGCGCGCCACGATCCTGAACCGGATCGCCGACGCCGTCGAGGCGCGCGAGGACCGGCTCTCCGCGTTCGAGTCGTTCGACTCCGGGCTTCCGATCACGCAGGCGCGCGGCCAGGCCCGCCGCGCCGCCGAGAACTTCCGCTACTTCGCCGACGTGATCGTCGCGCTCGGCGAGGAGGCGTACCGGGTCGGCGACCAGCAGCTCAACTACGTGGTCCGGACGCCCGCCGGCGTCGCCGGGCTGATCACCCCGTGGAACACGCCGTTCATGCTGGAGAGCTGGAAGCTCGCCCCGGCGCTCGCGGCCGGCTGCACGCTGGTGCTGAAGCCCGCCGAGTGGACGCCGCTGTCGGCGACCCTGTGGGCCGAGATCTTCACCGAGGCGGGGGTGCCCGCCGGGGTGGTCAACATCGTGCACGGCATCGGCGAGGTCGCGGGCCAGGCCCTGGTCGACCACCCGGACGTGCCGCTGCTGTCGTTCACCGGCTCCACCGATACCGGCCGGCACATCATGCGCTGCTCCGCGGACGGCCTGAAGGCGCTGTCGATGGAGCTCGGCGGCAAGTCCCCGGTCGTGGTGTTCGCCGACGCCGACCTCGACGCGGCCCTCGACTCGGTCGTCTTCGGGGTGTTCTCGCTGAACGGCGAGCGCTGCACGGCCGGGTCCCGGGTGCTGGTGGAGCGGCCGATCTACGAGGAGTTCTCCCGGCGGATCGCCGAGCGGGCCGAGCGG
The DNA here is from genome assembly GCF_004348535.1 of Actinomadura sp. KC216. Taxonomy (GTDB): domain Bacteria; phylum Actinomycetota; class Actinomycetes; order Streptosporangiales; family Streptosporangiaceae; genus Spirillospora. The sequence goes on from NZ_SMJX01000026.1 coordinate 5,595, forward strand.
GTCAGGGTCGGGCTGCCGTCCGACCCCGCCACCGAGGTCGGCGCCCTCGTGCACACCGAGCACTACGCGCGCGTCCTGGAGTACGTGGAGATCGGGCAGCGGGAGGCCAAGCTGATCGCGGGCGGCACGCGCCCCGCGCACCTGCCCGAGGGCAACTACCTGCAGCCCGCCGTGTTCACCGACGTCCCCCGCGACGCCCGGATCTTCCAGGAGGAGATCTTCGGCCCGGTGGTGGCGCTCGCGCCGTTCGACGACGAGGACGAGGCGGTCGAGCTCGCCAACGCCACCCGCTACGGCCTCGCCGCCTACGTCTGGACGAGCGACCTGCGCCGCGGCCACCGCATCGCCCACGGCGTCGCCTCGGGTATGGTCTGGATCAACTCGCACAACGTCCGTGACCTGCGCACTCCCTTCGGCGGCGTGAAGGACTCGGGGGTCGGCAGGGAGGGCGGCGCGCACAGCATCGACTTCTTCTCCGAGTCCAAGATCGTCCACGTGATGCTCGGCGAGGTGCACACGCCTCGCTTCGGCGTTCAGGAGAAATGATGAGCACTCCTCCCCCCGACGTCGTCCGCTCCGCCTACGCGCAGCTGGCCGTCACCGACCTGGCCGCGGCCCGGTGGTTCTGGGTCGACATGCTCGGCCTGCACGTCCAGCACGAGGAGACCGATGCCCTCTACCTGCGCGGCACCGACGAGCTGACCCACCATTCGCTGGTGCTGCGCAAGGGCCCGGTCGCGGCCCTCGACCACCTCGCCTACCGGGTCCGGACGCCCGAGGACGTCGACCGCGCCGAGAAGTTCTTCACCGAGCTCGGCCGCCCCGTCCGGCGGATCCGCCCGGACGAGGGCACCCACGGTGTCGGCGACGCGGTCCGCGCCGTCGACCCGCTCGGCTTCACCGTCGAGTTCTTCCACGACATCGCCCGCGGCGAGCGCCTCATCCAGCGCTACGACCTGCACCGCGGCGCGCAGATCGCGCGGCTCGACCACTTCAACATCTGCACGCCCGACATCCCCGCCGCCTACGACCACTACAAGTCGCTCGGGTTCGGCTGCTCGGAGACGATCGAGGGCGACGAGCACGAGCTGTACGCGGCGTGGATGTACCGGAAGCAGACCGTCCACGACGTCGCGTTCACCGGCGGCGCCGGGCCGCGCCTGCACCACCTCGGGGTGGCGACGCACGAGTCCCACCAGGTCCTGCACACCGCCGACATCTTCGGGTCGCTGCGCAAGGAGCACCACATCGAGCGGGGCCCCGGGCGGCACGGCGTGTCCAACGCCTTCTACGTCTACCTCCGCGACCCCGACGGGCACCGGGTGGAGGTCTACACCTCCGACTACTACACCGGCGACCCCGACCACGAGACGTACCGGTGGAACGTCCACGACGACCGCCGCCGCGACTTCTGGGGCAACGCGGTGATCGAGTCCTGGTACAAGGAGGCCAGCCCCGTCCTCGACCTCGACGGGAACATCCAGCCGGTCTCGGAGTCGGCGCTGGACGAGTCGGCGGTGAAGGTCGGCGCCGACGGCCTCGGGATCATCGAGCCGTCCTGACGTTCAGTCCGGCAGCATCGGGACGGACATCCCCTGGTCGCGGCCCAGCAGGACCGCGCGGGTGATCGCGGACGACCCGAACCGCTCCCGGACGCCGTCGACGGCGCCGTCCACGGCCATGGCCTGGTCGAACGGCAGCGCGAGCTGGACGGCGCGGTTGTCGTGGAGGTTGCCGAGCGAGACGCCGATCAGGGTCAGCCCGCGGGTCTCGATCATCGGCGCGGCGGCGGCGAGGAGGTCCCTGGCGGTCTCCAGGATGCGCGGGGTGTCGGCGGTGGCCTGCGGCAGCGTGCGCGAGCGGGTGGCGCGGGCGAAGTCCTCGAAGCGGAGGCGGAGCGTGACCGTCCGGCACACCCGCCGGGCTTTGCGGAGCCGCCCGCCGAGCCGGTCGACGATCCCGACGAGCAGGGCGTCCAGCTCCTCGGGCGAGCGGCGTCGGCGGCCCAGCGCGCGCTGCGAGCCGATCGACCGGCGCCGCACCCCGGTCCGCACCGGGCGCGGGTCGCGGTTGCGGGCCAGCGCGTGCAGGTGCCGTCCGGCGCCGGGGCCGAGCAGCGTCACCAGCGTCGACTCCGGCATGTCGGCGACGTCCCCGACGGTCGTGACGCCGAAGCGCGCGAGCTTCTCGGCGGTGGCCCGCCCGACGCCCCACAGCCGCCGCACCGGCAGCGGCCGCAGGAACTCCAGCTCGCCGTCCGGCGGCACGACGAGGAGCCCGTCGGGCTTGGCGACGCCGCTGGCGACCTTGGCGAGGAACTTGGTGCGCGCCACCCCGACGGTGATCGGCAGCCCGATCTCCTCGGCGACCTCCCGCCGGAGCCGGACGGCGATGTCCACTGGGGAGCGGCGCAGCCCGTAGACGTCGAGGAACGCCTCGTCGATCGACAGGCCCTCCACCAGCGGCGTCGTGGCCCGGAACAGCGCGAACACGGCCTTGCTCGCCGCGCTGTAGGCGCTCATGCGCGGCGGGACGACGACCGCGCGCGGGCAGAGCCGCCGCGCCTGCCCGCCGCCCATCGCCGTCCGCACCCCGTACGCCTTGGCCTCGTAGCTGGCCGCCAGCACCACCCCGCCGCCGACGATCACCGGCCGCCCCCGCAGCCCGGGATCGTCGCGCTGCTCGACCGACGCGTAGAACGCGTCCAGGTCGGCATGCAGGATCGTGGCACCTCCGGACACGAACATATGTTCGCATACAGGGGCCGTCCGTGGCGATGGCGCCCGGCCGCCGACGACGGCGATGAATTAGTCTCGGGTTTCGACGGAAGGTGAAGGCGGATGGCCGAATCCCCCCTGGTCGCGGGCGTCGACTCCTCGACGCAGTCGACGAAGGCGGTCCTGTGCCGGGCCGCGGACGGCGCCGTGGTGGCCGAGGCGTCCGCGCCGCATCCGGACGGCACCGAATGCCACCCCGACCACTGGTGGAGCGCGCTGGCGGAGGTCCGGGACCTGCTCGAACAGGCCGACGCGGTCGCCGTCGCCGCCCAGCAGCACGGGATGGTCGCGCTCGACGGCGCCGGACGCGTCGTCCGGCCCGCCCTGCTGTGGAACGACACGCGCTCGGCGCCGCAGGCCCGCACGCTCGTCGAGGAGTTCGGCGGTCCGAGGCGGTGCGCGGAACTCGCCGGAAGCGTGCCGCTGGCGTCGTTCACCGTGACCAAGCTGCGCTGGATGGCCGAGCAGGAGCCGGAGAACGCGCGGCGCACCGAGCGCGTGATGCTGCCGCACGACTGGCTGACGCTGCGGCTCGGCGCCCGGGAGCCGGTCACCGACCGGGGCGACGCGTCCGGGACGGGCTACTGGTCCCCCGCGACCGGCGCCTACCTCCCCGAACTGCTCCGGGCCGCGCTCGGCCGCGACGCCGAGCCGCCCCGGGTCGCCGCGCCCGGCGAACGCGCCGGCGAGACCGCCTGGGGCGCGGCGCTCGGGTCCGGCACCGGCGACAACATGGGCGCGGCGCTCGGGCTCGGGCTGGAGCCCGGCGACGTCGCGGTGTCGATCGGCACGTCCGGGACGGTGTTCGCGGTGGCGGACGGGCCCGCCGCCGACCCGTCCGGCCAGGTCGCCGGGTTCGCCGACGCCACCGGCCGTTTCCTCCCGCTGGTCTGCACGCTGAACGCGGCGCGCGTCCTGTCCTCCGCCGCCGCGATGACCGGGGCGGCGCTGGACGAGCTGTCCGCCCTCGCGCTCGCCGCCGAGCCGGGGGCGGGCGGCGTGACGCTGCTCCCCTACCTGGACGGGGAACGCACGCCCGACCGTCCGGACGCGACCGGGGTCCTCGCCGGGCTGACCACGTCCAACGCGACGCGGGAGAACGTGGCGCGGGCGGCGGTGGAGGCGCTGCTGTGCTCGCTCGCCGACGCCGTCGACCACCTGGCGGCGCGGAGCGGGGTCAGGCCGCGCCGGACGCTGCTGATCGGCGGCGGCGCCCGCTCGGCCGCCGTCCGGGCGCTGGCCCCGGCGATCCTCGGGACGCCGGTGACCGTCCCCGAACCCGCCGAGTACGTCGCGCTCGGCGCCGCCCGCCAGGCCGCGTGGGCGCTCGCCGGGACGCCCGGGCCGCCCGCCTGGGCCGCCCCGCCCGCCACCGAGCACACCGCCGACGCCGCCGACGCGGCGGACGCCACGGAGATCCGTGAACGGTACGCCGCGCTGCGCGACTCCGCCCCGCGGCTCCGAGGGAGGACCCCATGACCGACTACACGCCCGTACCCGAGGACCGGTTCTCGTTCGGCGTCTGGACGGTCGGCTGGCAGGGCGCCGACGTGTTCGGCCCCGGCACCCGCCCGCCGATGCCCGCCGACCGCGCCGTCCGCAAACTCGCCGAGATCGGCGCCTACGGCGTGAACTTCCACGACAACGACGTGTTCGCGTTCGACGCCGCCCCCGCCGAGCGGCGGGCGAAGATCGGCGCGTTCTGCAAGGCGCTGGAGGAGACCGGCCTCGTCGTCACCACCGCGACCACGAACCTGTTCTCCCACCCGGTCTTCAAGGACGGCGCGTTCACCGCCAACGACCGCGACGTCCGCCGGTTCGCGCTGCGCAAGGTCATGGACAACCTGGACCTGGCCGCCGAGCTCGGCGCCCGCACGTACGTGTGCTGGGGCGGGCGCGAGGGCGCCGAGTCCGGCGCCGCCAAGGACGTCCGCGCCGCGCTCGACCGCTACAAGGAGGCGTTCGACGTCCTCGGCGCCTACGTCGCCGACCAGGGCTACGACCTGCGGTTCGCGATCGAGCCGAAGCCGAACGAGCCGCGCGGCGACATCCTGCTGCCCACCATCGGGCACGCCCTCGCCTTCATCCAGACCCTGGAGCGTCCCGGCGACGTCGGGCTGAACCCCGAGGTCGGGCACGAGGAGATGGCCGGGCTGAACTACGCGCACGGGCTGGCGCAGGCGCTGTGGCAGGGCAAGCTGTTCCACATCGACCTGAACGGGCAGCACGGCCCCCGCTACGACCAGGACCTCCGGTTCGGCGCCGGGAACGCGCGCGGCGCGTTCTGGGTCGTCGACCTGATCGAGCACAGCGACTACGACGGCCCGATCCACTTCGACTTCAAGCCGCCGCGCACCGAGGACGACGAGGGCGTGTGGGAGTCGGCGGCGGCGTGCATGCGCAACTGGCTGATCCTGCGCGAGAAGGTCCGCGCGTTCCGCGCCGACCCCGCCGTCCGGGACGCGCTGGCCGAGGCCAAGCTGGACGAGCTGGCCCGCCCCACCCTCGCCGAGGGCGAGGACTGGCGCGACGTCCGCGACGCCTCCCCCGACATCGAGGCGCTCTCCGCCCGCCGCACCGCCTTCGAGCACCTCGACCAGCTCGCCCTCGAACACCTCTACGGCGTCAGGTAGCCGCGAGGGCCTCGGTCGGCGGGAGCCGGGCGGCCCTGATCGCCGGGTAGAGGCCCGCGACGCCGCCGATGAGCAGGGTCGCGAGGATCCCGCCCGCCATCGCCCAGGCGGGGACGACGGTCGGCCAGTCCTGCGTCACGGCGAAGACCGCGGTGACGGCGATGCCGAGCGCGACGCCGCCCACCCCGCCGAGCGCGGCGAGGACCTGCGACTCGGTGAGGAACTGCAGCCTGATCTGGCCGCGGGTCGCGCCGAGCGAGCGGCGCAGCCCGATCTCGGCGCGCCGCTCCAGGACCGAGATCACCATGGTGTTCGCGACGCCGACGCCGCCGACCAGCAGCGCGACGCCGCCGAGGCCGAGGAGCAGGCCGGTGAACGCCCGGTCGGTGGCCTCCTGCGCGGCGAGCGCGTCCGACGGGCGGCTGACCTCCACCTCGTTCGGGGCCTGCGGGTTGGCGGTCGCGGCGAGCAGGCCCTGCACCTTCTCGACCGCGTCCTCGCGGGCCCGGGTGTAGAGGGTGGTCGGGTGGCCGTCGAAGCCGAGGCGGGCCACGGCGGCGTCCCAGCCGACGAGGGCGGCGGAGTCCAGCTCCGGCGCGAGCCGGTTCGGGTTCATGATCCCGACGACGGTGAACCACTGCGAGCCGAGCCATACCTGGACGTTCGGCGCCGCGACGCCGAGCCGCTCCGCCGTCTCCGACCCGAGGACCACGGCCGGGTACCTGGCCGTGGCGGCGTTGAGCCAGGTGCCGGAGGCCATGGTGAGGCCTGCGGTCCGGGGCAGGTCGAGGCGGGCCGCGCGGACGCCGATGCCGCCGCTCTCCCCCTCCGGGATGTGGTCGTTGCGGTAGGCGTGGACGTCGTCGAGCTCGGCCGTGGCGGACGCGGACTCGACGTCCGCCATCCGCCCCACCATGCCGACCGACTCCTCCGGCAGCTTGGCGGCCTCGCCGAAGAAGTCCTTGCCGGGCTTGACGGTGAGCAGGTTGGTGCCGAGCCGGTCGAGGGTGGCCTGGAGCTCGGCGCGGCTGGACGTGGAGATCCCGACCACGCCGATCATCGCGGCGATGCCGATCGCGATGCCCAGCGCGGACAGGAACACCCGGAGGGGGCGGGTGCGCAGCCCGGCGGCGCCGACGCGCAGCACGTCCGCCGGGCCGAGCCGCGCGGGGGTGTCGGCGTGGTTCATCGGGCGGCCTCCGCCATCGCGTCGTCGTGGACGATCCGGCCGTCGCGCATCCGCACCTGGCGGGGCAGCAGCGCGGCGATGTCCCGGTCGTGGGTGATCAGGACGACGGTCGTCCCGCCGCCCGACAGCTCCCGCAGCAGGTCAAGCACGCCCGCGCCCGAGGCGGAGTCGAGCGCGCCGGTCGGCTCGTCGGCCAGCAGCAGCGCGGGCTCCCCCACGACCGCGCGGGCGATCGCGACCCGCTGCCGCTCCCCGCCGGACAGCTGGTGCGGGCGGTGCCCGAGCCGGTGCCCGAGCCCGACGCGCTCCAGCGCGCGGCGGGCCCGGCGGCGCCGCTCCCCCGCGGGCGCGCCGCCGTACAGGAGCCCGTCCGCGACGTTGTCCAGCGCGCTGACCCCGGCGGCGAGATGGAACTGCTGGAACACGAACCCGATCCGGCGGGCGCGCAGCGCCGACAGCCGCCGGTCGGTCAGCCGGGACGCCTCCGTGCCCTGGACCAGGACGGTGCCCGCGCTCGGCCGGTCCAGGGTGCCGAGCAGGTGCAGCATCGTCGACTTGCCCGACCCGGACGGCCCGACGATCGCGACGAGCTCGCCCGCCCCGACCGCCAGCGACACGCCGTCCAGCGCGGTCACCCCGCCCGGGTAGGTCTTGGTGACGTGCCGCAGCTCCACCACCGCGCTCATTTGGGTATCCCCACCTTCATGCCCTCGGCCAGGCCGGCCCCCGAGATCTCGACCCGGCCCTCGGTGAACACGCCCGTCTCCACCGGCACGGTGCGGACGCGCCCGTCCTGGACGACCTGGACGGCGTACCCGCCGTCCCCCTGCGCGAGCAGCGCGCCGACGGGCACGGCGAGGACGCCGTCGTGCCGGTTCGCGGTGAGCCGCACCTCGACGGGCGCCTTGTCGTAGGAGCCGAGCTCCTTCTGCCCGCCGACCGCGATCGTGACCTCGATCGTCGTCGGCTGATCGTCCCCGCCCTCCGTGGCCACCTTCCCGACCGAGGTGATCCTCCCCTTCGTGGTGTCGCCGGACGGCAGCTCGATCTCGACGCCGGCGCCCTTCCTGGCGAGGCGCTGGTACCGCACGTCCAGGTCGACGCTCACGACGCGGGTGGTCCCGGTGTAGGTGAGGACGGCCCCGCCGATCCGGTCGCCCACATCGGCCTTGCGCTCCGCGACCCGGATCCGGCCGGGCGCGATGACGGCCGCCCCCGGCTCCACCCGCCCGGTCTCCGCGACACCGAGGTCGTCCTGCCAGCGCCGCACGGCGGCGGCGGTGGCGGCGCCGTAGGTCTCGTCGACGGTGAAGCCGGTGTACCCGAGGGCCCGCAGGTTCGTCTCCAGCTGCCGGACGTCGTCGCCCACGGTCCCGGTGGAGAGCGTCCGGTACAGCGGGAGCCTGCCGTACAGCAGCGGCACGGGCCTGTCGTCCACCCGGTACACCGGGCGTCCGCGCGGGATCACCGTCCCGGCGGCGGCCACCCAGGTGAGCGTGCCGCCTCCCGCGCCGGCCGCCGTGCGGGTGCCGCCGTAGCCGAGCGTGCCGTCCACGTCCTGCGTCTCGACCAGCGTCGTCCGCTCGATCGGCGCGGTCGCGGGCGGCAGCGAGCCGTGCGCGGCGGCGGGCTCGCCGGAACCGCCGCCCAGGCCGGCGGTCGCGAGGCCCGCGCCGCCGGCCACCACGACCCCCGCCGCGCCGAGGGCGACGGCGCGCCTGCGCGCCATCAGTCCTTGCCCTCGATGGGAGGCGGGGCCTTCCGGCCGCGTTCCGGCTGGAACTTGGCACACGCCTTCTGCGCGTCCTTGAACTCCGGGCTCTGCGGGTCGATCCCGGTGCCCTTGCCCGCCTTCAGCAGCATGCTGCCGTCGGGCTTGGGGTCGGGGAACTTGCTGACGCCGTTGTCGCGCATGCATTTCGCGTACGCGCGCAGCTTGGCGATCTCCTCCGGCTTGGGCTTCTCCGGCTTGCCGCCGTTCGGCATCAGGTGCCGGCACTTCTTCTGCGCCGCGTCGACCTCGTTGTCCACCTTCGGGCCGGCGCCCTTGGCCTTCCCCGGCGGCTCGCTGTGCCGGATCGTGATCTCGCCGTCCCCACCCGGGTCGTCCATGTCGACCCCGTTGTCGCGCATGCACTTGGCGAAGTCGCGCATCTTCTGCTGGTCGCTCACGGCCTTGGCGGTGCCGCCGGATCCCGCGCCCGTGCCCTCGCTGCCGCAGCCCAGCGGGCCGAGGGCGAGCACCGGGAGGAGGGCCAGCGCCGCGTACGCGCGTCGTCGTCGCATCGGTCGGTCTCCTCATCGTCCCCGCCGGGCGGAGCGCCCGGCGGCGACCGCAAGTCCAGCCGGACGCCGGTAACCCCGGCGTAACCGGTTCGCGTTATGCCGGCGTTACGCCCGCTGCCCGATGCTGGGGCGGCGGCGCGCGCGGGGCGCGGCGCCCAGGACGCGAGGGGGCGGCAGGGTGCGGGTTCTGATCGCCGAGGACGAGCGGATGCTCGCGGATTCGATCGCCGACGGGCTCAGGTCCGAGGCCCTGGCCGTGGACGTCGTCTACGACGGCGACGCCGCGCTGGAACGGCTCGGCGTGAACGACTACGACGTGCTGGTCCTCGACCGCGACCTGCCCGTCGTGCACGGCGACGACGTGTGCCGCGCGGTGGTCGAGTCGGGGGCGCTGGTGCGGGTGCTGATGCTCACCGCCGCCGTCACCGTCCCGGCGCGGGTCGACGGGCTGCGGCTCGGCGCCGACGACTACCTGACCAAGCCGTTCGCGTTCGAGGAGCTGGTGGCGCGGGTGCAGGCGCTCGGCCGCCGGGCCCGCCCGGCGGCGCCGCCGACCCTGGAGCGCGCCGGGATCCGGCTCGACCCGTCCCGCCGGGAGGTGGTCCGCGACGGCCGGTACGTGCACCTGGCCCGCAAGGAGTTCGGGCTGCTCGCCGAGCTGCTCCGCGCGGACGGCGCGATCGTGTCGGCGGAGCTGCTGCTGGAGAAGGTGTGGGACGAGCACACCGACCCGTTCACCAACACCGTCCGGGTGACGCTGATGAAGCTGCGCCGCAAGCTCGGCGATCCCCCGGTCATCGAGACCGTCCCGGGAGCGGGGTACCGGATCCCATGACGGCGTTCACCGAGCGGCTGCGGCCGACGATCAGGCTGCGGCTCACGCTGCTGTACACGGGCCTGTTCATCGGCGCCGGCGTCCTCCTGCTGGGCCTGACCTACTTCCTGGTGAAGAACAACCTCGACAACCAGGCCGTCCCGAAGGCGGCCCGGATGCTCGACGGCACCTCGAAGGCCCCGATGCCGCCGCCGGAGCAGGGCGTGGAGGCCACCGACCGGAGCGTCGAGGTGGCGATGGTCAGGGTCCGCGACGACTACCAGCGCAAGACGCTCAACGCGCTGCTGACCCAGGGCGGCATCGCCCTCGGGCTGGTCGGCGCGGCCGGGCTCGGGTTCGGCTGGCTGCTCGCCGACCGGGCGCTGCGGCCCGTCCACACGATCACCGAGACGGCGGGACGGGTGGCGCGCAGCCACGACCTCACCGAGCGGATCGGGTACGAGGGGCCGCGCGACGACGTCAAGGAGCTGGCCGACACCTTCGACACGATGCTCGGCCGGCTGGCGCGGGCGTTCGACGGCCAGCGGCGGTTCGTCGCGAACGCCTCGCACGAGCTGCGCACCCCGCTCGCGATCAACCGGACGCTCATCGACGTGGCCGTGCGCCGCCCCGACGCGACCGCCGACGTCAAGCGGCTCGGCGAGGCGCTGCTGGTGGTGAACGGACGGCACGAGCGGCTCATCGACGGGCTGCTCACGCTCGCGGGCACCGAGGGCGTCGCGGTCGACGCGGGCCCTCTCGACCTGGCCGACGTCGCGGGCCACGTCCTGGACCAGGCGGCCCCGGAGGCGCGCGAGCGCGGGCTGACGTCCCGCCGCGACCTCGGCCCGGCCGTCACGTCCGGGGATCCCGTGCTCGTCGAGCGGCTGGTGCAGAACCTGGTGGAGAACGCGGTCCGGCACAACCGCGACGGCGGCGGGCTGTCGGTCACGACGCGGAGCCGGGACGGCTGGGCGGAGGTCGTGGTGTCCAACACCGGGCCGGTGGTGCCCGGCTACGAGGTCGAGACGATCTTCGAGCCGTTCCGGCGGCTCGGCAACGACCGGCTGCGCTCGGACCGCGGGTCCGGGCTGGGCCTGTCGATCGTCCGCGCCACGGCCAGCGCCCACGGCGGGACGGTGACGGCCGTGCCGCGCCCCGGCGGCGGCCTCGACGTCACCGTCCGCCTCCCGTCCCGCACCCCGGTCCCCGTCCTCGACGCCGCCCCGCGACTCGACGCGCCGCGCGTGAATTCGGTGCCGGGAGCGGGGTAGCGTCTGATCAATGACCAGTGCGCTCCTCCTCACCGACGCGTTCGACCGCATCCGGCAGCAGGTCGCCGAGACGGCCGCCGGGCTCACCGCCGACCAGCTCGCCTACCGCGTCGACGCCGACGCCAACTCGATCGCGTGGCTGATCTGGCACCTCACCCGCGTCCAGGACGACCACGTCTCCGCCGTCGCGGGCACCGCCCAGGCGTGGACGGACGGCGGCTGGGCCGAACGGTTCGGCCTGCCGCTCGACCCGTCCGACACCGGCTACGGCCACACCTCCGACCAGGTCGCGTCGGTGCGGGTGGACTCGCCGGACCTGCTGATCGGCTACCACGAGGCGGTGCACGCCGCCACCGCCGAGTACGTGGCCTCGGTGACCGACCCCGACCTGGAACGCGTCGTCGACCGCGCGTGGGACCCGCCCGTCACCCTGGGCGTGCGGCTCGTCAGCGTGATCTCCGACTCCCTGCAGCACGTGGGCCAGGCGGCGTTCATCCGCGGCGTCCTGCAGCGCGCCTGACGCGGCGGACCGTCAGCGGTCGCTGCCGGAGACGCTCAGATCGGGCCCGTCCGCGACCGGCCCGGTGTCCCGCGGCGCCCCGGCGGACGGATGGAAGCCGGACAGGAGCCGCGACCACTGCGGCCCGATGTGCTCCAGGTCGTGGGCGCGCGCGGACACGGCCGCCCGCTCGCCGAGCCGGTCGCGGAGGCCGCGGTCGGCGATCAGTTCGCGGAGCGCGGCGGTGAGCGCGGCCGCGTCCCCGTTGGGCACGAGCAGCCCGTCGCGGCCGTGGTCGATCAGCTCGGCGGGGCCGTGCGGGCAGTCGAACGACACGACCGCGAGGCCCATCCCCATCGCCTCGATGATCACCATGGGCATGCCCTCGCGGCGCGACGTCAGCGCGTAGATCGACGCGCGCGCCATCTCGGCGTGCAGGTCGCGGGTGACGGGACGCAGCTCCACCCGCCCGGCGAGGCCCAGCTCGGTGATCAGCGCGTCGAGCCGGTCGCGGCGCACGCCCCGCCCGAAGATCCGCAGCGTCCAGTCGGGGTGCTCGGCGGCGATCGGCGCGAACGCGCGGATGAGCGTGTCGAAGCCCTTGTTGGCGACGAGCCGCCCGGCGGCCAGCACGACCTTGTCCTCGCGCCGGGACGGGCGCCCGGGCAGCGGCGGGGCGGCGTTCGGGATCCGCACGACGCGGACACCGGACCCGGCGAGGGCCTTCGCGTATCCGGCGCGGGCGGCCTCGGTCAGGGCGGTGACGACGGTCAGCCGCCGGTACCCGCGGACGACCTGCCGGTGGAGGGCGGGCCGGTAGGAGTCCAGGCTCATGTGGTCCTGCCCGATCGTCACGGCGCCGCGGGGCGCGAGCTCGGCCGCGAGCAGGTTCAGGGACGGGCGGGTGCCGATGACGACGTCGGCCGGCGAGCGGTACAGGGCGCGCAGCAGGCAGACGTCCGTCCACATGCTCATGAGGCGGAAGGACGCCTCGTCCACCGGCGTCAGGACGCTCGGCAGCCGTGCCAGGAGCCGCGCCGTCCTGCCCTTGGGCGCGAAGCGGTCGTCGGCGTACGTCAGCGTCGCGCCGAGGGGGACCGGGAAGAACGGGCGTCTGCTCCGCCGCAGCGCGCTGACGATCTCGATGTCGTGGTCGCGGGTCAGGTACCCGCACAGGTTCAGCACGGTGCGGATCGTCCCGCCCGTCCCGTGCGCGTTCTGGAGCAGGACGCGGACGCGGAGCCGCTCGCCGGGAGCCGGGACACGCCCGCGGCGCCGCCAGCGCAGCGGGCGCAGGGACCAGAGCGCCGCGCGGCGCATCACGCGATGCGCCGCGCGGCGGAGGCGGCGCCGCAGCCTCGGCGGACGGCGCTCTCCATCGTTCACCGGAGCGTTCACCGGGTCCCCCATCGCGGACGACGGCTTTGCCCGGCTTGTTCCCCTAGACGGGGGCCGTCAACATCATCCGGTGGTCACGGGACGGTCGAGGGCGCCTCCCTTGACCCACTTGCTCCACGACATCTCGTAGTAGCTCCAGCCGTTCATCGGGTCGAGACCGCGCTTGCTGCCGGTGATGATCACCGGGTCGCCGCGATAGGACCAGTTGTAGAACCACTGGGCGTCCTTGGGCGGGGAGTTGACGCAGCCGTGGCTGACGTTCTGCCGGCCCTGCGCCCAGACGGTGGAGGCCATCGAATGGATGTACTCGCCGCTGTTGGAGATCCGCACCGCGTGCGGGATGACCTCGCGGTAGCCGCCGTTCTTCTTGTCCTTCGGGTCGACGCCCATCCACTCCGACGTCATGATCGCCGGATTCTCCTTGCCCATGGTGAGGTGGATGCCGCTGGTGGTGAGGTAGGTGTCGACGCCGTTGACGACGCGGCCGCCCTTGCCGGCGCTGATGGGCCAGGTCCGGACGACGCGGCCGTTCTTCTTGACGACCGCCTTCTTCTTCTTGGTGCTGATGTTGATGATGTGCGAGTCGCCGATGCGGAACTTGCGGGCGAAGTCGTCCACGCCGTAGGTCTTCTTGCCCGACTTCACGCCGGCCAGCTTCGCCGAGAACGTGACGTTCTGGTTGGGCTGCCAGTACTCGCCGTTCTTCGTCCGGAAGATCACCGTGGTGTCGTTCGCCCAGAACCAGGCGCCGGTGGCGGGCTTGGTCGACTTGACGTCCAGGACCCGCTCCACGGCCTTCTTGTCCTCGACCGCCCGGTTGAAGACAACCTGGATCGGCATGCCGACGCCGACCTTCTCGCCCTTGCTCGGGGTGACGTCGACGATGTCGAGCTCCTTCGGCGCCTTGAGCGTGGCGAAGGCGGCGTTGACCGTGGCGGTCTTGCCCTGCGGGCTCCTGGCGATGGCCGTGACCTGGTACTTGGAGCCGGGACGCAGCGTGCGCGACTTCCAGCTGGCCTTGTCGGCGGCCATCTCGCCGTCGACCGGCTTGCCCTTGAGCGTGACCGTGACCTGTTCGAGGGTGCCGCCCGCGGCGGTGACCTTCACGCCGTCCTCCGGCTCGGCCTTCTGATTGCCGTCGCCGGGGCTGATCGTGACCTGGGGAACGCCCGCGTCGGCCTTCTCGCCGACGGTGACGCCGCCCTCCTTCTCTCCCCCGCTGCACGCCGCCGTCGTGAGCAGCAGCACGATCCCCGCCATACCCGCACCAGCCCGAACCCCTGCGGAAATCCTCCGCTGCACTGCGACCTCCCGAACCCGCCGTCTACCAGGGAGACAATAACGACAAAAACCGAGGATCATGTCATGACCCGGGGTTTTGGCGGGCGTCCGAGATCAAAGCGTTGCATGGGGCGAGAGTGACTCACCGCAGCGCGCTGCCCTGCGCCCACTTGTCGAAGGACAGCTGCCAGAAGCCCCAGCCGTTCAGCGGCTCGACCTCGCGGTCGGTGCCGGTCAGGTCGATGACGTCGCCGCGCTGCATGGTGTCGTAGTACCACTTGGCGTTGGCGGGGCTGACGTTCAGGCAGCCGTGGCTGACGTTCGCCGACCCCTGCGAGCCGACCGACCACGGCGCCGAGTGGACGTACTCGCCGCTGTTGGAGAAGCGGACCGCGTGGTTGACGACCGTCTTGTAGTAGCCGGGGTCGCCGGGCTTGCGGCCCGGGGACGTCATCGTGACGGGGTTGCCCTTCTCCATCAGCAGGTGGACGCCGCTGGTGGTGGTGAACTCCCGTGTCTGCCCGTTGCCGGCGCTGAACGGGATGGTCCGCAGCTTCTTGCCGTCGCGGGTGACCGTCATGTGGTGGTCGCCGATGTCGCCCTTGGTGATCTGCGCGGGACCGATGGTGATGGTGGCCTGCTCGTCCTCGGCCCCGTAGACGCCGCCGCCCGCGTTCACCCCGGCGAGGCCGGCGTGGAACCGGACGGTCTGGTGCGGCTGCCAGTACGTCTTCGTCCGGTAGATGACCTGGTCGGCGGAGACCCAGTTCCACGCGCCCTCGACGGGCTTGTCCGGGGTGACGCGCAGCACCCGCTCCACGGCGGCCTTGTCGGTGACCGGGCGGTCGAACCGGACCATGATCGGCATCCCGACGCCGACCTTCTCGCCCTTGAGGTTCGGGGTGACGTCGGCGATCGAGAGCGTCTTGTCCGCCTTGAGGGTGGTGAACGAGCTGGTCGCGGTGCGGGTCTTGCCGTCGTCGCTCGCCTGCGCGGTGACGGTGTAGGACGTGCCGGGCGTCATCGTCCGGCTGGAGCGCCAGGTCTTGTGGCCGCGGCCGAACGTCCCGGTGATGGTGGCGCCCTCGCCCTGGACGGTGACCTTCTGCAGCTTGCCGTCGGCGGCCTTGACCTCGATCGTGCCGTCCGGCCTGACCTGGGCGGTCCCGTTGGCCGGGGTGATCGTCACGGCGTCGGCCGAGCTCCCCGAGGCCAGCTTCCCCTCCTCGCCGGCCATGCAGCCGGCCGCGAGCAGCGCCACCGCGCCCGCGCCGCCCGTCAGCGCCACCCGCATGCTCCGCCCACCGTGGATCACGACAAACTCCCCCAAAGCCTGTGAATTCACCCCAAGTGGTGAATGTACCTGTGAAGGGAGACGCCGCGAACGGGCCGGAAGTTCGGAGGTCAGGCGGCGGTTCGGCGGTCAGGCGGCCGAGGGCTCGCGGTTGACGTTGCGGACGACGCGCCTGAAGCCCCACACCGAGACGGCGACGCCGATCGCGCCCAGCCCGGCGACGATGCCGGTGCGGAACCACAGGTACATGCCGATCGACTCGTTGAACAGCATCCACAGGCTGACGGCCACGTTCGCGAACAGGACCATCGACCACAGCAGCGAGATGCGCAGGAAGAACTGGTGCACCCTGGCGTGCTTGAGGAACGCCTCGGGGATCGGCGCCATGTCCCTGGCCAGCTTCATGGCCAGGGGCCGCCCGAGCGGGACGGAGGCGAGGAACGACAGGCTGACGATCAGCGTGCCGAGCGTCGGCTGGAGGAAGTAGATGACCGCGCTGTGCGTCGCGGCGGCCGTGGCCGCGCGGACGGTCACGCCGACCGCGGCCAGCAGCAGCATTCCCGACACCGGGTGGCCGCGCAGGAACCGGTAGGCGATGCCGCCGTACACCCACGCGACGGCGGCGACGAGCGCGCCGTTCAGCCCGAGCAGGGTCAGCGCGGCGTAGAAGACCGCGACGGGCGCGATCACCCCTTCGACGAAGCGCGGGAGCGCGTGCATCAGCAGCGCCGTCACCCGCGGCAGCTCGAAGGCGTGGTGCCCTTCGGGGGCGGCGTCCTTCTCGCAGGCGGCATGCGCGCCGCCTTCGCGGGGACCCCCGGGCGCCTCGGCGGCCTGGGCCGCCGGGGCGGGGGTCTCCGCCGCGGTGGAGGGCGCGGCGGGAGGTGTCGCCGGTCGATCCATCGAGCGCTGTGCTCCCCGATCGGTGTCCATGGACTCGGTTGTGGTCACGATTCGCACCACCGTACGTGATGTTCGGCACGCGTCTGTCCGTTTTCGAGTGATCCGGTCCGCGTGCTCGCGTTCCCTCATTGGTTCGTATCCGCCGCGCGTCCGGTGCGGGCGGCGGCCGGATGCGGCCGGTTTTGAACCTGCGTGACCCAGGTCTCACTTTCGACGGTAGCGGGTGGCCCGCTCACCCCTCAGGCGGGGCCGGCTGAACGTCGCGAGCCGCCGCGTGGACGGCCCTGAGCGTCTCCGCCACCGACGGCCGGCGGACGCTCGCGGCCCTGGTCACGGCGTAGACCTCGCGGGCGAGCGTGCATTCGGGGATGCGCCGGACGGCCACGCCCTGGTCACCGGCGGCGAGCGCCAGCGCGGGCACCGCGGTGATCCCGATGCCGCGCGCCACCAGGCTGAGGATCGTGTGCAGGCCCTCGAACTCCCACGGGACGGGACGGGCCCCGCCCACGGTGTCCATGAGCCGCTCCAGGGCCTGCCGGGACGGCTCCCCGGGCGGCGCGGCCATCCACGGCTCGTCCCTGAGCTGCTGCAGGTCGACCCGGCGCGCGGGGTCCGACATGGGGTGCGTGGCCGGGACGACCAGCACCAGCGGGTCGCGGAGCAGGGGGAAGAACGTCAGCGCGGCGGGCGACTGCTCGGGGACCTTGCCCGTCCAGTCGTCGATGAGCGCGATGTCGACCTCGCCGTTCTGCACCTGCCGGATGCCGTCGCCGGGCCGGGTCTGCCGTAGCACGAACGTCAGGCGGGGGTGCTCGCCGAGGCTCTGCGCCAGCGCGGGCGCGAACGCGACGGCGGCGGTGGGGAACGCGGTGACCACGACCCGGCCCATGGGCGTGTCGGAGACCGCCGACAGCTCCGCCTCGGCGGTCTCCACGAGGCCGAGGATCTCCTCGGCGCGCTCGGCGAGGCGGCGCCCGGCGTCGGTCAGCTCGGCGCTGCGGGCGGTGCGGTCCAGCAGCGGCACGCCGCCGGCCTCGCGTTCGAGCGCGGCCAGCTGCTGGGAGACGGCGGAGGCCGTGTAACCGAGGGCGGCGGCGGTCGCGGCAATGCTGCCGCGGCGGCCGAATTCGGCGAGAAGCCGAAGGCGGCGAAGTTCGAGCATAAGCTGATCTTACGCTAACCATCGGTGAGACTCGCTTGTGATGATGCTAGTCGGGGGTAAGGATGAGATCGAACCCGGCCGGGTCGTACAGGGGGATTCCGCTCACACCCACCGCTGATCTCGCATGCCCTTGGAGCGTTCATGCCTGCCCAGAAAGAGTCCGAACCCGTCCGGCCGCTACCGTTCTCGCCGCGTCCCGTCGCCCTGTCGGCGACGCTCGCGGTGAACGAGGCGATCGCCCGCAAGCGCCGGGAGGGCGTCCGCGTCCTGCCGCTCGGCTTCGGGGAGGCCGGGATCCCCATCCACCCGGCCCTGACCCGCGAGCTCGGCGCCGCCGCGGGACGGGGCGGCTACGGGCCGGTCGCCGGGTCGGCCGCGCTCCGCGGCGCCGCCGCCGGGTACTGGACCCGGCGCGGGCTGCCCACCGAACCGTCCATGATCGTCGCCGGGCCCGGCAGCAAACCGCTGCTGTACGCGTTGCTGACCGCGATCGGCGGGGACGCCGTGGTGGCGTCGCCGAGCTGGGTGAGCTATGCGGCGCAGGCGTCGCTGGTGGGCGCCGAGCCGATCCGCGTCGCCACGCCGCGCGGCGAGGGCGGCGTCCCGAGCCCGGCGCTCCTGGCCGATGCCGTGGTGCGGGCCCGCGCGCGGGGACGCGAGGTGCGGGCGGTCGTGGTGACGCTTCCGGACAACCCGACGGGGACGATCGCCTCCGAGGAGACCGTCCGGCGGCTGTGCGCGGTGGCGCGCGAGCACGGCCTGCTGATCATCTCGGACGAGATATACCGCGACCTGGTGCACGACCCCGGACGTCCGATCCCGAGCCCGGCCCTGTACGCCCCGGAGCGGACGGTCGTGACGACCGCCCTGAGCAAGAACCTGGCGGCGGGCGGCTGGCGGCTCGGCGTCGCGCGGCTGCCGGACGGCCCGTTCGGCCGCGCGCTGCGCGACAGCCTGCTGGGCGTGGCGAGCGAGATGTGGTCCAGCGCGCCCGCGCCGATGCAGCACGCCGCCGCGTACGCGTTCGCCGAGCCGCCCGAGCTGGTGGAGCACATCGACCGCAGCAGGCGGCTGCACGCCGCGATCACGGGGGCGGTCGCGGACCGGTTCGCCGCGGCGGGGGCCCGCGTCACGCGTCCGGAGGCGGCGTTCTACGTCTACCCGGACTTCGCCCCGAGGCGGGACGCGCTGGGCGAGAACCACGGCGTCCGGACGGCCGCCGACCTCACCGACCTGCTGTTGGAACGTTACGGAGTCGGCGTCCTGCCCGGCAGCTCGTTCGGGGACGCCCCGTCCGCGCTGCGGATGCGGGTGGCGCCGAGCCAGCTCTACGGCGACGACGACGAGCAGCGCCTCGCGGCCCTGGCCTCCCCCGCCCCGGCGGGCCTGCCGTGGATCGCGGACGCCCTGGACCGCCTGAGCGACGTCCTCGCCGACCTGTCCGAGACGATCACCGCCGGAGAGCCGGTGCCGGCCTGAGCGAAGCGAACCGGGGGGTGTGGGGGGTCGTCCCCCCACAGGGACACGCTTGAGCCTGAATTCCTCTACTAATTGCGGAGGGTAAGGGAGTCGAACCCCTTCGAGTGTCACCTCGACGTCAGTTTTCGAAACTGCTGCCTTACCGTTCGGCCAACCCTCCAGGGACACGCCGCGGGCCGTCTTCCGCGAGGCGGCCCGCGGCGCCCGGCGTCAGTGGACCAGCAGGGAGTCGAACCCTGATCGCCTCCTTGCAAGGGAGGTGTGCTTCCGTTACACCACAAGCCCATCGTCCGTGCTCAGCAGGGGTGGTAGGAGTCGAACCCACTTTCCGCCGGTTTTGGAGACCGGCCGCCTAACCGGTGGCTCGCCCCTTCGTGCTTTCCGCATTCGTTCGATGTGTTCAATGATGCGGAGGTTCCCCGGCGGACACAAAGTGTTTTCTCCGTAAAGGCTCGGATGCGCACCGTCATCACCCCGTGATCGTGCGCGGATGGGCGCCACCCCCGGGACGGCCGGCGCGTATAAGCGTGGTGTAAGGTCCAACGACGCGCGGGGCGAACGTCGCGAATCGACCGGGGGCAGGTCAATGGGACGCCCAGTCCGCCCTGCCCGTGGTAAACCCGAGGACAGGCACGAAAGTCACGCGAGTGATGAAGAAGGCGAGGGGGCCCGCCATGAGGCATGCACGGGATGGCGCTGCCGCGGCGATGAGCGCCGCCTCCAGGATTCTCGTCGCGCGGGGCAAGAACGAGCCGCAGGAGATGGAGAACCCGGACGTCGCCTGGGGCCAGCGCGCCCGCGACGGCGTGTGGGTGCCGACCAAGGACGGGCAGCGCATCCACCTCGGCATCGACGTGGCCGCGGCCGACACCGTCGCGCAGGTGCTGCGGCCCAGCCTGCGGGTGTTCGTGGGCGTAAACGTCGACACCGACATCGTCGCGCAGACCACCGCGGGCGGGGTGCGGCTGCTGACGGTGATCCACGGCCCGGACGCCCCCTCGGAGTTCCGGTTCTCGGTGTCCCTCGCCGACGGCCTGGCGCTGGAGTCGATGCCGTCGGGCGGGTACGACGTCGTCCACCTGCGTTACGGCGCGACCGTGGGACGGCTCTACAACCCGTGGGCGAGCGACTCGATGTTCCGGCAGGTGAAGGCCGACTACACCCTGGAGGGGACGGCCGTCACGATGCGCGTCCAGCACACCGACGCCTACTACCCGGTCGTCGCCGACCCGAACTACGAGCGCTGACCGCCCCGGCTCCACGCCTTTCCCAGGCCTCAAGGCCTGTCCATATTCCCGGTTGTGCTCCCGTCCGGAATGCGGAACCGTACGCGCCGCATCACGGGGTGCGCATGGACGTGCCGGATTCTCGTCATATGGTTGTGCACCACGGGCCGCGTCCCCGGCCCCGGCGGCACGGTCTCCTGCGGTGCGGCCGGGCACACGACCGCCCCGGGTCCCCGAGACTGGAGCCATCGTGATCTTCACTCATGACACCGAGCACGCGCTCGCCGTCGTCGTCGACCTGATCAACACCGGCCCGGCGGCGTCCGGGGCCGAGGACCTGGCCGGGCTGCCCGGCCTGCGCGCCTTCGTGGACCGCAACGACTTCAGCGACATCGGCGACCTGGACGGCGCCGACCTCGCCCGCGCGCTGGACCTGCGCGAGCGGTTCCACGCCGTGTTCCGCGCCGAGGACGTCCCGGCCGCCGTCCGGCAGATCAACGCGATCGTCGGCGAGGTCCGCACCACCCCGCACCTGACCGACCACGACGGCTACAGCTGGCACGTGCACTACTTCGCGCCGGGCGCGCCGCTCGGCGAGCACCTCGCCGCCGACTGCGGGATGGCGCTGGCGCACGTGGTCGCGGCCGACGAGCTGGACCGGCTGCGCACCTGCGAGGCGCCGGACTGCTCACGCGTCCTGGTCGACCTGTCCCGCAACCGCTGCCGCCGCTACTGCGACAGCCGCACCTGCGGCAACCGCATGCACGTCGCCGCCTACCGTGCCCGCCGCCGCGAGATGGCGCACTAGCGCGGCCGGTCCCCCAGCGCGGTCACGGCGGCGAGGGCCTGGCGGGCGCCCCTGACGTCGTGGACGCGGAAGACGCGGGCGCCGAGCAGGGCGGAGACGCCGAGGACGGCCATGGTGCCGACGCCGCGCTTGTCGACGGGGCGGCCGAGGGTCTCGCCGATGAAGTCCTTGTTGGACACCGCGACCAGGACCGGCCAGCCGGTGGCGGTCAGCTCGCCGAGCCGGCGGGTGATCTCCAGTGACTGGCGGGTGTTCTTGCCGAAGTCGTGGGCGGGGTCGATGAGGATCGCGTCCCGGCGGACGCCGAGGGCCGCCGCGCGCTTCGCCTCGGTGGTGACGTGCGCGATGACGTCGCTCACGACGTCGTCGTAGGCGATGCGGTGCGGGCGGGTGCGGGGCGCGAGGGCCCCGGCGTGCGCGCAGACGAGGCCGATGCCGTGGTCGGCGGCGACCTCGGCCAGCCGCGGGTCCGGGCCGCCCCAGGTGTCGTTCAGCAGGTCGGCGCCCGCGCGCGCGACGGCCTCGCCGACCTCGGCCCGCCAGGTGTCGACGCTGATCACGACGCCGGGATGCCGTTCGCGTACCGCGGCGACGAGCCCGACGACGCGGCGCAGCTCCTCGGCGACGCCGACGTCCTCGCCGGGGCCCGCCTTCACGCCGCCGATGTCGACGATGTCGGCGCCCTCCGCGACCGCGCGATCCACGGCGGCGAGCGCGGCGTCGAAGCCGTAGGTGGCGCCCTTGTCGAAGAACGAGTCGGGCGTGCGGTTCACCACGGCCATGATCGCATGCGGGCCGAGGTCGCGCCCGTTCAGCCGCAGCGGCGTCTCTGGAGGGCTCATGATGGTCTCACCGTGGCACATCGCAGCCGGACGGTCGAGCCGACAGAAGCGAATTCGGTTCAAAGGGCGCCCTCCCTCGTCAGCGTCGCGGCGGGGTCGCTAACCTCATATGTCACGCTCGCCGCGGGTCCACCCCGTGGTGGGCGGCATCGGACCTAATCCATGGAGGATCCGCTGTCCAGGCGAGCACTCATCACCGGGATCACCGGACAGGACGGCTCGTATCTGGCCGAGCATCTGCTCGCGCAGGGGTACGAGGTCTGGGGCCTGGTGCGGGGGCAGGCGAACCCCCATGTGTCGCGGCTGCGCAAGCACATCGGCGACGTGCGGATCACCACCGGCGACCTGCTCGACCAGGGCAGCCTGATCTCGGCGGTGGAGCACGTCCAGCCGGACGAGGTGTACAACCTGGGCGCGATCTCCTACGTGCCGATGTCGTGGCAGCAGGCCGAGCTGACCGCCGAGGTCACCGGGATGGGCGTGCTGCGGATGCTGGAGGCGATCCGGGTGGTGTCGGGGATCAGCACGTCCCGGACGCCGGGCCGCGAGCAGATCCGCTTCTACCAGGCGTCGTCGTCGGAGATGTTCGGGATGGTCCGGGAGACGCCGCAGAACGAGGCGACGCCGTTCCATCCGCGCAGCCCGTACGGGGTGGCGAAGAGCTACGGGCACTACATCACCCAGAACTATCGCGAGTCGTACGGGATGTTCGCGGTCAGCGGGATCCTGTTCAACCACGAGTCGCCGCGCCGGGGCGCCGAGTTCGTCACCCGGAAGGTCTCGCTCGGCGCGGCCCGCATCAAGCTGGGCCTGGCCTCCGAGCTGCGGCTCGGGAACCTGGACGCGCGCCGCGACTGGGGCTTCGCGGGCGACTACGCCCGCGCGATGCGGCTGATGCTGGCCCAGGACGCCCCGGAGGACTTCGTCATCGGGACGGGCCACACCCAGTCGGTGCGGGAGCTGGTGGAGTTCGCGTTCCGCACGGCGGGCCTGAACTGGGAGGACCACGTCGTCCTGGACGAGAGGTACACCCGCCCGGCCGAGGTCGACCTGCTGTGCGCCGACCCGAAGCGGGCCCGCGAGCAGCTCGGCTGGGAGCCCGCGGTGACGTTCGAGGAGCTCGTCACGATGATGGTCGAGTCGGACCTGCGGCTGCTGTCGGAGTCCGCGCGCCCCGAGGACGAGCCGTTCAGCCCCGACCATTGGTGATCGCGGCCCATTGGTGATCCCGTGACCGGGGCCGTGGCACGATTCAGGTATGGCCACTTGCGAACATGTGCAGAGCCTTCCCGCGGAGGACCCGTCGCCGAACACCCCGCAGGGGTGCGAGGAGTGCCTGGCTGAGGGCACCCGGTGGGTCCATCTGCGCCTCTGCCTGGGCTGCGGGCACGTGGGCTGCTGCGACTCCTCACCGATGAGGCACGCCACGGCGCATTTCGGGAAGGAGGGGCACCCGATCGTCCGGTCGTTCGAGCCGGGCGAGGACTGGCGCTGGTGCTTCGTCGATGAACTGATCGTCTGATGCCCGACGTGCGGCTGGGCACCGGGCCGGGCCGCTGGATCCTGCTGGCGACGGTGCTCGGGTCGAGCGTGGCGATGCTCGACTCCACGGTCGTGAACGTCGCGCTGCCGAGGCTCGCCCGCGACCTGGACGCCGACATGGCGGGGCTGCAGTGGACGGTGAACGCCTACACGCTGACGCTCGCCGGGTTCATCCTGCTCGGCGGCTCGCTCGGCGACCGGTACGGGCGGCGGCGGATCTTCCTGGTCGGCGTCGTGTGGTTCGCGGTCGCGTCGGTGCTGTGCGGGCTGGCGATGAACATCGAGATGCTGGTCGTGTCGCGGGCGCTGCAGGGCGTGGGCGGGGCGCTGCTCACCCCGGGCTCGCTGGCGATCATCCAGGCGTCGTTCACCGCCGACGACCGGCCGCGCGCGGTCGGGGCCTGGTCGGGGCTCGGCGGCGTGGCGGGCGCGATCGGGCCGTTCGCGGGCGGCTGGCTGGTCGAGGCGGCCGGGTGGCGTTGGGTGTTCCTGCTGAACGTGCCGCTGACCGCCGTGGTGGTGCTGGTCGCGGTCCGGCACGTCCCGGAGAGCGTCGACCCGGAGGCGCACGGGCGCTTCGACGTGCTCGGCGCGGCGCTGGCGGCGCTCGCGCTGGCCGGGACGACGTACGCGCTGACCGAGGCGCCGGGCGGCAACGCGCCGACGACGGTCATCGTGGCCACGGCGGTGGCAGGCGCCGCCGCGGCGGTCGCGTTCGTGCTGGTCGAGAAGCTCCGCGGCAGGGGACGCGCCGGGCGCGGCGGCCGGGAGGCGCCGCGCCCGATGCTGCCGCTGGACGTGTTCGCCTCCCGGCAGTTCACCGCCATCAACGTCATCACGTTCATCATGTACGGCGGGATGGGCGTGATGTTCTTCCTGTTCGTGCTGAACCTCCAGGTCGTCGGCGGGTTCTCGCCGATCGCGGCGGGCACGGCGCTGCTGCCGGTCACGGTGCTGATGCTGCTGCTGTCGGCGCGGGCGGGCGCGCTCGCGCAGAAGATCGGCCCGCGGCTGCCGATGACGGTGGGGCTGGTCGTGGCGGCCGCGGGAATGCTGCTCGTCGGCCGGATCGACGCGGACTCGTCCTATGTGCGCGACGTCCTGCCCGCCGTGGTCGTGTTCGGGCTGGGCCTGGCGGCGGTGGTCGCGCCGCTCACCGCGACCGTCCTGGCCACGGCGGACGTCAACCACGCGGGCGTGGCCAGCGGCGTCAACAACGCGGTGGCGCGCGCGGCGGGGCTGCTGACGGTGGCGGCGATCCCGCCGCTGGCGGGGCTGACCGGCGCCGCCTACGACGACCCGGCCGAGTTCTCGCACGGGTTCCGGATCGCGATGACGGTGTGCGCCGCGATGCTCGCCGCCGGGGCGGTGCTGAGCTTCCTGACGGTCGACGACGGCGCGCTCCGCACCCCGTCCGGGGAGGCGCTGGAGCCGGAGTGCACCAGCCACTGCGGGGTTGGCGCGCCGCAGCTGCAGCCCGAGCCGGAGCCCGCCCCCGCCAAGGCGACCGGTCACCGACCGCCTTGATCACCAGGTCGGGCGGGGTCAATCTCGGTCCGATTCCGGCTATGTCCAAGACCGAATGGGTTGGTTGGCATACGGTCGGTGCATGAATCTGCGGCAGCTGCGCTATGTCGTGGCGACCGCCGACCACGGCACGATGACGTCGGCGGCCCAGGCTCTTTACGTGGCCCAGCCCGCGCTCTCGCGGGCCGTCCGCGAGCTGGAGCGCGAGCTCGGCGTCGAGCTGTTCCAGCGTTCCGGCCGCGGCGTGGCCCTCACCGAGGTCGGCGAGCAGGTGGTCCGCAAGGCCAGGGTCGCGCTGGAGGCCGTCGACGCGATCGAGGGCCTGGCGGTGACCCGGTCCAACGGGCGCGGCGCCGACCTGCGCATCGCCGTCACCGCGACGCTGGAGCCGGAGCTGACCGGGCGGCTCCTCCCGCGCTTCGCCCGCGACCAGCCCGCCGTCCGGGTCCGGGTGATCCGCTGCGAGGACCGCGACCGCGTCGCGGCGGCGCTGCGCGCGGGCCGCGCCGACCTCGCGCTCACCGACCTGCCCGTGCCCGGCGATATGACCGCGCACCCGTTCGAGCAGCGGGAGGTCGTGCTGATCTCGCCGCCCGCGCTGAAGATGCGCGAGCCGGTGCCGGTGCACGCGCTGGACGGGATGCGGCTCGTGCTGCCCGCCCGCGGCAGTCCCCGCCGCGCCGAGATCGACACCGTGCTGCGGCGGGTCGGCGCCACCCCCGTCGCGGCGGTCGAGTCCGACGAGCGCGGCGCGTGGCTCGGCTGGGTCCGCGCCGGGATGGGCTCGCTGCTGTGGTACCGCAACCAGATCGACGACACCGAGGGCGTGACCGTCCGGTCGTTCATGCCGCCGATCACCCGGATGACGGGGATCGTCCACGCGCACCGCAAGCTGCCGCCCGCCGCCCGCGACTTCCTCACCTTCGCCAAGGACACGGCCCGCGACGCCCACTGACCGTACTTCCGGGGGTCTGGGGGTCGTCCCCCAGAGGGGATGCGGGCCCGGAAAGCGGCCCGTGCGATCATCTGGCGGGTGGAGACGACGCACGCACTCTGGCTGCTGGCCGTTCCGGTCACCGCCCTGGTCGTGGCCGCGGGAGCGCGGCGCGCGGGGGTCTCGGCGCCGCTGGTCCTGGTGATCGCGGGCCTCGCCGTCTCGTTCGTGCCGGGGGTACCGGAGTTCGAGCTCGACCCGGAGATCGCGCTGTACGTTTTCCTGCCGCCGCTGCTGTTCGCCGCGGCCTGGAAGAGCTCCTACGCGGGCCTGCGCGAGAACGCCTGGTCGATCGGGTTCCTGTCGGTCGGGCTGGTGCTGTTCACCACGTTCGCCGTGGGGTACGCGGCGTACCTGCTGGTCCCCGATCTGCCGCTGGCGGCGGCGTTCGTGCTCGGCGCGATCGTGGCGCCGCCGGACGCGGTCGCGGCGGTGAGCGTCGCGCAGCGCCTCGGCCTGCCGCGCCGGACGGTGACGATCCTGGTCGGCGAGAGCCTGTTCAACGACGCGACGGCGCTGACGGCGTTCCGCGTCGCGCTGATCGCGGCGACCGGCGCGGGCTTCACGCTGCTGGACGGCGTGTGGCGCTTCCTGTTCGCCGCCGCGGTCGGCACGGCCGTCGGGCTGCTGCTCGGGCCCCCGCTGCACTGGCTGCGGACGCGGCTGAACGATCCGCTGGTGGAGAACGGCGTCGCGGTCGTGACGCCGTTCGCCGCCTACCTGATCGCCGAGAGCGTGCACGCGTCCGGGGTCATCGCGGTGGTGGTCAGCGGGCTGTACCTGGGGCACCGGGCGACCGAGTCGACGGCCGTGACCAGGCTGATCGGGCAGTCGTTCTGGAAGGTCATGGTCTTCATCCTGGAGTCGGTGGTCTTCCTGCTGATCGGCCTGCAGCTGCCGCCGGTGATCGACGGGCTGTCGCACCGGAGCGTGCCGGAG
The DNA here is from genome assembly GCF_004348535.1 of Actinomadura sp. KC216. Classification (GTDB taxonomy): domain Bacteria; phylum Actinomycetota; class Actinomycetes; order Streptosporangiales; family Streptosporangiaceae; genus Spirillospora. The sequence continues at coordinate 32,462 of NZ_SMJX01000026.1, forward strand.
CTGGCCTGGTGGGCGCTGGCGATCTTCGCGGTGACGGTCGTCGCGCGGTTCGTGTGGGTGTTCCCCGCCTCCTACGTCCCGCGGCTGCTGTCGAAGCGGCAGCGCGAGCGCGAGGACCCGGGGTGGCGCGGCCGGACGATCGCGTCGTGGGCGGGCATGCGCGGGGTGGTGTCCCTCGCCGCCGCGTTCGCGATCCCGTTCGCCACCGCGGCGGACGAGCCGTTCCCCGGCCGCGACCTGATCCTGTTCCTGACGTTCACGACCGTCCTCGGGACGCTGCTCGTGCAGGGGGTGACGTTCCCGGCGCTGATCCGCGCGCTCGGCGTCGGCGGTGACCGCGAGCGCTACGCCGACACCGTCGCGGAGGCGGGCGCGCAGCACGCCGCCGCGCGGGCGGCGCTGGAGCGGCTGGACGAGCTGACCGCCGGGCAGGACCTGGACGCCGACGTCGTGGAGCGGCTCCGGCAGCTCGCCGAGCACCGGCAGCTGCGCGCCTGGGAACGGCTCGGCGGCGGGACGGGCCCGGAGGGCGAGGAGGTGCCGACGGCGATGTACCGGCGGCTGCGGCGGGAGATGCTGGCGGCGGAGCGGCGGGTGTTCGTCCAGATGCGGGACGAGCGCCGCATCGACGACGAGGTCCTCACCCGCGTCATGCACGAGCTGGACCTGGAGGAGGCCGCGCTCAACCGCGAGTAGACCCCGCGGGGTGGGCCCGCCAGGCGGGGCCCGTCAGACGAGCCCGGCAGGTGGGCGCGGCGGTCGTACCCGGGTCCCCGGCCACGACTGGGCGCCGTAGCCGGGGCGGCAAGGTGGAGCGGAGGTGTCAGGTCGCCCCGTTGAGGGGCTGCTCGGGCAGTTCGACCGTGTAGGACTCCTTCACCACGTCCAGGTGGTGCCAGGACTCCCGGACCGTCACGCCGGGCACGGACCGGATGGCGTCCAGCACGGCGACCAGCTCGCTGCGCGAGGCCGCCTCGGCCTGCCCGACGATGTCGTAGCGGCCGAAGCCCGTCGCCAGGTAGCGGATGCCGTCCTGCGCGGCGACCGCGTCGGCCGCCTTCCGCAGCCCGCCGGTGACCACCAGCCCGAACCCGCCGAGCTCGGCGGCGCCGAGGGCCAGCGGGTCGGCCAGGCCGGTGACCTGGATGACGCCCGAGCGCATCAGCCTGACCACCCGGGCGCGGGTGGCGGCCTGCGACAGGCCGATGATGTGCGCGAGACGGGTGTAAGGGGCGCGCCCGTCGCGCTGCAGCTCCTGCAGGAGCCGCCAGTCGATGCCGTCGAGGGTGACCTCGCCGAGCTCGCGCACCACCGCGTGCGTGTCGCGCACGGTGGCCACCGACCGGAACACCTCCGCCGCGCGGACGCCGGGGACGGACCTGAGCTGGTCCACCTCGGCGGCGAGCGCGGCGTCGTCACGGGTGCGCACCTGCGCGACCAGGTCGTACGGGCCGGCGGTCAGGGCGGCGAAGCTGACGGCGGGCCGCTCGGCGACGGCAGCGGCCACCTCCCGCGCGGAGCCGTCCACGGTGACCGAGAGGTGTCCGACCGCCTCGGCGCCGACGACGGCGGCGTGCACGATGCCGACGACGCGGACGACCTGCGTCTCGAGAAGGTGCTGCACCCGTGCCCGCACGGCCGTGCGGGAAAGCCCGACGCGGTCGGCGAGCGCCTGGAACGTCGCCCTGCCATCCCGCTGGAGCTCGCGGACGAGCACGGCGTCGACCGCATCCAGCACGGCTGTCCTCCTCGACATGTGATGGAGATGAATCGGTTTGTCGACAACTGCAAGATCATTCCATTTCAGGACGGTATGACGTCAGATATTGATCTTGCTCGTGTTCACCGCGCCCGGCGGCCGTCGAAGCGTCTGCGGCGGGTTGCGCGCGGCGCCGTTTCCAGCGCCGGATAATCCCGTCCGAAAGCACAACGCGGCCGGCTCACAACGCGCACCGGGCGCGGCGGGAAGCGGCGGCGGGCGCGCACGGTGGCAAGGATCGCTCCGTTGATCGCGCCGTTGACCACTGCGTGGCTCGCTGCGCCGATCGCCGCGCGGCCAGGACGGCGGCCCGCGGCGCGGGCGAGCGCGGCTGACCGGGTCCACGTGCGTGACCTGCATGCGCTCTCCCGGTGTTCTGCTGTCACGCCCCTACGGCGGTTCGGCCGTCCGCGTGAGGCACATGTAAGAAAAGTGCATCGAGGGCGCAGTTACGTCAAGAGGTAACTTTACAGAGAGCCAAGCCTCACGTTGCACCGTTTTCACCACGTCGCGCAGTTCGCTTCGATCAGCTTGCCGGAAGGGGGCGGTGCGCGGCGTGTCCGGAGCACGGCCGGGTATGGCCGACAATGTACGGTGGCCCAGCCACCCTGACCCGCGATTGGTGTGTAGTACAGCCGTGCGCCTGCTGAACGGTGAGCATTCCGCTCACGACCTCACCTATAACGACGTCTTCATGGTCCCGCGCCGCTCGTCGGTCGGGTCCCGCCTGGAGGTCGACCTGTCCACCGTGGACGGGAGCGGGACGACGATCCCGCTCGTGGTGGCCAACATGACGGCGGTCTCGGGCCGCCGGATGGCCGAGACCGTCGCGCGGCGCGGCGCCGTCGCGGTCCTCCCGCAGGACATCCCGGTGGAGGTCGTCGCGGAGGTGATCGGCTGGGTCAAGGCGCGCGACCTGGTCGTCGACACCGCGATCAGGCTCGGCCCCTCCAGCACGGCCGGGGACGCGCTCGCGCTGCTGCCCAAGCGCGCCCACAACGCCGTGATCGTCGTCGAGGACGACCGTCCCGTCGGCGTCGTCACCGAGGCCGACTGCCAGGGCGTCGACCGGTTCGCGCAGCTGCGCGACATCATGTCCCGCGACCTGGTCACGGTGCCGGACGGCGTCGACCCGCGCGAGGCGTTCGACCGGCTGCACGAGCGCGGGCACCGCCTCGCGCCGGTCGTGGACGCCTCCGGGCGGCTCGCGGGCGTCCTCACCCGCACCGGCGCGCTGCGCGCCACGCTCTACAAGCCCGCCGTCGACGGCGCCGGGCGCCTGCGCATCGGCGCGGCCGTGGGCGTGAACGGCGACGTCGCGGGCAAGGCGAAGGCGCTGCTGGAGGCCGGCGCCGACCTGATCGTCGTCGACACCGCGCACGGCCACCAGGACAAGATGATCAATGCGCTCGCCGCCGTCCGGGCGCTCGACCCCGCCGTCCCGGTGGTGGCCGGGAACGTGGTGACGGCCGAGGGCACCCGCGACCTGATCGAGGCCGGCGCCGACATCGTCAAGGTCGGCGTGGGGCCCGGCGCGATGTGCACGACCCGGATGATGACCGGGGTCGGGCGACCGCAGTTCTCCGCCGTCCTGGAGTGCGCCGCCGAGGCGCGGCGGCTCGGGCGGCACGTGTGGGCGGACGGCGGCGTCCGCCACCCCCGCGACGTGGCGCTGGCGCTCGCGGCCGGGGCGGCGAACGTGATGGTCGGGTCCTGGTTCGCCGGCACCTACGAGTCGCCGGGCGACCTGCAGCGGACCGCGGACGGGCGGCCGTACAAGGAGAGCTTCGGGATGGCGTCCGCGCGGGCGGTGCGGCTGCGCACCGCCGAGGACTCGCCGTTCGACCGGGCCCGCAAGGCGCTGTTCGAGGAGGGCATCTCCACGTCGCGGATGTTCCTCGACCCGCAGCGCCCCGGCGTGGAGGACCTCATCGACTCGATCGTGGCGGGCCTGCGCAGCTCGTGCACCTACGCGGGCGCCCGGACGCTGGAGGAGTTCCACGAGCGGGCGACCGTCGGGGTCCAGGGGTCGTCGGGCTTCGTCGAAGGCATGCCGCTGTCCAGCAGTTGGTGAAGGCTTCCCCATGATCAGCGTGGCTTTCGCGACACGCCGCCCTCGCCGCTGATCTTTCTCCGCTCTGACCTGCACGCTTTTAGCAGTGGGGCGGAGAAGGGGGTCTTCGTCCCCGAAGGGGGCGGAGCATGGTCGATGGGCCGATCGGCGACGGGACGCGGCTGCTGCCGGACCAGGACGCAGGGCACGAGCAGGACACACAGGTCGCAGAGGACGCTCAGAACGTACGGCACGGACCCGACGAACAGCACGGACGGCACGAGCGGGACGCGGCACTGCGGGGACTGGTCCAGGCGCTGCTGATCGCCGCGGTGTCCCCGGCGCTGCCGGGCGTCGCGCACCTGCGCGCCGGGCGGGTCCGGCTCGGCGTGGCGCTGGTGTTCGCCCAGGCGCTGCTGATCACGGGCGCCGCGGCCGCCGCGGGCGAGGGCAGGTCCCTGTTCCTGGAACTGTCGGTGCGGCCCGGCTGGCTGCTGGCGGTGGCGGTCGGCGCGGTCGTGCTGGCGGGGCTGTGGACGGCGCTGATCGTCCACTCCTACGCGGTCCTGGTCCCGGACGGCCTGTCACCGCTGTGGCGGCTGGCGGGGGGCACCTCCGTGTCGGTTCTGTGCCTGCTGGTCGTCGTCCCGCCGCTGACCGTCGCGCACTACGGCTACCTGCAGCGCGACCTGGTCGACAGCCTGTTCGCCGAAGGAGCGGGCCCGGCCGCGCGGGCAGGTGCCCCGGCGGCGGGCGCCCCCGGCCCGTGGGCGGGCACGCCGCGCTTCAACGTGCTGTTCATCGGCGGCGACGCCGACGTGGGCCGTCCCGGCGTCCGCACCGACAGCATGACGCTGGCCAGCATCGACACCAGGACGGGCGACACGCTGCTGATGAGCCTGCCCCGCAACCTGCAGCACGTGCCGCTGTGGTCGGGCGAGAAGCGGATCCCGTTCGCGCCCGAGCGGCTGCTGAACGAGGTGTACGAGAACGGCATCCGGAACCCCGGGCTGCTGGCGGGCGGCGGGCACGTCCGCAATCCGGGCGCCGAGCTGCTGAAACGGACGGTCACCCACATCCTCGGCCTGCCCGTTCCGTACTACGCGATGGTGGACATGCGGAGCTTCCGGCAGATCGTGGACGCGGTCGGCGGCGTCCGGGTCTGCGTGTCCGGCGCCGTGCCCGTCCCCAGGCAGCAGGTGCCGTCGGGGGTGCTGAAGCCCGGCTGCCGCAAGCTCAGCGGGCGGGAGGCCCTCTGGTACGGGCGGTCCCGGACGGGCAGCAGCGACTACGCCCGCATGAGCCGCCAGAAATGCCTGATGTGGGCGCTGGCCCGGCAGGCGGGGCCGCTGACCGTGCTGCGCAGCTTCCAGCGCCTCACCGAGGTCTTCAAATACTCCGTCAACACCGACCTGCCGCAGAGCCTGCTCCCCGCGCTGGTCGGCCTCGCCGCCAAGATCAGGACCGCGGAGATCACCAGCCTGCAGTTCGTCCCGCCGGTCATCTCGACCGGGCGGCCGGACTATCCGCAGATCAGGAGGATGGCGGCGCGGGCCGTCCGGGACGCGGGCTCGGGCGCCCAGAGCGCGGAGGGGCTGCACATCCTGAGCAACGACTGCACCTGACGCCCCGCCCGCAAGGCCCGAGGCCGTCTCCTACGCAACCTTTGCCCGGTTCCGAGCGTCCTTAAAGTGAGCCGGGGCTTAATCCGGCGTGGGCGGGAATCGGAGCGTACATGGGATCGGCGAGGCGGCGCGCCCGGACGGGGGACGCGGATCGTTCGTCCGGCGGCGAGGGGCTGGCCCGCGCGCTGGCGCTGACGCTCACGTCCGCCCTGGTCTGGGGGGTGGCCCACTTCGTCGTCGGCCGCCGCGCCGCCGGCGGGGTGCTGCTGGCCCTGTACCTCGCGATCGTCGTCGCGTTCGCGGGCGCCGCCACCGTCTACCGCTCGGACCTGCCGACGCTCGCCGTCCAGCCGGACATGCTGCAGCGGCTGACCGCCGCGCTCGTCGCGCTCGGCCTGCTGTGGATGGTCGTCGTGGTGTGGTCCTACCTGGTGCTGCGGCCCGTCCGGATGACGAACGCCGCCCGCTCGCTGGGCGCGGCCTCGGTGGCCGTGATGTGCCTCGCCGTCGCCGTCCCCGCGGCCTGGTCGGCGCACAAGAGCTATGTCGCCAGGGACGCGCTGACCAGCATCTTCCGCACCGGCACCGAGAACGGCAGGCACGTCGACACCGACGACCCGTTCGACGGGCAGCCGCGCGTGAACATCCTGCTCATCGGCGGCGACGCCGCCGAGAACCGCACCGGCGTGCGCACCGACAGCATGACGGTGGCCAGCGTCGACACCAAGACCGGCGACACGGTGCTGCTGAGCCTGCCCCGCAACCTGGAGAACGTCCCGTTCCCGCCGGGCCCGGCCCGCGACCGCTTCCCGTACGGCTTCACCGGTGACGGCGCGGGAACGCCGGGCCTGCTGAACGAGGTGTACCAGTACGCCGAGGACCACCCGGACGTGGTGCCCGGCGTCCCGAAGAACCACCGCGGCCCCGAGCTGCTGAAGGCGACCATCGCCGGTGTGCTCGGCCTGCGCGTCGACTACTACATCCTCGTCGACATGTTCGGGTTCGCCGACATCGTCGACGCGATGGGCGGCGTCACGATGAAGGTCGACCAGCCGATCCCGTACGGGCTGGAGGGCGCCGTGCTGGAGCCCGGCTACCGGAAGCTGTCGGGCAAGGAGGCCCTCTGGTACGGGCGGTCGCGCACCAACAGCAGCGACTACGTCCGGATGGGCCGGCAGAAGTGCCTGATGCGGGCGATCGCAGAGCAGGCCAACCCGCAGACCGTCCTGAGCAGCTTCGACAAGCTCGCCGCCGCCGCCAAGCGGACCCTGTCGACCGACATCCCGCAGGAGCTGCTGCCCGCGCTGGTGAAGCTGTCCAACAAGGTCAAGGACGGCGCGAAGATCAACAGCCTGCAGTTCGTGCCGCCGCTGATCTACACGGGAAGCCCCGACTTCGACCTGATCCGCAAGCTGACGTCCGAGGCGATCAGCAGCGATCCGCGGCAGGTGAGCAGCCATCCGGGCGCGTCCGCGAGCGCGTCGCCGGGGGCGACGCCGGCCCAGACGGAGGATCCGGACGACGGCGGGACGCCGAAGGTCCCCAGCAAGCCGGTCTCCCTCGATTCCAGCTGCCCCAAGTGATCCCCCCGCCGGACCGCGGCGGGCGACACTGTGAGGTGAAGAGGGCGTATCGGGTCCGCCAGGCCGTCAACGCGGTCAACCTCTCGACGGGGCTCGGGCTCCTGCTGGCCGCGACCGGCACGCCCGGTCTTCGCCGGATCCGCCGGATCCCGGACGGGCTGCTGCTCGCCGGCGGGTACCGGCTGCCGTTCCCGATCGCGCCCGCGTTCACGGTCGGCAACGTCGTGCTCGTGCGCGGCGACGCGTCCCGCCTGGAAAGCACGTCCCGCTCGCCGGGCGGGTCGCGGCTGCTGCGGCACGAGGGACGCCATGCGACGCAGTACGCCTGGTGCCTGGGCCCCGCCATGATCCCGCTGTACGGGGTGTGCGCGGGCGTTTCGATGCTGCTGTGCGGGGACTGGGCGTCCTACAACCCCTTCGAGCGCCGCGCGGGCCTGGAGGACGGCGGCTACGAGCGGCACCCGCTGCGCCCGTACCTGCGCGCTCGGCGACGGGGGGAGAATTGAGGAGGACGACTTCCTCGAAAGGCGGGTGCGGGTGCCCCAGATCCATGGCTGCGACGCCTACCACGTGGTGATGCCGCGCGGACGGCGGCCGGAGAGCGTCCTCGTCCGCCTGACCGGCGGCGACGCGGTCGGGTGGGGCGAGATGGCCGTCCCCGCCGGCCCTCGGGCGCCCGCCGGGCCGGGCGACGGCGGCGGCGCCTGGGCCGACATCGAGGAGCGCATGGGCCCCGCCCTCATCGGGCTCGACTGGGAGCGGCCGGAGGACGTGTCCGCCGCGGCCGACCTCGGCGCCCGCGAGGCGGCCGCCGCCATCAACACCGCCTGCTGGGACCTGTGGTGCCGGACGCGGGGCCTGCCGCTCGCGCACGCGCTCAGCGGCACCCGCACGTCCATCGTGACCGGCGCGCGGATCTCGCCGGAGGCGAACCTGGACACGATCGCGGGCCGCGTCAACCAGGCCGTGGGAGCGGGCCACACCCGCGTCACGCTGGACATCCGTCCCGGCTGGGACATCGAGCCCGTCCGGGCGATCCGGCAGGCGTACCCGACGCTCGCGCTCGTCGCCGACGCGGGCCACGCCTACACCGAGTCGCCCGAGCACCTGGCCGTCCTGGAGGCGCTCGACTCCTACGGCGTCGTGGTGATCGAGCGCCCGTTCCCCGGCGGCGACCTCGCCGCGCACGCCCGGCTCCAGCTGCGCGTCGGCAGCGCCGTCGCGCCCGCCGTCGGCGATCTGGAGACCCTCGACGCGGCGCTGTCGCTGGACGCGGGCCGCGCGCTGCACCTGCGCCTCGACCGGCTCGGCGGGCTGACCGCGGCCCGCAGCGCCCACGACCTGGCGTACGCGGCCGGGTGGGACGTGTGGTGCAGCGGCTCGGGCGCGTTCGGCATCGGCCAGGCCGCGGCGGTCGCGCTGGCGTCGCTGCCGGGCTGCACGCTGCCGAGCGACGTGTCCGACCCGGCGGGCGGGCCGGTGTTCGTGACGCCGCCGGTGCGCTCGTCCGGCGGCGTCGTCGGCGTGCCGCTCACCCAGCCGGGCCTCGGCCACGAGATCGACGAGGAGCGCATCGAGCGGCTGGCGACCCGCCGGATGCGCCTGTCGGCGTGACGCCCGGCGCGGCCGCGGACGTGCCGCCCGCCCCGGTGTGGGTGGTGGCGGGGCCGCCTGGCTGCGGGAAGACGACCGTGGCGGGGCTGCTGCTGGCGCGGCTGCGTCCCGTCCCCGCGCTGCTGGACAAGGACACCCTCTACGGGCCGTTCGTCGAGGCGGTCCTCGCGGCGGCCGGGCGTGATCCGGGCGAGCGCGAGGGCCCCTGGTACGACGAGCACGTCAAGCGGCAGGAGTACGCGGGGATGACGGCGGCGGCCCGGGAGATCCGCGCGCACGGGTGCCCGGTGCTGCTGAGCGGCCCGTTCACCGGCCAGATCCGCTCGCCGTCCCGTTGGGCGGAGTGGACCCGCGCCCTCGGCGGCCCGCCCGTGCGCCTCGTGTGGATCAGGACGGACGCCGCGACGCTCCGCCACCGGCTGGAGCGGCGCGGCTCGCCCCGCGACACGGGCAAGCTGGCCGCGTTCGGCGCGTTCACGGAGCGGATGCGCCCGGACGAGCCGCCGCCCGTCCCGCACACCGCCGTCGACAACCGCCTGGCCGCCGCCCGGCCACTGGCCGCCCAGCTGGACGACCTGCTCCCCTGACCCGCTAGTACGACTTGGGAAGCCCCAGGGAGTGCTGCGCGACGAAGTTGAGGATCATCTCGCGGCTGACCGGCGCGATCCGCATCAGCCGGACGACGCCCGCCAGCATGCCGACGCCGTACTCGGTGGTGAGCCCGTTGCCGCCGTGGGTCTGGATGGCCTGGTCGACGCAGTGGACCGCCGCCTCCGCGGTGGCGTACTTCGCCATGTTCGCGGCCTCGCCCGCGCCCGCGTCGTCGCCCGCGTCGTAGAGCCAGGCGGCCTTCTGCGCCATCAGCCGCGCCAGCTCCAGCTCGATCTTGGCGGCGGCGAGCGGGTGCGCGAGGCCCTGGTGCGCGCCGATCGGCGTCTTGAAGACCTGCCGGTCGTTGGCGTAGGCGACGGCCTTGCCTAGGGCGAGGCGGCCGATCCCGGCGCCCATGGCGGCGGCCATGATCCGCTCGGGGTTGAGTCCGGCGAACAGCTGCAGGAGCCCGCCGTCCTCGTCGCCGACGAGCGCGTCGTAGGGCAGCCGGACGTCGTCGAGGTGGCAGATGAACTGCTTCTCCGGCGACACGATCTCCATGGCGATCGGCGTCCAGGTGAAGCCGGGCGCGTCGGTGGGGACGATGAACAGCGACGGCCTCAGGTTCCCCTTCTGGTCGTGCGAGCGGGCGACGAACAGGACGGCGTCCGCCTCGTCCACCCCGGAGATGAACGTCTTCTGGCCGGTCAGGACCCATCCGTCGCCGTCGCGGCGGGCGGTGGTCGTGATGCGGTGGGAGTTGGATCCGGCGTCGGGCTCGGTGATCGCGAACGCCATGGTGACGGAGCCGTCCGCGAACCGCGGCAGCCATTCCTTCTTCTGGTCGGCGGTGCCGGAGCGCGCGATGATCGTGGCGCAGATCGCCGGGGACACGACCATGAGCAGCAGCGGGCAGCCCGCGGCGGCCAGCTCCTCGCACACGGCGGCGAGGTCGCCGATGCCGCCGCCTCCGCCGCCGTACTCCTCGGGGACGTTCACGCCGAGGTAGCCGAGCCGCCCGGCCTCGGCCCACAGCTCCTTGGTCTTCTCCCCCGCCTTGGCCTTCTCCACGTAGTAGGAGGGGCCGTACTCGGCGCCCAGCTCGGCGACGGCCGCCCGCAGCGCCCGCCGCTCCTCGCTCTCGACGAAGCTCATTCCGCGTTCCCTTCGGTTTCGGCCTGGGCGTCCGCCACGGCGGCGGCCTCGATGACGGCGAGGACGGCGCCGGATTCGACCTGCTGCCCCGCCCGGACGTTGAGTTCCGCGACCGTCCCGGCGGACGGGGCGGCGATGCGGTGCTCCATCTTCATGGCCTCCAGGACGACGAGGGTCTGCCCGTCCGCGACGTCCGCGCCGGGTTCGGTCTCGACGCGGACGACCGTCCCGGGCATGGGGGCGAGGAGGGAGCCGGGGGCGATCCGGCCGCCCGGATCGGCGAAGCGCGGGACGGGCCGGAGCGCCACCGCGCCGAGGCGGGAGTCGACGTGCACCGCGTCCTCGGCGAGGCTCACGGCGAACGTCTCGCGCAGGCCGTCATGCTCCAGAACGACCCGCTCCGGCGCCGCGCTCACCAGCGACGTGCCGGGGCACAGCTCGGAGACGAGCCCGTCCCTGTGCAGGTAGTAGTCGACGACGACCTGCCCTGACGGGCCCTCGAACGTCCTGCGCTGGGGCTGCGACCGGACGTTGCGCCAGCCGGACGGCAGCCCGCCCAGCACCCCGGCCGACGACCGGTTCACCTCGGCCCGCGCGAGCGCGGCGGCCAGCGCGGACAGCCGGACGGCGGCCTCCCCGGCGAGCGGCGCGGCGAGCCGATCCAGCCCGACGCGGTCGAGGTAGCCGGTGTCGGTGTCGCCGTCCAGGAAGCCGGGTTCCTCCAGGATCCGGACGAGCAGGTCGCGGTTGGTCGTCAGGCCGTGGACGCGGGCGCCGCGCAGCCCGGCCGCCAGCCGCCGCGCCGCGGCACCCCGGGTCGGCGCCCACGCGATCAGCTTGGCGAGCATCGGGTCGTAGTGGACCCCGACCTCGCCGCCGCTCTCCACACCGCTGTCGAGCCGCAGCCCCGGCCCCGGGGCGGCGGGGACGGCGAACTCGACGTCCACGCCCGGCACCTCGAAGGTGTGCAGGACCCCGCTCGCCGGACGCCAGCCGTGCGCCGGGTCCTCGGCGTACAGGCGGACCTCGATGGCGTGGCCGCGCGGCTCCGGCGCGTCCGCGGCGGGCAGCCGGGCGCCTTCGGCGATCTCGATCTGCAGCCGGACGACGTCCACCCCGTACACGCACTCGGTGACCGGATGCTCGACCTGGAGGCGCGTGTTGACCTCCAGGAAGAAGAACCGGCCGTCGCGCGCGAGCAGGAACTCGACCGTCCCGGCGCCGACGTACCCGATCGCGCGGGCCGCGTTCGCCGCCGCGCCGCACAGCTCGGCGCGCAGGCCCGGCCCGACCGCCGGGGACGGCGCCTCCTCGACGATCTTCTGGTGGCGGCGCTGGATCGAGCATTCGCGCTCGCCGAGCGTCCAGACCGTCCCGTGCGCGTCGGCGAGGATCTGCACCTCGATGTGCCGGGCGCCCTCCAGCAGCGGCTCGCAGAACACGGTCGGGTCGCCGAACGCCGACTCCGCCTCGCGGCGCGCCCCGGCGACGGCCTCGTCCAACTCGCCGGGCGCCCGGACGATCCGCATCCCGCGCCCGCCGCCGCCCGCGGACGCCTTCACCAGCAGCGGGAAGTCGGCGCCGCCCGCCTCGGCCGGGGCGAGCTCCGGCAGCACGGGGACGTCCGCGGCGGCCATCAGCTTCTTCGCCTCGATCTTGGAGCCCATCGCGGCGATCGCCTCCGGCGGCGGGCCGATCCAGGTCAGGCCCGCGTCGGCGACCGCCCGCGCGAAGTCCGCGTTCTCCGACAGGAACCCGTAGCCCGGGTGGACGGCGTCGGCCCCGGCGCTCTTCGCCACGGCCAGGAGCCGCCCGGCCGACAGGTACGTCTCCGCCGGGGACGCGCCGGGGAGCCGCCCGGCCACGTCCGCCTCCCGGACGTGCGGCGCGCCCGCGTCCGGGTCGGAGTGGACGGCGACCGTCCCGATGCCGAGGTCCCGGCAGGCCCGCAGCACGCGGCGCGCGATCTCGCCCCGGTTCGCGACCAGCACTCTTTTGATCATCTATCGCTCACATCCGGAAGACGCCGAAGCCGTCGGCGCCGCGCACGGGCGCGTTGTGGACGACCGACAGGCACAGCCCGAGGACCGTGCGGGTGTCGCGCGGGTCGATGACGCCGTCGTCGTAGAGCCGCCCGGACAGGAAGAACGGCAGCGACTCGGCCTCGATCTGCGTCTCGACCATCTCCCGCATGGCGCGGTCCTGCTCGTCGTCGTAGGCCTGCCCGCGCGCTTCGGCGGCCTGCCGCGCCACGATCGACAGGACGCCCGCGAGCTGCTGCGGCCCCATCACCGCCGACTTCGCGGACGGCCACGTGAACAGGAACCGGGGGTCGTAGGCCCGGCCGCACATGCCGTAGTTGCCCGCCCCGTACGAGGCGCCCATCACGATCGAGAGGTGCGGGACGGTGCTGTTGGCCACCGCGTTGATCATCAGCGCGCCGTGCTTGATGATCCCGGCCTGCTCGTACTCCTTGCCGACCATGTATCCGGTGGTGTTGTGCAGGAACAGCAGCGGCGTGTCGCTCTGGTTGGCGAGCTGGATGAACTGCGCCGCCTTCTGCGCCTCCGCGCTGAACAGGACGCCCTGCGCGTTGGCCAGGACCCCGATCGGGTAGCCGTGGACGCGCGTCCAGCCGGTGACGAGGCTCGTCCCGTAGAGGGGCTTGAACTCCTCGAACCGCGACCCGTCCGCGATCCGGGCGATGACCTCGCGCGGGTCGAACGGCACCTTCAGGTCTTCGGGGACGATCCCGGCGAGCTCCTCGGCGTCGTACAGCGGCTCCTCCACCGGGCCGGGGCCGGGCGGCGGGCCGAGCTTGCGGTGGTTGAGGTTCTTGACGATCTGCCGTCCGAGGCGGAGCGCGTCGGCCTCGTCCTCGGCCATGTAGTCGGCGAGCCCGGACGTCCGCGCGTGCATGTCCGCGCCGCCGAGTTCCTCGTCGCCGGCCTCCTCCCCGGTCGCCATCTTCACCAGCGGCGGCCCGCCGAGGAACACTTTCGCGCGCTCCTTGACCATGACGACGTAGTCGCACATTCCCGGGATGTACGCACCGCCCGCCGTGGAATTGCCGAACACGAGCGCGATCGTCGGGATCCCGGCCGCCGACAGCCGCGTCAGGTCGCGGAACATCCGCCCGCCCGGAATGAATATCTCTTTCTGGGTCGGCAGATCGGCGCCGCCCGACTCCACGAGGTTGAGGACGGGCAACCGGTTCTCCAGCGCGATGTCGGACGCCCGGAAGCTCTTCTTCACCGTCCACGGGTTGCTCGACCCGCCCCGCACGGTCGGATCGTTCGCCACGATCATGCATTCGACGCCCTCGACCACGCCGATCCCGGTGACGACGCTGGCGCCGACGGGAAAGTCGCTGCCCCACGCGGCGAGCGGGCTCAGCTCCAGGAACGGCGAGTCGGGGTCGAGCAGCAGCTCGATCCGCTCGCGCGCCAACATCTTCCCCCGCTTACGATGCCGCGCGACGTATTTCTCGCCTCCTCCATCCAGCGCCTTCGCGTGCTCGGCATCGAGGGCCGCCAGCTTTTCCAGCATGGCGCGGCGCCGTTCCCGGTATTCCGGTCCGCGCGTGTCAAGGGCGCTCTTCAGCGTCAAAGGACGGCCTCCGGAATGTCGACGAGCCGTGACCGCAGCCACTCCCCCAATGCCTTCCCCTGCGGATCGAACCGCGTCGAGGCGGAAACGCCCTCTTGCAGCAGCCCTTCGACGACGAAATTCACCGCACGAAGATTGGGCAGCACGTACCGCCGGACGACATGCCCACGGGTTTCGGGCAGAAGCTCCTTGAGCCGCTCGACGGTGAGGAAGGGTTCCAGCCAGCGCCACTGCTCGCCGGTCCAGGCCCACACGCCGATATTGGCGTCCCCGCCCTTGTCGCCGCTCCGCGCCCCGGCCACGCGCCCTAGCGG
>NZ_SMJX01000270.1 GCF_004348535.1 Actinomadura sp. KC216
TCTCGGGGTGGCCGGGCGGAGCCGGGTCGCCGCGCGGGCCGTGCGCGCCCGGATCGCCGCGCGGCCCGTGGCCGCCGGGATGGCCCGGCGGCCCGTGCGTGCCCGGATGGCCCGGGGGCCCGTGGGAGCCGGGCGATCCGTGCGAGCCCGGCGGCCCGTGGGAGCCCGGCCCGTGGGAGCCGGACGGGCCGGGCGGGCGGTGCGGACCGGCGGGGCCCTCGCCGGACGCCGGATGCGGGACGTGCCCGGTGGGCGGATAGCGCCCGTTGCCGGGCGGTTGACCTGGCCCGTCGCCGGACGGGCCAGGGGGGTCGGGGACCAGCACGGCGGTGGCCGTGCCGCTCCTGAGGGACGAGGGGCCGAGAGGGGTGCCGGCTCCGGAGGAGAGCATGACGGCCTGCGACAGCAGGTGGGCGCCCGGTGACGACGAATGGGCGCCGGCCATGGCCAGCGCCCTCGGTCGGCGGGGTCTCCGCCGTTCCGCGTCGATCTCCGCGACCACGGTGGCGCCCAGCAGCGCCCGGGGTACCGAATCGGTGAGCAGCGTCGGGGAGCCGCGGCCGTCGTAGGCGGCGAGCGCGGCCCGGACGGCCTCCTTCCCGAGCCATACCGCCGAACCCTCATCCCCGACGAGCCAGCCGTAGCCGTCCGCGCGCTGCACGATCGTCCCGTCGTTGATGACCGCCGCGCCGGCGCCCGTGCCGGAGAACACCACGATGCCCTTGGGCTCGCTGGTTCCGGCGTGGAACGCCACCGCGATATCGGTCACCACCGCGGGCGAGCCGCGCAGGCCGACGGCCTGCCACGCCTGCCGCGCCGCCGCGACGGCCGCGGGCCGCCCGGCGGAGCCGGCGCCGGCGATGCCGAACACGCCGGTGAGGATGTGGGTACGGTCAAGGTCCCCGAGCGCCTCCCGCAGGGCGGTGGTCAGCGCCCCCGCGGTGTCGCCTCCAGAGTTGGGATTTGCTCCCGGGCCGGTGCCGGAACCGGCCAGAGCACCCCCCAGCGTCAGCACGACGCAGCGGGTCTTCGTGCCACCCGCGTCGATACCGACCACGTAAGGACCGGCCAAATGGGTCAACACATGGCGACCGTAGCCTTTTCTACCGTTGACGTGACATCCTGCGCGTAAGAAAATTTCCATCATGAGGAAACCCATCGGCTCCGAACGGAGCCACGAGCAGGGCCCCGACCGGGGGATCGCGGGGGAGCCCGGTCCACCACGGGACGAGGCGGCGGGCCAGGCCCCGGAGCGGGACCGGGACAGCACGCCGCTGAGCACCGTGGTCCGGGTCCGCTCGCTGCTTCCCTCGCTGCCCCCCGCGGAGCGGCGAGTCGCGCAACGCGTCATCGACGACCCCGAAGGGGTCGCCAACTCCACCATCACCGAACTCGCGCAGACGTGCGGTACCTCCGAGACCACGGTCATCCGGTTCTGCCGGGCGATCGGGTTCCACGGGTACCCAGAGCTGCGGCTGACCCTCGCCACGGAGGCCGGACGCGCCCAGAGCGCGGCCGGAGGCAGGGTCATCGGCAGCGACATCAGTCCCGACGACTCCCTCGAACAGATCGTAGAGAAGGTGACCTTCGCCGATGCCAGGGCCGTGGAGGAGACCGCCTCCCAGCTCGACATCAAGATGCTCGAACAGGTCGTGGACGCGGTCGTCGCCGCGGACCGGGTCGACGTCTACGGCGTCGGCGCCAGCGCGTTCGTCGCGGCCGACTTCCAGCAGAAGCTGCACCGCATCGGGCGGGTCTGCTCGGCATGGGCGGACGCCCACATCATGCTCACCAGCGCCGCGGTGCTGGGCAGCACGAGCGTGGCGATCGGCATCTCGCACACGGGCTCGACCGTGGAGACCATCGACGCGCTGGAGGTCGCCAAGAGCAGGGGCGCCAAGACCGTGGCGCTCACCAATTTCCCCAAATCCCCGATCGCGGAGGTGGCCGACCTGATCCTGACCACGGCGGCGCGGGAGACGACCTTCCGCTCCGGCGCCACCGCGAGCCGGCTGGCCCAGCTCACGGTGGTCGACTGCCTCTTCGTCGGGGTGGCCCAGCGCACCTACGGGCCCACCCGCAAGGCCCTGGAAGCCACGTTCGAGGCGGTCCGCGGCCGGACCGTGCGACCCGACCGGAGGCGTCGGTGATCGATTGCGAGCTCCCCACCGAGGGGCGGAACCCCCGCACCCTCGACGTCGACACGCTGCCGACCCTGGAGGTGCTGCGCCTGATCAACTCTGAGGACGCGACCGTTCCGATGGCCGTGGCGTCCGTCCTGCCGGAGGTTGCCCGGCTGGTGGACCTCGCCGTGGAGTCGCTGCGCGCTGGAGGACGCGTGCACTACTTCGGCGCGGGCACGTCGGGACGGCTCGCGGTGATCGACGCGGCCGAGCTGCCACCCACGTTCGGCATATGGGGGCGGGTGGTCGCCCACCACGCCGGTGGGCCGGGCGCGCTGTCCCAGGCGATCTCCGACGTCGAGGACGACGTCGAGCTCGGCCGCCGGGACTCCCGCGACGTCCGGCCCGGCGACATCGCCGTCGGCATCGCGGCGAGCGGCCGCACACCCTATGTGGTGGGCGCGCTGCGCGCCGCCCGCGCCGTCGGCGCCCGCACCGCGCTGATCAGTTGCAACCCGCACACCCCCTACGGGGACGAGGTGGATGTGCACATCGGCCTCGCCACGGGGCCGGAGGTGATCAGCGGGTCCACCCGGATGAAGGCGGGCACGGCGACCAAGCTCGTGCTCAACTCCTTCTCCACCACACTGATGATCAGGATGGGCCGGACCTATTCCAACCTGATGGTCAGCGTGAACGCGCTGAACGGCAAGCTGCGCGCCCGGCTCGTCCGCATCCTCACGGAGGCGACGGGCATGGACGCGCGGACCTGCGAGAACGCGCTGACGGAAGCCGGAGGGAACACGCGCGTGGCGCTGGTCTCACTGCTCGGTGAGGTGCCCGCGGCACGCGCGTCGGTGGTACTCGAAGAGACCGATGGGGGCGTGCGGGAGGCTCTTCAACGGCTCAGATCAGCCTGATCGAAGGATCCGGGGGCCGGCCGGTAGTTGGGGCCGGCGGCCTTTCGGACGGGGTTTCAGGAAGATCGGACGGGGCGTCAGGGAGATCGGACGGGGTGTAGGGCAGAACGGGGTTCGGGGGTTTGGTCCGCAATCGCCTACGATCGGGCCGTGCCAGTACAAGGAAGCGCGACGGTGCAGGCCGCGCAGGTCAAAGCTGTCATCACCGACTGGGGCGGGGTGCTGACCTCACCGCTCACCGAGGCGATCGACGTGTGGCTCGCCGCCGAACGCATCGACGTCCAGCGGTACAAGGACGTGATGCGCGCCTGGGTGAAGCAGGCGTACGACGGGGCGGGGACGAACCCCATCCACGGTCTTGAGGACGGCAGCCTCCCCACCGAGGAGTTCGAGCGCCTCCTCGCCGCCGAGCTGCTCACCGCCGACGGCGGGCCGGTCGCGGCGGCGGGGCTCATCGCCCGCATGTTCGGGGCCTTCACCCCCGTCCAGCCCATGTACGACGCGCTCCGCGCGGCCCGCGCCGCCGGAGCGCGTACGGCCGTGCTGTCCAACTCGTGGGGCAACGACTACCCCAGCGACCTGTTCGCCGAGGTCTTCGACGCCGTCGTCATCTCCTCCGAGGTCGGCCTCCGCAAGCCCGACGAGCGGATCTTCCGGCACGCGCTCGACCTCCTCGGCCTGGACGCCGCCGAATGCGTCTTCATCGACGACATCGAGCACAACGTCCGCGCCGCGGAGGACCTCGGGCTGCGCGGCATCCACCACACAGGGCCCGACACCACCATCGCCGAACTGCGCGCGTTGAAGCTCTTGCCCTGACCGTCTGGCAGACTTGCTCACCTCATGCGCGTCTACCTGCCGTCCACGCTCACGCTCCTCGCCGGCGTCCACGCCGCCCAGGAGATCGGCCCCGCGCCGGTCGCGGCGCACGCGGTCACGCCCGCGCTGCGCGAGTGGTACGCGGGCGGCGACCTGGAGGAGCTGGAGTACGCGGCGATGTCCGCCGCCGCCCGCGCCTCCCTGCGCCTCCTCGCCGCCGACCCCGCCGCCCCGCGCCGCCGCGTCGTCCTCGCCGCCGAGGTCCCCGACCACCTGGTCACCTGGCCGCGCGGCGACGCCGGGCTCGCCAACGACGACCGCGCCACCGTGACGCTCTCCGAAGCCGTTCCGTGGAAGAAGATCGCGTCCGGGCATGTGGACGACGCAAACGCCGCCGACGACATCGCCGCCGCCGCGGACGCCCTCCCGGCAGCCGACGCGGGCGACGACGACGCCCGCTTTACCGTCGACGGCGCGGAGGGCCACGAACTCCTCTGGTACGCCACCCAGGAACTCCCTCACCTGCTCGACTGACCGGCATATGGGCGGGTAGGTCCCGGCACATCGGACAACGCCGTCGGAACCGCAGGAGAGCCGCCATGGACGCCGCGACCACAGTCCCGGTACCGGTGAACGAACGCGTCAAGACCTACGCGCCCGGCAGCGGCGAGCGGGCCGCGCTGGAGGCGAGGATCAAGGAGCTCGGCGGCGGGCAGACCGAGCTGACCATGACGATCGGCGGCGAGCAGCGCATGGGCGCCGGGACGCCGATCGACGTCGTCGAGCCGCACAACCACGCCCACGTCCTCGGCCGGATGGGCGACGCGACCGAACCGGACGTCGCCGAGGCCGTCGCCGCCGCGCGCGAGGCGGCGCCCGCCTGGCGCGCCATGCCGTTCGAGGACCGCGCCGCGATCTTCCTGCGCGCCGCCGACCTCCTCGCCGGGCCGTGGCGGGCGACGGTGAACGCCGCCACGATCCTCGGGCAGTCCAAGTCCGTCCAGCAGGCCGAGATCGACGCCGCCTGCGAGCTGATCGACTTCTGGCGGTTCAACGTCGGCTACGCGCAGCAGATCCACGAGATCCAGCCGCTGTCGTCCCCCGGCGTGTGGAACCGCCTCGACTACCGGCCGCTGGAGGGGTTCGTCCTCGCGATCACGCCGTTCAACTTCAGCGCGATCGCCGGGAACCTGCCGACCTCGCCCGCGCTGATGGGCAACGTCGTGGTGTGGAAGCCGTCCCCGACGCAGCAGCTCGCCGCGCATTTCACGATGCGGCTGCTGGAGGCCGCCGGGCTCCCGCCCGGCGTGATCAACCTCGTCACCGGCAACGGGCGGGCCGTCTCGAACGTCGCGCTGCGCCACCCCGACCTGGCCGGGCTGCACTTCACCGGGTCCGCCGCCACCTTCCAGGCCCTCTGGCGGACGATCGGCGAGAACATCTCCGCCTACAAGGGCTACCCGCGGATCGTCGGCGAGACCGGCGGCAAGGACTTCGTCGTCGCCCACCCGACGGCCGACCCGGCGGTGCTGAAGACCGCGCTCGTCCGCGGCGCGTTCGAGTACCAGGGGCAGAAGTGCTCCGCCGCGTCCCGCGCCTACATCCCGCGGTCCGTCTGGGGCCGGATGCGGGACGAGTTCCTCGCCGAGACCGAGTCCCTCACCATGGGCAACGTCGCCGACGACCTCTCGCTGTTCATGGGCGCGGTGATCGACGACCGCGCGTTCGCCAAGCACCGCCGCGCGATCGAGCGGGCCCGCGAGGTGGACACCATCGAGATCCTGGCGGGCGGCGAGCTGGACGACTCGCGGGGCTACTTCGTCCGCCCGACCGTGCTGGAGTCCTCCGACCCGACCGACGACATCTTCACCACCGAGTACTTCGGCCCGATCGTCGGCGTGCACGTCTACGACGACGGCGACTACGACGCCGTCCTGCACCAGATGGAGAGCGTGTCCGAGTACGGCCTCACCGGCTCGATCATCGCCGAGGACCGCGCCGCGGTCGCCGCCGCCACCGACACGCTCCGGTTCGCCGCCGGGAACTTCTACATCAACGACAAGCCGACCGGCTCGATCGTCGGGCAGCAGCCGTTCGGCGGCGCCCGCGCGTCCGGCACCAACGACAAGGCGGGCTCGGTGTTCAACCTGACCCGCTGGACCAGCGTCCGCTCGATCAAGGAGACGCTCGTCCCGCCGACCGACTTCCGCTACCCGCACATGGGCCCCTGACAGGCCGAAATAACCGGAGGCGCGGCGGAGGATCCTTTGAAAGGCTGGCCGTGATCTTGCCTGATCCGAAGGGAATCACCATGGCCAGTGCCGTCACACTGATCCGCTCGTCCTCGCTGTCCGACGTCGCCGAGTACGCCTACGCGGCCACGGCACCCGCCGGATCCCGCCTGATCTTCCTTGCCGGGGCCTGCCCGCTGAACGAGGACGGATCGACGGCGGCGGTCGGGGACTACGCGGGGCAGGCGGCGAAGGCCGTCGAGAACCTGCGGACCGCGCTGGCGGACTCCGGCGCGTCCCTGCACGACGTCATCAGCACCAGGGTTCTCGTCGCGTCGAGCAGGCAGCCGGACCTGGTGGCCGCCTGGGAGGTGGTCCGGGACTCCTTCGGCGACCACGACGTCCCCAGCACCCTGATGGGCGTCACGGTGCTGGGCTATGACGACCAGCTCGTGGAGATCGAGGCCATCGCGGCCGTGCTCGACTCCTGAGGCGGCGATCGACTCCTGAGGCGGTGATCGACCGGACCTGACGGGCACGGTTGCGGACCGTGCCCGTCAGGCCGGACGATAAGCTCGCCCCGCCGCTCCGGTGGGGCGAGGCGGTGCCGGGGACGCCGCCCGTCCACGCTCGTCCAACCTCGCATGGGAACGGGATGTCGACGCTGAACCGTCTGGTGCTGTGGAACATCGATCACACCCTGGTCGACGTCGCGCGGGTCACCCGGGACGCCTACGCCGAGGCGTTCCAGCGGACGATCGGGCGCCCCCTCGTCCGGCTGGCGCCCACCCCCGGCCGCACCGAGTCCGAGATCATCTTCGAGACCCTCGCGTTCAACGACGTCGTCACCACCGACGACCACCTGCCCGCCTTCATGGCCGCGCTCGCCGAGGCGTTCGCGACGCGCCGCGCCGACGTGCGCACCCACGGCCGCGTCCTGGCCGGGGCCAGGGAGGCCGTCGAGGCGCTCTCCCATGTGCCAGGCGTCGTCCAGTCGGTGCTGACCGGGTCCGTGCAGCCGAACGCGGTCGTGAAGGTGACCGAGCTGGGCCTCGCCCCCCACCTCGACCTGGAGGCGGGCGGCTACGAGAACGGCGTCTACAGCAAGGCCGCCCTCCTGGAGCTGGCCCGCACCCGCGCCGGGGAACGGCACGGCGCCCGCTACTCCGAGGCCGCCACCGTCTACATCGCCGACTCGCCGCGCGACGTCCAGGCCGCCCACATCGCCGGGTCCCCGATCATCGCCGTCGCCACCGGCAGCGCCACCGAGGCAGAGCTGCGCGCCGCGGGCGCCGAACACGTCGTCGCGACGCTCGCCGACACCAAGGCCGTGGTCAGCGCCATCGCGGACCTGACCCGCATCTGACCGCTCGCCGGCCGGCGCGTACGCTCGGGACCGATCTGGGAGGTTGCGCCGTGTGCGGCCCGGACGGATATTGGGATCGCCACGCGCCGCGGAGGGAGAGAGATGACCCGTGAGGTTGCCGAAGGTTCGCCGCTGTGGGAGCCGTCGGAGGAGGTCGTCGCCAACGCGCGGGTGACCCGCTTCGTCCACTGGCTGTGGGACCGGGGCGTCCTCACCGAGACCTACGACGACCTCTGGCGCTGGTCGGTGACCGAGGTCGACGCGTTCTGGGACGCGATCTGGTCCTACTTCGAGGTCGTCGGCACGCGGGGCGACGGCCCGGTCAGGACGGGCGGCCCCATGCCGGTGGACGGCCTGAAATGGTTCCCCGGCGCGACGCTCAACTACGCCGCGAACGCCCTCCGCCGGGCCGGGCAGACCCCCGACGAGACGGCGGTGATCTTCCGGTCGGAGGCGGGCGGGCACCGCCTGCTGACGTACCGGGAGCTGGCCCTGCACGTGGCCGAGGTGCGCGCGGGCCTCGCCGAGCTGGGCGTCGGCAAGGGCGACCGGGTCGCCGCGTACGTCCCGAACATCCCCGAGGCGCTGATCTGCTTCCTGGCGACGGCGTCGCTGGGCGCGATCTGGTCGTCGTGCTCCCCTGACTTCGGCTCGTCCTCGGTGATCGACCGGTTCGCGCAGATCGAGCCGAAGGTCCTGATCGCCGTGGACGGCTACGCCTACAACGGCAAGCGGTTCGACCGGCGCGAGATCGTCGGGGAGATCGAGGCCGCGCTGCCGACCCTCGCCGCGACCGTGCTGATCCCGTACCTCGACCCGGCCGCCACCCCCGGCGACCTGCGCGTCGGCATGCACTACGGCGACCTGCCGCGTCCCGGGCACGACGAGCTGGAGTTCGAGGACGTCCCGTTCGACCATCCGCTGTGGGTGGTGTACTCGTCCGGGACGACGGGGCTGCCGAAGCCGCTCGTCCACGGCCACGGCGGGGTCGTCCTGGAACACCTCAAGGCCCTGTCGTTCCACCAGGACCTCGGCCCCGGCGACGTGTTCTTCTGGTTCACCACCACCGGCTGGATGATGTGGAACTACCTCATCGGCGGCCTGCTGGTGGGCTCCACCGTCGTCATGTACGACGGCGCCCCCCTCGACCTGTGGACGCTCGCCGCCGAGAACGGCGTCACCTACATGGGCGTCGGCGCGCCCTACATCACGGCGTCCGCGAAGGAGGGCCGCCGGCCCGGCGCCGAACTCGACCTGTCGGCGCTGCGCGGCATCGGCTCGACCGGTTCGCCGCTGCCGCCCGAGGGGTTCGCCTGGGTGTACGAGGCGGTCGCCGACGACCTGCTGCTCGGCTCGTTCTCCGGCGGCACCGACCTGTGCACCGGCTTCGTCGGCCCCTCGCCGCTGCTGCCGCTGCGCGCGGGCGTCATCCAGTGCCGCGGCCTCGGCGCCAAGGTGGAGGCGTTCACCGACGACGGCAAGCCGGTCATCGACGAGGTCGGCGAGCTGGTCATCACCGAGCCGATGCCGTCCATGCCCGTCTTCTTCTGGAACGACGAGGGCGGCGAGCGGTACCGCGAGTCCTATTTCGACATGTATCCGGGCGTGTGGCGGCACGGCGACTGGGTGAAGGTCCTCCCGGACGGCGGCTGCGTCATCTACGGGCGGTCCGACTCCACGCTGAACCGCGGCGGCGTCCGCATGGGCACGTCCGACTTCTACCGCGTCGTGGAGGCGTTCGAGGAGATCGCCGACAGCCTCGTCATCGACACCGGGCGGCTCGGCCAGGAGGGGCGGCTGCTGCTGTACGTCCAGCTCGCGGAGGGCGCGTCCCTCACCGACGACCTGCTCGGGCGGCTGAAGCGCGAGATCCGCTCGTCGCTGTCGCCGCGGC
Source organism: Actinomadura sp. KC216 (assembly GCF_004348535.1). GTDB lineage: Bacteria > Actinomycetota > Actinomycetes > Streptosporangiales > Streptosporangiaceae > Spirillospora. Next base: position 9,354 of record NZ_SMJX01000270.1, read on the forward strand.
ACGTCCCGGACGAGGTGCACGCCGTCCCCGGCATCCCGCGGACGCTGTCGGGCAAGAAGCTGGAGGTCCCCGTCCGCAAGATCCTCCAGGGCACCCCGGTCGACAAGGCCGCCAACCGCGACTCGATGGCCAACCCCGAAGTCCTGTCCCATTTCACGCCGTAAGTCCTGTTCACCGGACGTTCGATTTCGCTTGGGTGACGGCTTGCTCACCCGTACCGCTGTGAGACGTGACGGCATTAGGGTGGTGCTCCGGTCCAAATGCGTCTGATCGGCGGCGTGTAGGGCATATCACGCCGTATGGTCTCAGGGCCGGTGAACTTCCCCTCGGTCTCGGGCGTCACACTGTCGGAGGGGTGATCCGGGCCTGGGGGATGGCCCCGTGATCGAGAGAGGGACGGTTCCACGCATGGAGGTTGGGGCGCTTCGGTCCGGTGACCCGGATCGGCTCGGGTCGTACGCCCTGATCGGCCGGGTGGGCGAGGGCGGCCAGGGCGCCGTGTTCCTCGGCGTCGACGACGACGGCCGCCAGGTCGCGATCAAGCTGCTGCACGCGGATCTCACGTCCGACGACAAGGCCCGCGCCCGGTTCCTGCGGGAGCTGGAGGTCGCCAAGCAGGTCGCCCCATTCTGCACCGCCCAGGTCATCGACGCGGACGTGGACGGCGACCGCCCCTACATCGTCAGCGAGTACGTCGCGGGCCCGTCGCTGAACCAGCAGGTCCTCGGCCAGGGCCCGCTCGACGGCGCCGCGCTCGACCGGCTCGCCGTCGGCACCGCGACGGCCCTCGCCGCGATCCACCAGGCGAAGATCGTCCATCGCGACTTCAAGCCGCACAACGTGCTGATCGGCCCGGACGGCCCCCGCGTCATCGACTTCGGGGTGGCGCGGGCGATCAGCGGCGGCACCACCCTCACCAGCCGGGTCATCGGCACCCCGTCCTACATGGCGCCCGAGCAGATCAGCGGCGACGAGGTCGGGACGCCCGCGGACGTGTTCTGCTGGGCGGCGACGCTGGTGTTCGCGGCCACCGGGGAGCCCCCGTTCGGCCAGGACAGCATCCCCGCCGTGATCAACCGCATCCTGAACGAGGAGCCCGACCTCGGCGACCTCGAAGGGCAGCTGCGCGAGCTGGTGCTCGACTGCCTGGAGAAGGACCCCGCGCGCCGGCCGAGCGCCCGGCAGGTGCTCATGCGGCTGCTCGGCCACGAGGGAACCTCGCGGATGGACGCGCCCGTCGCCGCTCCCCGCCCGTCCGGCGACACCGACGAGACCGCGATGCTCGCCGCCGGATCGGTCCGCGCGGCGGAGCTCGACGACGGCGAGCTGTTCCCGCCCGACGCGGACGACGACGCCCCCCTCTTCGAGGACGAGCCCGGCGACGGCCCGCTGTCCGGGTCGAGCGACGACTGGCCCGCCGAGAGCACGCTGCCCCGCGACCTCGTCACCGTCAAGGCCGGCGCCGGCGCCGGCGCCGACGCCGACGCCGACGCCGGTGACGGCGACAAGAGCGGCCGCGGGCTGCAGCGGCGGCTCATCGGCTCGGGCCGGTCCGCCGCGCTGGCCGGGGCCGCCGCGCTGTTCGTGGCGATCGTGGTGGTCTCCTCCGTCCTCGCGCTCGGCTCCCGCGACAACGGCAAGGCGGGCCAGAAGGTCAGCGACCCGAGCGCGCCGCCCGCGTCGACCGACGTCCTGCCGAGCATCCCGTCGACCAGCCAGGAGCCGACCAAGAGCCGGACGCCGTCGTACCGTCCGACGACGCCCACCTGGACGCCGTCCGAGAGCCCGAGCGAGTCCCCGACGGACACCGGCAGCCCGACGCCGTCCACCTCGACGAGCACCACGCCGCCCCCGGACCCGTCC
>NZ_SMJX01000271.1 GCF_004348535.1 Actinomadura sp. KC216
CCCCGCCACCCCCCTGACCCGGATTTCCTGGTCACCACCGGAGGCGCGGACCACCTCCCAGTTACGCAGCAGTCCAATGTCTGGCGGGCCTGCGGCCGCCGCATCATCCTCGTTGAGGCCCGCCGCACGCGCACCTCGATGCTGAATGCACCCGCGGCATGCCCAATATCGAACGTCGGCTGTGGCCGCTACACCATCCTCAACAAGGCCTCTGCGCACACGCCGACCGGTGAACGCACCCCAGGAGTGCCCAGTACGGGACGTCAGCTGCCGCGCCCGCACCATCTCGACGAGGCCCCTACGCGTACGTCGATGCTGAACGCACCCGTGGCATGCCCAACATTGGACGTCAGCTGCGGCGCCCGCACCGCCCTCGTTGAGGCCCTCCGCGCCCACGCCAACCGGTGAACGCACCCGTGGCGCGCCCAATCGGACGTCGCTGCGGCCGCCGCACCGTCCTCCTTGAGGCCCTCCCCACACACCCCAACCAGTGAACGCACCCGTGGCATGCCCAACTCGGACATCAGCTACGGCGCCCACACCGTCCTCGTTGAGGCCCTCTGCGCACACGCCAACCGGTGAACGCACCCCGGGCGTGCCCAGTACGGGACGTCAGCTGCGGCACCCGCACCGTCCTCGTTGAGGCTCTGTGCGCGCACGTCGGCGGTGAGCGCACCCGTGGCGTGTCGAGTGGGTCACTCACTCGGTGAGGCCTTGGTGGGCTCTGGTTCGCTTCTTGGGCGTCGGTGACTCCGTCGCGCAGTGGCTCGATCCGGACATGTGTCCTTGTTGCCGGCGGGCGGAACCCTGTTGTGTGAGTGGACATAGGAGGGTGTGAGCATCTCCGTCAACAAGCCCGGTCTCGGGAACGCGCATGGTCGGTCGCCGGCCGACGCGGCGTTGTGGTCTGCTGCAGCCGACGGTGACGCTGACGCGTTCGGCGCGCTGTTCAAGCGGCATGCGGACGCGGTCTACAACCACTGTTTCCGCCGTACCGCCGACTGGGCCGTGGCCGAGGATCTCACCTCACTGGTGTTCCTGCAGGCGTGGCGCCGCCGTCGCGCGGTCCGTATGACGGGCGAGTCGGTCCTGCCCTGGCTGTTGGCGGTCGCCAACAACCTGTTACGCAACGCCCACCGGACAAGCCGTCGGCAGCAGCGGCTCCTGGCCCGGTTGCGACCCGACGCCGAGCCCACCACCGGGCCCGACATGGGGGATGAACTGGCGGCCCGGCTGGACGACGAACGCGCCATGCGGCAGATCCTTGACGGGTTTGAGCAGCTGTCGGCGTCCGACCAGGAGGTGCTGTCGCTGGTGGTGTGGTCGGGGTTGTCCTACGCCGACGCCGCCGGCGTGTTGGAGGTGCCGGTCGGCACTGTGAAGTCCAGGGTCGCGCGGGCCAGGACGCGGCTGCGTCAGGTGCTCGGCGACGACACCGCTGATCCGGTCAGGAGAAGTAACCGCGATGAATGACTTGATGGACGACCCCCGTATGCCTGAGCCCCGACCCATGCCGCTGGACCGGCGTACGGCCCGCGCCGAGCTGCTGACCAGAGCGGTCGCCCGCCGCCGGCGGTCGTGGCCGCGGCGGCTGGCGGTCGCGATGCCGCTCGCTGGTGCTGTCGCGCTCGGGTCCACCGGCGCGCTCGCGTTCTTCGCTCATGACGAGCCCGCGGCGCAACGGCACACCATTCGCTGCTACAGCACCAGCGAGTGGAACAACAAGGGCTTCTACAGCGAGGTCGCTCAGGCCGGCCCCGTCGGGACCGATGCCGGGCCCGTCGAGATCGGCAATGTGCTCGACGCTTGTGCAACCTTGTTCCGGCAAGGGTTCCTACGCGAGGGCGATCCTCGCTTGCATTCCGACACGGATGGTGAGCCCACCCGGCCGGTACCGCGGTTGGCGGCGTGCGTGCTGCCGTCCGGGCAGGTCGCGGTGTTCCCGTCCACTACCTGCCAGGAGCAGATGCTGCCCGCCCTGGCGGGGTGACCCTGCCTTGCGGGGGTGACCCTGCCTGGCGGGGTGACCCGGCCTCAGCCCCATTGGATGGAGGACGTCCTGTCGTTCATGGCATTGCCGATATAGGACGTCGAGTTCCAGAAGCCGGTACTGGCACCCCTGAAGTTCGAATGCTCCCAATGCTTGCCCTGGCAGCGGGCGTAGGTACGGAATGAGGAGATCCTGTCGTTCCACCACCCGCTGACGTTGCCGACCTGCCACTCCACGCCGCCCGAGTCGTTGCAGCCGGACGACGTCTCCCAAGTCAGTGAGGAACCTCCGGCATCTCTGTGCTCGAAGGAGATTTCGATGACGGTCGCGGCGGCCCCCGCGGCCGACCGACCCTTCACCTGGGCAACCGCGTTGATGCGGTCGTTGAAGGTCTTGCTGGCGACAGCGGTTGCGGCGTCCCGGGGAGCGTTGGTTATCTTCCCGTTGGTGGCGTCGGTAACGGCTTGAGTGAATGTGTCGTAGCAGGTCATGCTTCCACCTGCGGCCAGATGGACTACGCAGTTCTTACCCGGGGACGAGACGTTGCTGGTGGCCGGTGAAGAAGGGGACGGCGCCGCATTGGCCGCCATGGGCGAAACGACCACACTGAGAGCAGCCGCGCCGGTGGCGGCGGCCGCTAAGAGAGAAGAACGCATCGGTTGATCAACCTCCGGAACATCGAATCGACCAGATTGCTCGGTACCTTGACCCGGGTTTCGCCAACGCCGGAGCGGCTTGGCCCCGGGAGACGACCACAGAAGCGTTAACATTGCTCCTTCCTGCCTCGCTTCTGGCGGCGAACCAAGATCAGGGTTTTCCACGATGGCCGTACAGGCTGCGCTGTCAGTAGATTTCGAACTACCTGTCAACACAGGTGTCGGTCGGCCTCACCGTCTAACACGCGCCACACAACGCTGTGCGTTGCATCGGTGGCTCAAGTTTCTTGAGGTGACCTGTGGAACCGAACCCCGACGATGGTTTCTCTCAGTACGTCAAAGACGTCCGGTCTGACCTGCGACGCAGGGCGTTCCTCCTGTGTGGCGACTGGTTCGAGGCCGACGACCTGACCCAGAAGACCTTGGTCAAGGTGTTCCTCCAATGGCCGCATTTGGACAACCGGGGAACACTGACCGGTTTCACACGCACGGTCATGATCCGCATCTACATCAGTGACCGCCGGGCCGCCCGATGGTCGCGGGAGATTCTCGTTGCTCACCATCCCGAGCCCGAGGCGGTCGAAAGGGACCACTTCGACGATCGGCTGCTGCTGCTGTCGGCATTGGACCGGCTCGGCCACCGGCAGCGCGCGGTCATCGTGCTGCGCTATTGGGAACACCTCACCGTGCGTGAGACCGCGGATGCCCTAGGCTGTTCTCCAGGGACAGTACGCAGCCAAGCCTCCCGGGCCTTATCCACACTCCGCACCGTGTTACAACGTGATCCATTACCCGAGGATCCTGGCGATCAGGATCCGCCGCAGAAGCGACACAAACCATGAGTGAGACCCCGCTCGATCCATCCTCCAGGCATCCAAACGAGGACACCGCGAGAACGCTGGAGCAACTTCTCGAGCAGTTCCGCGCGTCCCCGGCCCCACCGCCATCGAAAAGCGACGACGAAATCGTCGCAGAAATCCGTAACGGCTCCCAGCGCCTCGACGACCAGCCAGGCTGAGCGTAACCAGCACGCCTCCGGCGGCCAACTGTGCCCCGATAACTGACTGACTGACCTGGTGTTGGGGACGAGCTTTAATCAAGCTCTCCAAGGCGGAGAGCCCCTGCCGCACAACTGTCCACCTTGGAATAGGCCCTCCCATCACTCCCCGGCCGACACCGGCTGGTGACGACCGAGACCCTGGAAAGGGTTCACGGCGCCGGAAAACGAAAACAAGGCGCGGCGGCCGTAGCCGCGGCCACCGCTGACCGCATGCCAACCGCAACCGCCCACCGGCTTGCCGCGAGCCTGGCAGCGCGCGCCGCACCGGCCACTCGGCCCCTACCTGCCGACCTGAACGCGGTTTCTCCGGCACCGGGTCCAATTCTTGTTCGCCGAGAATCGCCCGACTACAGGGAGGGCGGGCTTCTGCCAGCGAGGGAGGTGGCCTGCGCCGGTCGTCCAGTCGGGCGTCGTATGGGTCCGTGCGGGAACAAGGACGTCCGGGGCGGCCGTCCGACTCCAAAGGCGTGCCGGACGATCTTGTCGCGGGGCGGGGGGTAAGCCCTCCGGCGAACCGTAAACAATCCGTAAACCGGCACGGCCATCCTTAGGGAGGCCGGGCAAGCCGGTCGCTTCCAGATCGCATCGACACGGGAGGAACCATGCGAAAGCTCATCGAGTCGACGTTCGTGACACTAGACGGGGTGATCTCTTCACCGGAGAAGTGGGGCCCGCCCTACTGGGACGAGGAGCACTCGGGATACGGCGACGAACTCTTCTCCTCGTCCGACGCCCTCCTGCTCGGACGTGTGACGTACGAGGCGTTCGCGCAGGTCTGGCCGCAGATGGAGAAGTCCGAGGGCGACTACGCCTCCCGGATGAACGCCCTCCCCAAGCACGTCGCCTCCACAACCCTCAAGCCGGACCAGGCCACATGGAACGCCACGGTCATCGAGGGTGACGCCGCCACCGAGGTCGCCAGGCTGAAGGCGCAGCCGGGCAAGAACATCCTGAAGTACGGGACCGGCGAACTCGACCGCACGCTCCTGGAGCACAAGCTGGTGGACGAGTACCACTTCTGGATCTTCCCCGTCGTCGCGGGCAGCGGAGAGCGCCTCTTCGACGGGTTCGACACCACCCACCTGCGGCTGGTGAGGTCCACACCGTTCGCCTCGGGCATCGTCGTCCACGTCTACGAACCGAAGCAGTAGTTCCCCGCGCGCGCTCTCGCAGGACGGCGAGGACGTCTCTGGGACGTCCTCTACGTCCCAGAGACGTCCCAACGGAACGTCCACCAGCCCTTGGGCGGCCACCGCCGCAGTGATCGTGCGGGAATCAGACGACCGAGTCGATCGCGACGGCGGGTGGTCAGCGGCGGTGGCGGCGCTGGTAGGACAGGGTGAGCGCGGCCAATAGTGGAGCCCAGGCCACCAACGGCAGGTACAGCAGTCCCACGACGGTGTGCCCGAGATCGGTCATGTCCTCATGCGGCGTGGCCCACCACAGCAGCAAGGGCGTCCACGCCACGGACAAGACCGCGACCCCCAGCCAGGCGGGCACGATCACCGCGTGCAGGGGAACGGACTTGCCGCCAACGAACGGAAGCCAGCGCGGCACCACCTGTCCCCAGCGTTGCACCAGACCGAGAGTGAGGAGCGCGGCGACCTCGGTCAGCACGCTGAGAGCGATCAGATAGACCGGCCCCCACACCGTGGGGCCGACGAGCTCGCGTAGTCCCTGGTCGGTGTAGCCCAGCGGGAACCCCAGCGCCAGCCCGATCCGCCACAGGCTCGACGGCAAGGCGACCAAGGCGGCCAGATGAGCGGCCCGCCGCGCCCAGCGAGGCACCGGAACGATCGCGGGGGCAAGGGGCAGCGGGTCCAGACCGGACAGTGACGGACGCAGCAGCGATCATGGTGATCATCCTGGTCGCGGGGCGGCATCGTCACCTCCCGCCACAGGGGCATGTGACTCCGCCGCGAGGGGGAACGGCACCGTGCGGCGCACAGGTCGGCGCCGAAGTCAAACGACGCTGGGCTTCCGGAGTGGTGTGTGCCCTCCCGGTAGGTGGCCGCTGCGGCACCCCCGAGTCATAATCAAGGCGGCACAGTCAGCGGCTGTTCACGCCGGCAGGGCCGAACCCACATCTCCCGTGCCGTACGTCGAGGCGCCAATCGGTGACGAGGAGGCCGATATGGCAAGACGAGGACGGAAACTACGCACCCGAACGGCGGCCCTAGTGGCCGGTATCGGCGTCCTGACGGCGCCTGTCGTCACAGTCGGCGCGGCAGCAGGTAACAGCGCCGCGCTTGGCGACACGGGCAACCGGGCGGCACCGGCCGACATCGCCGAGTGGGTGGTGGAAATGGACGCCACCGAGTTACGCGGACTGCTGGCGAGCGGCCGGGTCACCTCGGTCCAACTGGTCAAGGCATACCAGGCACGCATCGATGCCTACGAGCAGGCGTATGCCGATCAGCCGGGTGTCAACGCGGTCATTCGCCGGGATCCCACGGCGATCGCCGATGCCGCCCGGCTCGACGCCGAGCGCCGGCAGGGACGCGTCCGCGGCCCGCTGCACGGCATCCCGCTCCTGATCAAGGACAACTACGACACCGAAGACCTGCCCACGTCCAACGGCTCGCTGGCGCTGAGGCACTGGCGCACGCCCGACGACGCCGAGCAGGTCAGGCGGCTGCGCGCGGCGGGGGCGATCATCCTCGCCAAGACCAACCTGCACGAGTTCGCCTCCGGCGTCGAGACCATCAGCTCGCTCGGTGGACAGACCCGCAACCCCTACGACCAGACCCGCAACCCGGGCGGCTCCAGCGGCGGCACGGGTGCCGGTGTCGCGGCCGGTTTCGGCGCGGCCGGGCTGGGCTCGGACACCTGCGGCTCCATCCGCAGCCCGGCGGCGCACAACAGCCTGGTCGGGTTGCGGCCGAGCCAGGGCCTGTCCAGCCGCGACGGCATCGCGCCGCTCTCCGACACCCAGGACACCGGCGGCCCCATGGCCAAGTCGGTCGGCGACATCGCGCTGATCCTGGACGCCACCGCCGGATACGACCCGGACGACCCGTCCACCAAGGCGTCCATCGGGCGGATCCCCCGCACCTACACCACCGCCCTGGACGACACCGCTCTGGTCAACGCCCGCATCGGCGTGTTCACCGACTACCTGAGCACGTCGGGGCCCGCGCAGGCGACGACGGCGCTTGTCCGGGCGGCCACCGAGGACATGGCCTCGCAGGGCGCGACGATCGTCGATGTGCCGGCCCAACCAGCGCTGATGTCGGCGGTGGACGCCTCGTGGGTGTTCGTCGACGAGATGGAGCGCGACCTCAATCGCTACCTGGCGGCGCCGGGCTCACGATTCCCCCGCTCGCTGGCACGGCTGGAGCCGCCGTCCGACATCGTGACGCTGGCCGACATCGTCACCTCCGGCCAGGTCACGCCAACCGTCCTGGAGCGGCTCAAGGAACGGCTGGGCACCTCGACCGGGCCGCAGGACGCCTACCGCCAGAAGCTGGTCCGGCGCGCGCAGGCGCAACAGCTGCTCCACAACCTGATGAAGCAGCATGACCTGGACGCACTGGTCTACCCGGCGGTCTCGCGGCAGGCCGCGCCGATCGGGCAGCCTCAGGAGGGCCTCCGGGTCTGCGCCCTCGCCGCCAACACGGGGTTCCCCGCCCTGACGATCCCCGCCGGCTTCACATCCGACGGCATGCCGGTGGGAGTCGAGCTACTGGGACGGCCGTTCAGCGAGCCGAAACTACTCGGGCTCGGCTTCGACTACCAGCAGGCGACACAGCACCGCCGACCACCCGCAAGCACCCCACCCCTGAACTGACCAAGCACCACCCTGAAAGCAACCGGCAAGAAACTGACACGACACCCACAGAAGGGCGTGCGGGGAGACCCGAACGCTGAGGTCTCCCCCATACGCCACAACGCCCAGAGTGGAGGTGGAGCCGCATCGGCTGTACCGTCCGGTGCTGAAGGTTCAACGGCTCAGGCTTCGGACGCGGCCAGGAGGAGCGCGGCCATGCTCGTGCCGCTGACGATCTTCCCAGCCCCGACCAGCCCGCGAATGTCGGTGAGCGGCACCCACTCGATCCGCTCGGCCTCCCAGTCCTCGGCTGGTAGGCCGATGTGGGTGGCGCCGTCCGCCCAGTAGATGTAGTGGCGGCTGTCGCTGATGCCCGGGGTGGGATGGACGATGGTGAGCGGACGCATCGGACCGGGCCTCCACCCGGTCTCCTCCTCCACCTCGCGCGCGGCGGCCGCCTCGGGAGGCTCCCCGGGCTGGACGCCGCCGATCGGAATCTCGTAGCCCCACGCGTCGGTGATGAAGCGGTGCCGCCACTCCAGCAGGACCCGCCGCTGAGCGTCGACCACGACAGCGCCGGCGCCCGCGTCCGACCGGATGACACGGTGGTCCAGGTGCCGGCCGCCGGTGATCTCGACGTCGGCGAGGCGGATGTCGAGCCAGGGGTCGGTGTAGAGCGGCTTCTCGGAATGGACCTTCCAGCGCACTAGGCGAGCTCCCTTGTCCGGTAGGCGCGGATCGTCCGTCACGCTACTGGGGCGCGGCCTAGCTGAGGCTCGGCACGCTCCCGGAACGCGTGCCGCCCGGTCGCCGCTGCGTGTTCGCCGTCCCCGGTCGCCGCTGCGTGCTCGCCGTCCCCGGTCGCCGCTGCGTACTCGACGCCCTCCGGTCGCCGCTGCGTGCCCCGCGTCCCCCCGGTCCCCTTGGAGCTGCGTCGCGCATCGTGCTGCGGAACCCGGGCTATTCGGTTGGTTGGGCGGTGGCTTGTGGGGGGATGGCGATCAGGCGGTCGGAGGGGAGGCGGAGCCGGACGTTGTCGGCTCCGAGGCTGTCGGGGGCGACCCGGGATCGGACGCTCAGCAGGCCGAGCGAGGTCTCCACCTGGTGGAGGAACAGTCCGCCGAGGTAGTGGTGGGCGACGGCGCGGCCTTCCACGAGGTTGGTCTTGGAGCCGTCGGGTGCGGAGTCGTCGGGGTGGATGACGATGTCGTCCGGCCGGATGCCGAGTGTCAGTTCCGTGCCGACCGCGTGGTCGCCGTGCTCGACCCGCAGTGCCGCGCCGGCGGCCGTGACCTCGATGTCCGTCCGGGTGCGGGCGGTGACCGCGCAGGGGCGGATGAGGTTCATGCGGTCGAGGAAGGTGGCGACGAACTCCGAGTCCGGGGCGGAGTAGAGCTGGTCCGGCGTTCCCTCCTGGACGATCCTGCCGCCGTCCATCACCCCGACCCGGCTCGCGAGCATCATCGCCTCCTCCTGGTCGTGCGTGACCAGCAGGCAGGTGATGCCGGTGCGGGCGGCGAGGTCCTTCAGCTCCATCCGCAGGTCCATGCGCAGGCGGGCGTCGAGGTTGGACAGCGGCTCGTCCATGAGCAGCACCTTCGGGCGCAGTGCGAGCGCGCGGGCCAGCGCGACGCGCTGCTGCTGGCCGCCGGAGAGCTGGGTGACCTTCCGGTCCGCCTGCTCGGTCAGCCGGAAGAGCTCCAGCATCTCCCCGACCCGCTCGGCCACCTGGCCTTTCGGCAGGCGCCGTACCCCGCGGCGCAGCGGGAAGGCGATGTTCTGCCGGATCGTCATGTGCGGCCAGAGCGCGTACGACTGGAACACCATCGCCTGCGGACGCTCCTCCGGGCCGATCCAGGCGCCGGGGCCGAAGACCTGGTCGCCGTCGATCCACACGTTGCCGGCGTCAGGGCGCTCCAGCCCGGCCACGATGCGCAGGGTCGTCGTCTTGCCGCAGCCCGACGCCCCGAGCAGGACGTAGAACTCCCCGCTGCCGACCGACAGGGACACCCCGCGCAGTGCGGGGACGCGTGTGCGGCCCTGCTCGAAGGACTTCGAGACGCCGTCGAGCTCGATCATGATTGGACTCCCGGTGCTTCAGAGGGACTGGCGGCGGGCCGCTCGGTAGAACGCGGCCAGCAGCACCGCGATGAGGCCGAGCTGCATGACCCCGAGGGCGGCGGACAACCCGGTCTCGCCGGCGGAGCTGTAGCCGAAGATCCGCGTCGACATGACGTCCGTCCCGTCGCCGGAGAGGATCACCGTGATGGTCAGCTCCCGGACGGTGAGCAGCGCGATCCAGAACCACGCGTAGACGAGGCCGCCACGGACGGCGGGCAGCACGACCGACATGAACGTCCGGCCCCGGCGGATCCCCGAGGCCGCGGCCGACTCCTCCAGCTCCCTGTGGACCTGGAGCATCGTGCCGTGGAGCGTGCGGTACGCCGTCGCGACGAACCGGGCCGCCACCGCCAGCGCGAGGAACGCGGCCGTGCCGTAGAGCGGCAGCCAGCGGTAGACCGACAACCCCATGTAGAGGAACGAGACCGCCAGGACGATCGACGGGACGGCCAGGGTCATCATGATGAGCGCGTCGAGCCCGCGCCGGCCGGGCACCCGGGTGCGGGTGACCAGCCAGCTCCCGCAGGCGGCGAGTATCACGGCCACGGTGGGCACCGCCGCCACGAGCAGCAGGGTCGTCGGCAGCACCTCGGACAGGTCGTACATGGCGTCGCCGTACGCGCTGAACGACAGGTCGGCGACCGCGTCCGCCGACGGCGGCCGGAGGTAGGGGGTCAGCGAGGCCCACACCAGGGTCAGCACCGGCAGCGCCACGCCGAACAGCGCGTACCCGAAGACGAACCCGTGGCCCGCCCACCGGCCGCCCCGGGTGAGCCGCATCGGCTCGCGGCCGGCGCGCCGGCCGGTGACGGTGGCCATCTGGTCCGCGCGGCGCACCGCCCGGTGGTACCCGATCATGATCAGGCCGATCGCGAGCGCCATGCCGAGCCCCACCGCCGCGGCGTTGCCGTACTCCGGGGAGCCGGTGGCGCCCTGCGAGTACTGGTAGATCAGCGTGGACAGGACCGTGATGCGCGCCGGCATGCCGAGCATGCCGGCGTAGTCGAACACCTCGACGGCCGCGATGAAGAAGAAGATGGACACCCCCGCGATGGCCGGGGCCGCGACCGGGAGAAGGAGCTGCACGGCGGCCCGCCAGCGCGGGACGCCGTGCACCGCGGCGGCCTCCTCCACGTTCACGTCGATCACCCGCAGCGTGGGGACGAGCATGAAGAAGGCGGGCCCGGCGAAGTCCAACCCCTGCAGCACGATGATCCACTTCAGGGTGTAGATGTTCGTCAGCGGGCCGCCGGTCAGGTCGCTCCACCAGGAGTTGATGATCCCGTTGCTGGGGTTGAGCATGAAGATGTACCCGAGCGCGACCAGGAACCCCGGGATCGCCATCTTCATCGCCGCCAGGACCAGGATGACCGACTTGCCGCGCAGGTCCGTCCGGGTGTAGAGCCAGGCGAGCGGGACGGCGACGGCCAGCATCACGGCGACGGTGCCCAGGCCGAGCGCGAGCGTGCGCAGCAGGGTGGCGGGCAGCCCGGCGGAGCCGAGCACCGTCCGGAAGTTGTCCAGCGACAGGCTTCCGCCCCCGAACCCCTCCTGCGGGCCGAAC